>JAODBM010000002.1 GCA_025463985.1 Acidimicrobiales bacterium
GCCAGGCCAGCCGCCGGACCGCCCGGCGCACCTCGGCCTCGGCCGGCGGCCCGTCGGTGCCCGCGGCGGACGCACCGGCTGCCGGTCGCCCGGCGAGGTCCACTGCCGACGACGACCCCGCGGGAGGTGCGTCCGCGGCGCGCCGGCGCCGCGGCCCACGGGTCACGCCGAAGAGGCCGACGACGAGCAGTGGCCACAGCACGTAGAACTGCTCCTCGATCGCGAGGCTCCACGTGTGCTGCAGCCACGAGGGCAGCAACGCCCGGTCCCAGTAGCCGGCCCCTCGGACGATCGAGAACCAGTTGGCCACGTAGCCGAGCGTGGCCAGGCCCTCGCCTCGCAGCTGCCCGCGGTCGACGGCCCGCACGTGTCCATGCGCCGCGAGCCCGACGACCACCAGCACGGCCAGCAGCGCGGGAAGCAGGCGGCGGGCCCGGCGGCCCCAGAACGCGGCCACGGAGATGCGCCCGGTCGCCGCCCACTCGAGCACCAGCAGCGACGTGATCAGGTACCCGGAGAGGACGAAGAACAGATCGACGCCGAGGTAGCCGCCGGTCAGGTGCCCTGCGTGGAACCACAGCACCCCCGCCACCGCGATCCCGCGCAAGCCGTCGAGCGCTGGTACGTGCGCGAGCTTGCGCGGCCGCGACGCGCGGGCGAGCGACGTGGGGACTACGAGAGCCGCTCGATGACCATGGCCATGCCCTGGCCGCCGCCGACGCACATCGACTCGAGGCCGAACTGCTTGTCGTTGTCCTGCAGGCCGTGGATGAGCGTGGTCATGATGCGGGCGCCGGTCATACCGAACGGGTGGCCGATGGCGATGGCACCGCCGTTGACGTTGAGCTTGTCGTAGCTGATCCCGAGGGTGCGGGCCGAGGGGACCACCTGCGCGGCGAACGCCTCGTTGATCTCGACGAGGTCGATGTCGTCGATGGTCATGTTGGCCCGGCCGAGCGCCTGGCGGATGGCCTCGACCGGCCCGAGGCCCATGATCTCGGGGTTCAGCCCGGTCACGCCCGAGGCGACGATGCGGGCCAGCGGGGTGAGGCCGAGCTCTTTGGCCTTGGTGTCGCTCATGACGATCACCGCGGCGGCGCCGTCGTTGAGCGGGCACGCGTTGCCGGCGGTGACCCGGCCGTCGGGGCGGAAGGCCGGCTTCAGGTTGGCCAGGCCCTCTTTCGTCGTGCCGGCGCGGATGCCGTCGTCACGCGTGACCGTGACCGCGTTGCCCTCGTCGTCGACGGTCTCGACCGGGGTGATCTCGTCTTCCCAGAACCCGTTCTCGAGCGACGCGGTGGCCCGCTGCTGCGAGAGGGCGGCGAACTCGTCCATGTCTTCGCGGCTCACGTTCTCGAGCTCGGCCACGTTCTCGGCCGTCTCGCCCATCGCGATGTAGACGTCGGGCAGACCCTCGGCGGGCGCCCAGGCCCCCTGGCCGCCCTCGTGGCGCTTCGAGGTGCGGTTCTCGGCATCGGCAAAGAGCGGGTTGTGCGGGCCGGTGTCGGCGGCGCCGTACATGTAGCGGCTCACGGTCTCGACGCCCGAGGCGATGAACACGTCGCCCTCGCCGGCGCGGATCGCGTGGGCGGCCATGCGGATCGTCTGCAGGGACGACGAGCAGTAGCGGTTCACGGTGACGCCCGGAACGTTGGGCATGCCGGCCTGGATGGCGGCCACGCGGGCGATGTTGTAGCCCGCCTCGCCGCCGGGCTGGCCACAGCCCATCAGCACGTCCTCGACCAGCTGGCGGTCGAGCTGCGGCACCTTGTTGAGCACGGTGTCGAGGATGAACCCGGACAGGTCGTCGGGCCGGCAGTTCTTGAGCGAGCCCTTCACGGCCCGGCCGATGGGGGTGCGGGCGGTGGCGACGATCACGGCTTCGGGCATGGTGGAGCGCTCCTGTGGAAGTCCCGGCGAGGCATCACTGTCTAGCGCGACGATCCACCCGGGTCACACCCGCTGCGACGCCGGCTCAGCCGGTGAGCCACTCCACCCACGTGCCGTGGGGGTGCTGGTCGGCGAGGCGGGTCGCGGCGCGGCGGCCAGCCCGCCAGTCGATGCGCACCAGCGCGGTGAAGCGCGGGTCGTCGACGCCGTCGGGGCGCGCCGGGACCGGCAGGCCGGGCACCTCGAGCGGCTGCTCCGCGAAGACGAGCGACAGGTCGCGTCGGGCACCGAGCTGGTCGAGCGTGGCCATGAGGTCGCGCTGGCGGGCCGGGAGGAGGTAGGCGAGCGCCCAGGTCGCGATCACGACCGCCAGCGCGTGCGCGGGCACCTCGTCGACCAGCGCCGCGACCCCATCCACCGCGTCGCCCGGCACCACGCGGGGCGGTCCAGCGTGGGCCAGGGCGATGGCGGTGCGCAGGCGGTGGATGCGCTCGGGCTGGTCGGGCCACTGGCAGGCCACGAGCCAGCGCGCGGCGGAGCGGTCGCCGAGGTCGACCGGATGCAGGTCGAGCCCGACCCGCGACGCGATCGTGGGCAGCTGCGCCGGCACCGGCGCCGGCCGCTCGCCGCGCACGCGGCAGGTGAGCACCAGCGGCGAGGGCCCGCCGACCGCGCCGCCCGGCTCGAACCGGTACTCGTAGGCGTCGAGCCGCAGGTTGAGGCCGCCGCTGGCGCCGAGCTCGACCAGGCCGAGCGGCCGCGAACCTCCCGCTGGCGCGCCCGGAGCGTCCGCCGCCAACCCCGCCAGCGCGAGCACGAGCGGCCCGCAGCGGCCGACCTCGTTGGTCTGGGTGGCGCGGGTGGCCAGCCGCTGGGCCACGCCGTCGTGGTCGAGGGCGAGGCTGCGGAAGTGCGGCCAGGGGTCCTCGCCGCCGGATCCGACGACGCGCGGCGGGTCCGTGACCGAGGCGTACCAGGCCGCGAGCTGATCGCCCTCGCCCGCGAGCACCAGGTCGTGCACGGCCGCGAGCAGCAGGTTCGGCCGCCGCTGTTCCGTCGGGGCGAGGAACATGCGGGCGACGACCTCGGCGTCCTCCGCGGCGGCCTGGCAGATCCGGTGGTAGAGCGGCAGCTGGCGAGCGGTCTCGCCGGCGAACCGTCGGAAGTGCTCGGCCTGCTCGGCGAGCTCGGCCGGCCCGACCGGCGGCATGGCGACGCTCATCGGCCCCAGCTTCGCACCTCGGTCCCGAACTGGGCGGGGCTCCGGTCGCCGGAGCGGCCGCAACCCCGCCCAGTTGCTGGGGTGGTCAGCCGGCGCCGTAGATCGGGGTCGGCGGCGGCTCGTGGGCGAGCAGCTCGCGGATGGCGGGGCCGACGTCGGCCGGGTCCCAGCGGGCGCCGTTGTCGATCACCGTGCCGTGGCGCCAGCCGTCGGCGACCGACACCTTGCCGCCCTCGACCTCGAAGACGCGACCGGTGACCCCGGCGGCGTCGGCCGAGCCCAGCCACACCACCAGCGGCGACACGTTCTCCGGGGCCATCTCGTCGAAGGCGTCGGGGTCGTCGGGCGCGGCCATCGTGCCCGCGAAGACCTGCTCGGTCATGCGGGTGCGGGCGGCCGGGGCGATCGCGTTGGCGGTGATGCCGTAGCGGCCGAGCTCGGCCGCCTGCACGAGCGTGAGGGCGGCGATCCCGCCCTTGGCCGCCGAGTACGCCGACTGGCCGACGCTGCCCATCAGCCCCGCCCCCGACGTCGTGTTGACGATGCGGGCATCGACGGGGTGCCCGGCCTTGGCCTGGTCCCGCCAGTGCGCCACGGCCCAGCGAGCGGGGGCGAAGTGGCCCTTGAGGTGGACCTTCATCGTCAGGTCCCACTCGTCCTCGGTGGCGTTGGCGAACATGCGGTCGCGCACGACGCCGGCGTTGTTGACCACGACGTGCAGCTCGCCGAAGGCGTCGATGGCCGCGGCGATGAGGCGCCGGGCACCGTCCCAGTCGGACACGTCGTCGCCGTTGGCGACCGCCTCGCCGCCCGCGGCCCTGATGGCCTCGACCACCTCGCCGGCCGGTCCGGTCGAGCCGCCGGTGCCGTCGAGCTCGGCCCCGATGTCGTTCACGACGACCTGCGCCCCCTGCTGGGCGAACTCGAGGGCGTGGGCTCGGCCGATGCCCCGGCCGGCCCCGGTGACGACGACGACCCGCCCTGCGCAGATGCCCGGCATGTGGTGCTGCTCCGATCGTGAGACTCCTGACGGTCCGTCAGATTAACCGCTACGGTGCGACGCCGTGGACCTCGGCCTCACCATCTTCGCCACCGACCAGAGCGTCCATCCCGTCGAGCTGGCGCGGGAAGCGGAGGACCGCGGCTTCACGTCGCTCTGGGTGCCCGAGCACACGCACATCCCGACGAGCCGCCGCACGCCGGCGCCCGCGGGCGAGCCGCTCGCGGAGGAGTACAAGCGATCGCTCGACCCGTTCGTCGCGCTGTCGATGGCGGCCGCGGTCACGACTCGGCTGCGGGTCGGGACCGGCATCGCGCTGCCGGCGCAGCGCGACCCGATCATCACGGCGAAGGAGGCGGCCAGCCTCGACCACCTCTCCGGCGGCCGCTTCGCGCTGGGCTGCGGCTACGGGTGGAACATCGACGAGCTCGAGCAGCACGGCGGCTCGAAGGCCACGCGCCGCGCCGTCACCCGCGAGCGCGTACTGGCGATGCAGGCGCTGTGGGGCGACGAGGTCGCGGCGTTCGAGGGCGACCACGTGCGGCTCGAGCCGTCATGGGCCTGGCCCAAGCCGGTGCAGCGCGGCGCCGACGGGCGACCCCGCGTGCCGGTGCTGCTCGGCGGCGCCGCGGGTCCGATCCTGTTCTCGCACATCGCCGAGTTCGCGGACGGCTGGATCCCGATCGGTGGCGCCGGCCTGGCCACCGCCCTCGCCGACCTGCGGGCCGCGCTCGACGCCGTCGGCCGCGACTTGGCCGACCTGCAGATCATCCCGTTCGGGACGTTGCCCGACCGCGGCAAGCTCGACCACTACGAGTCGCTCGGCGTGACCGAGACCGTGCTGCGCGTCCCTTCCGCCGGCCGCGACGAGGTCCTGCGCACCCTCGACGGCTTCGCTCCCTTCCTCGACCGCTAGCGCGGGTTCGCGCCAGGCTGGCGGCATGGCACTGGGGGTGATGGTCGAGGACCCGGACGACCCGCGGTTGGCGGACTACCTGGCGCTCAACGATCCGGCCGGGCGGCGGCGCGTCGAGCGGGCCGGGCAGTTCTTCGTCGTCGAGGGGACGCTCGCCATCGAGCGGCTGCTGACCGTTCCGGGGTGGCAGGTCCGCTCGCTGCTCCTGCTGCCCCGCGTGGCCGAGCGCCTGGCGGAGCGTCTGGGCGATCGGCTGCACGCGGTCGGCGCGCCGGTGCTCGTCGCGCCCGAGCCCGTGCTGCGGCGCGTCGTCGGGTTCGACCTGCACCGGGGCGCGCTGGCCTCGGTCGACCGCAAGCCACCCGCCGAGCCCGCCGACGTCGTGACGGGCACCCGGCTGCTGCTTGCACTGGAGGGCGTGAACGACCACGAGAACCTCGGCTCCCTCTACCGGAACGCGGCGGCGTTCGGCGTCGGCGCCGTGCTGCTCGACCCGACCAGCGCCGATCCGTTCTACCGCCGGTCGGTGCGCGTCTCGATGGGCCACGTGCTCGGCATCCCGACCGGCCGGCTCGAGGCGTTCCCCGCCGGTGTCGAGCAGCTGCACGCGCTCGGCGCCACCGTCGTGGCGCTCACGCCCGCGCCCGACGCCGTCGCGCTGCGCGAGCTCGACGTGGACGCGTTCGGCGGACGGCCGGTCGTCGTGCTGGTGGGCGCCGAGGGTCCGGGCCTCACCGCCACCGCGCTCGACGCCGCTGACGTCCGGGTCCGGATCCCCATGGCCCCCGGCATCGACTCGCTCAACGTCGCCACCGCCGCCGCCATCGTCCTGCACCACCTCACCCCAGCGAATGTGGAGTAGAAGCGGTCGCTCCCACGACCGCTTCTACTCCACATTCGCTGGGTGTGGGTGGGGGTCTGGGTGGGGGTGTGGGTGGGGGGTCAGGCCAGGCGCTCGATGATGGTCACGTTGGCCTGGCCGCCGCCCTCGCACATCGTCTGCAGGCCGTAGCGGCCGCCGGTCTGCTCGAGGTGGTTGAGCAGCGTGGTCATGAGGCGCACGCCGGTGGCGCCGAGGGGGTGGCCGAGGGCGATGGCCCCGCCGTTCGGGTTGACCTTGGCCATGTCCGGCTGCAGCTCTTTGGCCCAGGCCAGCACGACCGAGGCGAAGGCCTCGTTGATCTCGACCGCATCGATGTCGTCGAGCGACATGCCGGCCTTGTCGAGGGCGTAGCGGGTGGCGGGGATCGGCGCGGTGAGCATGAAGATCGGGTCGTCGCCCCGCACGCTCATGTGGTGGATGCGGGCCCGCGGCGTGAGCCCGTGGTCCTTCAGCGCCTGCTCGCTCACGATGAGCATCGCCGCCGAGGCATCGCTGATCTGGCTGGCGACCGCGGCGGTGACCCGGCCGCCCTCGACGAGCGTCGGCAGGCTGCGGATCTTGTCCCAGTTGGGCTCACGGGGACCCTCGTCGTGGTCGAGCCCGGCGAGGGGCGCGATCTCCGCCTCGAACCGGCCCTCGGCCGCCGCCCGCAGCGCGCGGGTGTGGGACTCCACCGCGAAGGCCTCCATGTCGTCGCGGGAGATGTCCCACTTCTCGGCGATCATCTCGGCGCCGCGGAACTGGCTGACCTCACCGTCGCCATAGCGGGCGACCCAGCCGGGCGACCCGGTGAACGGGTCGGCGAAGCCGAGCGGCACGGCGAGCGAGTTGGCCGAGCCGATCGGGATCTGCGACATCTGCTGGACGCCGCCGGCCACCACCATGTCGTTGACCCCGGCCATCACCGCCTGCGCCGCGAAGTGCACGGCTTGCTGCGCCGAACCGCACTGCCGGTCGACGGTGGTGCCCGGCACGGCCTCGGGCAGGCCGGCGACCAGCCAGCACGTGCGGGCGATGTCACCGGCCTGCCCGCCGATCGAGTCGACGTTGCCGAAGATCACGTCGTCGACGGCGTTGGGGTCGATGCCCGTGCGCTCGACCAACGCCTTGATCGAGTGCGCGCCGAGGTCTGCCGGGTGCACGCCGCTCAGCGCGCCGCCACGCTTGCCGACGGGGGTGCGGACGGCGTCGACGATGTAGGCCTCGGGCATGGGAGCTCCTCGTTCAGTGGATTGCGGTCAGATCCCGAGCGCGGTCGCGACCCGGTTGCGGTGCCAGCCGGCCGAGCCCCACGCCCGGGCCAGCGCTTCGGCGCGCTTGAGATAGAGGTGCAGGTCGTACTCGACGGTGTAGCCGATCGCGCCATGGCACTGCAGGGCCTTGCGGCCTACGAGCCGCGCCGCGTCGGATGCCATCGCCTTCGCCATCGACGCGTCCCGCGCCGCCTCGGGCGCTCCCGTCGCGAGCGACCATGCCGCCCGGTAGACCGCCGGCGCCGCGAAGGTGAGCTGGAGCGCGGCGTCGGCCAAGTGGTGCTTGACCGCCTGCTGCGACCCCACCGGCACGCCGAACTGCCTGCGCTCGCTGACGTAGCCGACCGTGAGGTCCAGCATCCGCCGGCCCAACCCGACCAGCTGGGCCGCCGTCCCGAGCGCACCGCGGTCGAAGGCGAGCGCCGCGTCGTCAGGGGTGCCGCAGCGTCCGACCTCCTTCCACTGCTGGAGAACAAGCGGCGCACGGGCACCGTCGAGCGCCGCCTCGATGCGGCGGGGCGTCCCCGGCTTCGGGCCACGGGTGAGCCCGCCCTCCACCCGTCGGGCCTGCCAGTGGCGACCGCTGGTCCGCTGGTCGAGGAGCACGACCCGATCGACCCGATCCCCCCAGGCGACGAGGTCGTCGAGCGGGACCACTCCGACGGTGGCGGTGCCCGCGACGATCCCGGGGACCAGCCCGTCCGGGTCTCCGGCTGCGGCCAGCAGCGGCCCGGCCACGCACACGGTCTCCACGAACGGGTGCGGGAGCGCGGCGAAGCCGGTCTCCTCGGCGAGCAGGACCCAGTCGACCTCGGTCAGCCCGAGCCCGCCATGCGCTTGAGGCACCGCCATGCCGAGCACGCCCATCTCGGCCAGGGCCACCCACACGCGCTCGATCCTCGGGGGATCGGCTCGTGCGCCGTCGCCCTTGCGGGCGCCGTGCTCGTCCGGCCCCTCGGGCCACGCGGCGCGCACCACCTCGGGCGGGCACTCCTTGGCCAGGAGGTCACGGACGGCGTCCCGGAACGCGAGCTGGTCGTCGTCGAACGCGAAGTGCACGGCGGGGCGGCCTACTTCCTCGGCAGGCCGAGCACGCGCTCGGCGGCGATGTTTCGCTGGATCTCGTTGGTCCCCGCGTAGATCGGACCGGACAGCGCGAACTGCCAACCCTTCGACCACGCGCCCTCCAGCTCCGCCTCCGGCCCGAGGAGGTCGAGCGCGGTCTCGTGCAGCGCGATGTCCAGCTCGGACCACCAGATCTTCACGAGGCTGGTCTCGGCGCCCGCGGGCTGGCCCGCCACCGTGCGCGTGACCGTCTGCAGCGTCTGCAGCCGGTACGCCTCGGCCTCCATCCAGCGCTGCGCGACCCGGTCGCGCAGGGTGGGGTCCACGGCCTCGGGGTCGGCCGCCAGCCGCTCGCGGTAGAGCCCGACGAGGCGATCGGCGGTCGCGCAGAAGCGCCCCGGCGATCGCAGGGTGAGCCCGCGCTCGGACGACGTCGTGGCCATCGCCACCGCCCACCCCTGCTGCTCGCCGCCGAGCACCACCCCGCCCGGCAGCGCGTCGTCGGGGAGGAACGCGCCGTCGAAGAACACCTCGGCGAAGCCCTCGTCGCCGTCGAGCCGCCCGAACCCACGCACGGTGATGCCGTCGAGGTCCAGCGGCACGAGCAGGTAGGTGAGGCCGTGGTGGCGCTGGCTCTCGGGGTCCGAGCGGAACAGGCCGAACAGGTGCGTGCAGAACGCGCCTCGGGTGGTCCAGGTCTTCTGGCCGTCGAGGATCCAGCCGCCATCGATCCGCGTGGCCTTGCTGGTGATGGACGCCAGGTCGCTCCCCGCGTTCGGCTCGCTCCATCCCTGGCACCACCGGTCGTCGCCGCTGGCCATGCGGGGGAGGACGTGGTCCTGCTGCTCGGGCGTGCCGAACTCGAAGATCGACGGAGCCAGCAGGAAGATGCCGTTCTGCGTGACCCGCGGCGGACCGCCGAGCCGGTGGTACTCCTCCTCGAACGCCAGCCACTGCCACAGCGACGCGGCCCGCCCGCCGTAGGCCTCCGGCCACGACACGACCGCCCAGCCCGCGTCGAACAGGGTCCGCTCCCACTCGAGGTGCTGCGCGAACCCTTCCGCGGTGTCACCGGAGAGGATGCGACCGCCATGCCGCTCCCGCCAGGCCCGCAGGTTCGCCTCGAGCCAGGCCGCCGCCTCGGCTCGGAACGCCTCCTCGTCCGCCGACCACGTCAGGTCCACGCGTCGCTCCCAGCCATCGCCACCGACACTATCTGACGCCCCGTCAGGTCCCCACACCCACAACCCGAGGCAATGACGGACCGATCCGGTTGGTCATTGCCTCGGCTTTCGCGCCGAGGCGATGACTCCCCCGAACGGGAGCTCGTGCCTCCGCAGAAAACCCGAGGCGACCGCGCACCGATCCGGTGGGTCATTGCCTCCGCCTTCTCGGGTCACCCGTGGAGGCGGGCGAGGGTGGCGCGGGCGTCGGTGATGA
Organism: Acidimicrobiales bacterium; assembly: GCA_025463985.1. GTDB lineage: Bacteria > Actinomycetota > Acidimicrobiia > Acidimicrobiales > Iamiaceae > JAODBM01. The sequence continues at coordinate 9,670 of JAODBM010000002.1, forward strand.
TGCGGTCGACGAGCTGGGCGACGGTGGGCAGCTCGGCGATCACGCCGGTGACCTGGCCGGTGGGCAGCACCCCGATGGTCGGGTCGCCGTCGACCAGCGCGGCCTTGACCAGCATCGGTGCGTTCGCGGCCATCGCGAGCTGGCTCCACGACAGGTCCTGGCTCTTGCGCATCGCCAGCCCCTCGCGCACGAGATCCGGCATCGACGTGTGGGTGACCTTGCGGAGCTCGAGCGCGTTGCGGACCGCGCGTGGCAGGCGGGTGACGATCGACGAGGCCTCCAGCGCCGCGACCAGCTCGGTGCGGATCACGCGCTGGGGTGCGCCGTCGAGCGCGGTCGTGACCACCGTGTCGAACACCGTGGCGTCGAGGTAGCGGTCCTTGATGCGCTCGGGGACCCGGCTCTCCTGCGTGAGCAGGAACCGGGTGCCCATGGCGATGCCGTCGGCGCCGTACGCCAACGCCGCGACCAGGCCCCGCCCGTCGTGGAAGCCACCGGCGCCAAGCACCGGGATCTCGGCCGCCACCGCGTCGCACACCTGGGGCAGCAGCAGCGACGTCGGCACCGAGCCGGTGTGGCCTCCGCCCTCGCTGCCCTGCGCGATCACGGCGTCGACCCCGAAGTCGAGCATCTTCTCGGCGTGCCGGGCGGCTCCGACGGTGGGGATCGCGAGGGCGCCCGCGTCGTGCAGCCGGCTGACCACGTCCTTCGAGGGCGCGCCCGCGAACGAGACCACCCGCACGCCCGCGTCGACCACGAACCGCAGCCGCTCGGCGAGCCCGGGCTGGTCGGGCCGGACGTTCACGCCGAACGGGTTGGCCGTGCGCTCCTTGACCTCGTGCACGGCGTCGCGCATCTGGTCGAACGTCATCGTGACCGCAGCCAGGATCCCCAGTCCGCCGGCCTCGCTCGTCGCCGCGGTCAGGCGAGCCCCCGACACCCAGCCCATGCCCGTCTGCACGATCGGGTGCCGCACGCCGGCCAGCTCGCAGAAGCGCGTGTGCAGTGGGTCGGACATCCGTGGCTCCTCCGCGTTCAGGCCCGCCGACCGGCCCATGATGGCCGCGCCGGCACGCCATCTCGATCAGGTGGGGGTGGGGACCTCGCGCTCACGGGTGCCGTCAGGGTCGATGACCTCGCGGAGCAGGCGGAGCTCGTCGTCGGTGGGCAGTCGGCTCTCGGGGACCTCGTCGGGGACGACCAGGTCGAAGCCGGTCGCCGCCCGCACCTCGTCGACGGTCACGCCGGGGTGCACCGAGCGCAGGCGCATGCGGTGGTCGGCCGTCTCGAAGTCGAACACGCCGAGGTTCGAGACCACCCGGCGAACCTCATGGAAGCGGGCGGCCACCGGCCCCAGCTCGGCGGCGCGGTCGTAGCCGATGCCCGCCACCAGGTCGACATGCTCGACGAAGACCTTCGGACCGTGGCTCGGGACCCAGTACGAGGTCGTGTCGTTGATCGTGTTGCCGGGCGCCCCCCGGAACCCGAGCAGCTGGACCTTCGGGCGCTGGGGGTCGTCGCCCAGCGCGGCGATGTTCTGGTTGCCGTACTGGTCGACCTGGGTGGCGCCCATCATCACGTGGCGCCGGCCGCTCCAGACCACGTCGAACATGCGGCGGTACGGGTTCCACGTCTCGAACACCCGCTCGTCGGGGTCGGGGACCGCCGCGTCGTTGGCGATGAGCGCGGCCTCACCGTCGGTCATCATCAGGTCGGGCGCGAAGCTGGCCCGGGCCAGCCGCCCCCCGATCATCGGGATGGTGCCGATGGGGTTGGCCAGCCGCTCGCCGTCGCCCCGGAAGCACTCGGCCACCGCCACCGCGCAGATGTCGGCACGCGTGATGTCGCTCACGCCGAGGCCCCCCCGCCGTCGCCGGGTCGGGCCGCCAGGGCCGCCTGGTACGCGGCCTCGTCGGGGAAGGCCAACCAGTCCGAGCGGAACGCCGGCCACGCGTCACCCCCGGCCTTCGCGTAGGAGGACTGGAACGCCTCGTCCCGCCCGTAGTCGGGGTCGCAGGACGTGGGGTGGGCGCCGTTCGGTGCCTCGACGACGCCGTCGACGAACAGGCGGCTGATCCGGCAGCGGGTGATGTCGCCCGCCGCGCCGAGGAGCTGCTCGGTCGCCACGATCCGCTCGACGGAGACGAACGCCTGGTCGGCCGCCTCGAGCATGAGGTCGTCGAAGTAGAGGTCGGGCCCGGTGAAGGCGGCGTTGCCGCGGGCGTCGCCCACGTTGAGGTGGCAGAGCGCGGCGTCGAGATGGATCGCCGGCTGCGCGACCAGCTCCTCGCCCTCGCCCCCGTCGGGACCGGGGTACGGCGAGCGCACGGTCCGCAGGTCGGGGTTGACCCGGAACAGGTCCGAACCGAGCCCGACCCGCGTCGGCAGGAACGGCACCCGCCATGCCGCCGCCTGCAAGCCGAGCAGGAGCATCCCCTCGTCGACCTCGGTGCAGGTGATGGCACCGGACTGCCGGGCCGCCCGGAAGTGCGGCTCGAGCGGGATCGAGTCGAGCGACACGAACGCGAACGTGAGCCGCGAGACCTTCCCCGCCGCGCAGAGCATGCCGACGTCGGGTCCGCCGTAGGAGACCAGGTGCAGGTCGTCGATGTCGCTGCGCAGCAAGGCCCGCACGAGCGACATCGGCTTGCGGCGGCTGGCCCAACCCCCGATGCCCACCGTCATGCCCGATCGGAGTCGCCCCACGACCTCGTCCTCGGTCAGCAGCTTCTCCGCCGGCGCGGCCGGCGCCGCCGGCGCATCGTTCGTCACCGCGGTCACCGGTCGACCTCCAGGTCGGTCTTGGCGACGAAGGCGTCGCGGTGCTCGTCGGCCACGCCGGAGAGGTTCAGCTCGAACGTGAACCCTTGCTCGAAGCGGTACGAGCGCTTCACGTCCCAGGGGTCGATGCCGTTGAGCGACTCCTTGGCGGCGCGGATCACGGTGGGCGACTTGGCGGCGATGACCCCGGCGACACGCAGTGCGGCGGCCCGCAGCTCGGCGGCCGGCACCACCTCGAGGACCGAGCCGAACGCGTGCAGCTCGGCGGCCGAGGCCGTGGCCGACGTGTACACCATCGCCCGCATCTTGTGCTGCGGCACGAGTCGGCTGAGGTGGGTGGCCGCCCCCAGCGCGCCTCGGTCGACCTCGGGCAGGCCGAACGTCGCGTCGTCGGCGGCGACGATCACGTCGGCGTTGCCGGCCAGGCCGATGCCGCCGCCGAGGCAGTGCCCGTTGACCGCGGCGACGACCGGCACCGCGCACTCGTAGATCGCGGCGAAGGCCTGCGCACACCCCCGGTTCGCACCGAGGAGCGCGGCGAACCCCTCGGTCGCCTGCATCTCCTTGATGTCGACGCCGGCGTTGAACCCGCGGCCCTCGGCGCGCAGCACCAGGACCCGCACGTCATCGCGCTCTCCGAGGTCGCGCACCGTGCGGGCCAGCTCGAACCACCCCGCCACGGTGAGCGCGTTGACCGGCGGATTGTCCATGACGACCTCGGCGATGCCGCCGCCGTCGACGGAGGAGGTGATGCCCATCGGCTGCTTTCTGGCTAGGGGCGAGCGCCGAACGCGACGACCGGTTGGTGTAAACCTGACTGAGCGTCAGGAAATCTGGCGGTCACCGTAGCCGACCCTGTCGCGGGAGCTCACATGGCCATCACCATCGACCTGAGCGGCCGAGTCGCCCTCGTGACCGGGGGTGGTCGGGGCGTCGGCCGCGGCATCACCGACCGGTTGCGCGACGCCGGCGCGACGGTCGTCGTGTGCGGCCGCAGCACCCCGGAGGACCTCCCCGACGGCGTGACGTTCATCGCCGCGGACGTGCGCGACCCGGCCGCGGCGAGCGACGCGGTCGACCGCGTCGTCGCCGAGCACGGCCACCTCGACGTGGCGGTGAACAACGCCGGGGGCTCGCCCGGCGCCGACGCGGCCACCGCGTCGGCCCGCTTCAGCGAGAAGGTCGTCGCGCTCAACCTGACCGCCGCGCTCCACGTCGCTCAGGCGGCGAACCGGGTCATGCAGGTCCAGCCCGATGGCGGGTCGATCGTCAACGTCTCCAGCCTCTCGGGGATGCGACCGTCTCCCGGCACGGCCGCGTACGGCGCGGCCAAGGCCGGCCTCATCAGCCTCACGCAGAGCCTGGCCATGGAGTGGGCCCCGAGGGTGCGGATGAACGCGGTCTCGGCCGGCACGGTGCGCACGCAGGTGTTCGACGCCTACTGGGGTGGCCCCGAAGGGGCAGCCGCCATGGCCGCGGCCGTCCCGCTCGGTCGGGTGGCCGAGCCCGCCGATGTCGGCAACGCGGTCGTCTGGCTGGTCAGCGACCTCGCTTCGTTCGTCAGCGGAGCCAACGTCGTGGTCCACGGCGGCGGCGAGCGCCTCGAGCTCCACCGCTTCCAGGAGGGCTGAGCGGCGCGCTCAGGTCACTGGCCGCTGGCGAGCACGCCGTTGACACCGGGCCCGGTGCACGCTCGGGCTCAGGCGAACGGTCCGCCAGGAGCGGCGTAGGCAACCTCGCCTGCGACGAGCGTGGCGACCACCTCGAGGTCGGGGGTGAGCACGGCGACGTCGGCGCGGGCGCCCGGTGCGAGGGTGCCGCGACTCGGGTCGTCGAGCAGGGCGGCGGGGGACGCGGACGCGGCCTGCACCGCCGCGGCCACCGAGCAGCCCGTCATGCCGATCAGGTTGCGGACGGCTTGGTCGAGCGACAGCTTGCTGCCGGCGAGCGTGCCGTCGGCCAGCCGGACGTCGGTCTCGGTGACCACGATCTCGGCGTTGCCGAGCCGATGGACGCCGGGCGGCTGACCCAGCGCGGCCACGGCGTCCGTGACCAGCGTCAGTCGCGGCCCAGCGGCCCGCCACGCGAGGTCGACGACCCGCGCCGCGACGTGCACGCCGTCCGCGATCACCCCCACGTGGAGGCGCTCGTCGGTCAACGCCACGCCCACCAGCCCCGGGCCGCGGTGGTGGAGCGGCGCCATCGCGTTGAAGAGGTGCGTGACCCAGGCCGCGCCCGCCTCGACGGCCGCCTCCGCGACCGCGGCGTCGGCGTCGCTATGACCGATCGAGACCACGACGCCCCGGCCGGCCAGGTCGGCGATCAGCTCAAGGGCGCCCGGCAGCTCGGGCGCGAGCGTGACGATCGCGACGCCGCCCTCGCGTGACCACCCCGCGGCCTCGGTCAGCGACGGCGTCCGCAGCAGGCCGCGCGGGTGGGCGCCGCGGCGCGCCGGCGCCAGGAACGGGCCCTCGAGGTGCAGCCCGACCGGCACGGCGCCCACCCAGCCCTCCGGCGGTCCGGCCTGCAGGGCGGCCAGCGCCCGGTCGACGACGCCGACCGGCGTGGAGACGATCGTCGGCGCCCACGCCGTGACGCCCCAACGCGTGAGCGCGGCGCCGAGCTCCCACAGGCGCTCGGGCGTGGAGGCGAGATCGATCCCGATGCCACCGTTGCACTGCAGGTCGACCAGCCCGGGCACGACCAGCAGCCCCCGCACGTCGTGCTCCTGTGCGTCCGTCGGCGGGCCGACCGCCACCCGTCCATGGACGAGCGCAAGGTCGCCGTCCCACCAGCCCTCGGGCCCGAGCACCCGCCCGCCCCGCAGCACCGCGTCGCTCATGGCGCCTTGTTCTACTGCCACGGCGCCCGCACCCCGTCGCCAGCGCGGCCGGCGGCGCCGAGCGAGCTACAAGCCGCCGTCCTCCAGCAGGTAGCCGCGGCTGCGGACGGTGCGGATGGCCAGCCCGAGCGGCGCCAACCGGCGGCGGAGCCGCACGATGTGGACGTCGAGGACGTTGCGGCCCGGCATGCCGTCCGGCCAACCGGCGCGCGCCAGGCTCTCCCGGCTCACGACGGCCCGGTAGCGGTCCAGCAGCGCCCCCGTCAGCCGGTACTCCACCGGCGGGAGCGACACCCAGCGGCCGCCGTGGCGCAGCAGCCCGGCCTCGTCCAGCTCGGGCTCCTTGCCGAGCACGGCCTGCGCCCGGTCGGAGAGGACCCGGATGCGCACCTGGATGTCCTCCTCGGACGCGGGCACCCGCACCCAGTCCTCCAGCGCGTCGGTCGGCAGCGGGGGCCGAACCTCCTCCCCGACCAGCACCAAGCGGGCCACGCCGAGTCCCCTCAGCTCGTCGAGCTTGATCTCCTCGGCCGGCCACCGTACGAGCTCGACGTCCATGGACGGGAAGGTACGGACACAAGGTTTCGTCCTTGTTTCGCCTCGGTGACGGCCTGCACAAGCCGTTTCCGGCGCTCGAGCGCATCGTGCCCCGGCCATCGTGACGTCGCGGTAACGTGAGGCGCTGTATCTGACGGACCGTCAGGAGTTGGGATGACGAGAACACGGGTGCCGGCCCTCGGGGCCGAGGGGTGGTTCACGCTCGACGCCGAGACGCCGGCCCTCCTGGGCGACCGCTGCACGGCCTGTGGGAGCTACGCCTTCCCACCGGCCGGTTCGTTCTGCCGCAACCCCCGGTGCGCGAGCACGGCGTTCGCCACCGTGCCGCTGTCGCGGCGCGGCAAGGTGTGGAGCTACACCGACGCCCAGTACGCGCCACCCAGCCCCTACGTCGCCCCGCAGGAGGGGCACGTGCCCTTCTGCATCGCGGCGGTCGAGCTGGCCGAGGAGGGCCTCGTCGTGCTGGGCCAAGTCGTCGCCGGCGTCACGGTCGACGACCTGCAGGTCGGCACCGAGGTCGAGGTCGTGCTCGACACGCTGTTCAGCGACGAGGACCACGACCACCTGATCTGGAAGTGGCGCCCGGTCGCCGCGGGAGGAGCAGGCTGATGGCCGTCGACGAGGTCGCGGTGCTCGGGGTCGGCATGCACCCGTGGGGCAAGTGGGGGCGCAGCTTCGTCGAGTACGGCGTTGCGGCGGCGAACGCCGCTCTTGCCGATGCCGGCATCGAGTGGACCGACGTCGGGTTCGTCTCGGGCGCCGACACCATGCGCAACGGCTATCCCGGCTACGTCTCCGGCGCCACGTTCGCGCAGGCCCTCGGCTGGACGGGCTGCCCGGTCGCCTCGTCCTACGCGGCCTGCGCATCGGGTGCGACGGCCATGGAGGCGGCGCGCACGCGGATCCTCGCCGGGCTGTGCGACGTGGCGCTGGTGGTCGGCGCCGACACCACGCCCAAGGGGTTCCTCGCACCCAACGCGGGCGATCGCCCGACCGATCCGGACTGGCTGCGGTTCCGCCTCCTCGGGGCCACCAACCCCACCTACTTCGCGCTGGCCGCCCGCCGGCGCATGGACCTCTACGGCGCGACCGACGCCGACTTCGCCCACGTCAAGGTCAAGAACTCGCGCAACGGGCTGGCCAACCCGAACGCCCGCTACCGCAAGGAGGTGACCGAAGACGAGGTGCTCGCCTCACCGATGGTCGCCGACCCGCTGCGGCTGCTCGAGATCTGCGCGACGTCCGACGGCGGGGCCGCGGTGGTGCTGACGTCGCTGGCGTACGCCCGCCGCCACGCCGTCGACCCCGTGCGCATCGCCGGCATCTCCACCGTCACGCCCACGTACCCGAACACGATCATCGACCTGCCCGACATCGCGACCGACTCGGCTGCCGTCCTCGGTGCGCCCGAGCGCTCGTTCAAGGCCTCGATCGCGCACGCCGCGTACGAGCAGGCCGGCATCGGTCCGGACGACCTCTCGGTCGCGGAGGTCTACGACCTGTCCACCGCACTCGAGCTCGACTGGTACGAGGACATCGGCCTCTGCAAGCCGGGCGAAGCCGAGCGGCTGCTGCGCGACGGCGACACGTCCCTCGGCGGACGCATCCCGGTGAACCCGAGCGGTGGCCTGGCCTGCTTCGGCGAGGCCGTGCCGGCGCAAGCCATCGCGCAGGTGTGCGAGATCACCTGGCAGCTGCGAGGACAGGCCACCGGTCGTCAGGTGGACGACGCCACCGTGGGCGTGACCGCCAACCAGGGCCTGTTCGGCCACGGCTCTGCGGTCCTCCTCAAGCGCTGACCCGGGGTCAGTACTCGCGGTCGGGGACCTCACGGTCGGGGTGATCGATCGCGATGTGGAACTGCAGCTCGGGGATGTTCGGGAAGATCAGCTCGCAGAACGGGCACTGGTGCACATCAGCCACGCCACAAGTGTCGCGCCCGGCGCCGCGCGTGTGGCCACCTCCGCCCGAACCGAACCACGCTGCGGACGGCGGCCCGTCAGGCCAGGTAGCGGCTGACGCTGTCGATCACGCAGACCGAGTCCAGGCTGCCCTCGAGCTCGATCGAGATGCGCATGATCGTCTGCACCCCGCCGGGGATGTCGGTCACGGCCAGCAGTGTGGCACCCCCGCGCAGCCGCGAGCCGACCGGCACCGGCGTGGGGAACCGCACCTTCTCCATGCCGTAGTTGACGCCGAGCGAGAAGCCCCGGACGTCCACGATCTGCGGGAGGAACAGGTTGGAGAGCGCGAGCGTCAGGTGCTCGGGCGCGATCGGTCCACCGGGGGGCGACTCGGCGATTGTCGGCCCGGCGGTCGTCGGCTCGACGTCCACGTCGATCCACCGGCGATCACCGGTGGCCCCCGCGAAGCGGTCGACCTGCTCCTGGGTCACCATGATCCAGCCGCTGAACCCGAGGTGCCGGCCGACCGCAGCCCGCACCGCGTCGAGCCCGTCGAGGACGGTGACAGGCGCGGTGTTGACCTCGGCCGCGCCCCTCCAGCGCCGGCCCCGCAGCGACCACCCGAGCATGCCGAACCGCCTCATGCGTGCTGGCTGCTCGCGGCGACGACCTCGCCGGTCAGGTACGACGAGTAGTCGCTGGCCAGGAAGACCATGACGTTCGCGATCTCCCACGGCTCGGCGGCGCGGCCGAACGCCTCGCGGCCGGTGAGCTCGGCCAGCAGCTCGTCGGTGGTGACCTTCGCGAGGAACGAGTGCATCGCCAGGCTCGGCGCCACGGCGTTCACCCGCACGCCGAACGGCGCGGCCTCCAGCGCGGCGCAGCGGGTGAGCGCCATCACCCCGGCCTTGGCCGCGGCGTAGTGGGCCTGCTCGGGCTGCGCCCGCCAGCCGAGGACCGAGGCGTTGTTGACGATGACGCCGCGCCCTCGCGGCTGCATGTGGCGGAGCGCGGCGCGTGTGCAGCGGAACGTGCCGGTGAGCGTCACGTCGAGCACGCGCGACCACTGCTCGTCGGTCATGTCCACGATCGGTGCGCTTCCCCCGAGGCCGGCGTTGTTGATCAGCACGTCGATGCCGCCCAGCGTGTCGACCGCGGCGTCGACCAGAGCGCGCACGTCGTCGTCCACGGTGACGTCGCAGACCGCGGTCGCCGGGCGGGTGCCGGTCTGGTCGGCCAGCCGGCCCGCGGTGTCGTCCAGGCGCCGCTCGTGCGCGTCGCTGATGAGGACGCGGGCGCCCTCCTCGATGGCCTTGCGGGCTACCGCCGAACCGATGCCGGTGCCGGCCGCGGCGGTGACCACCACCGTCTTGCCGGTCAGCAGGCCGTGGCCGGGCACGTAGTCGGGTGGCGGGTTGGGCACGCGGGCTCCTCGGGTGGTCAGGACTTCGGTTCGGGCGGCAGCCCGAGGGCGCGCTCGCCGATGATGTTGCGCTGGATCTCGTTCGACCCGGCATAGATCGTGTCGGACCGGGTGAACAGGAACAGGCGCTGGCGGGCGGTCAGCTCGTAGCCGCGCTCCGGCTCGGCCAGCTCGGCATGCGGGCCGAGCACGTCCATGGCCAGGTTGCCGAGCTCGCGGTGCCAGCACGCCCAGTAGAGCTTGGTGATCATCGCCGACCGCGGCACCTCGCCGCCGGCCGCGTGCGAGAGGACGCGCAGCGTGTTCCAGCGCATGATCTCGAGCTCGCCATGCGCGCGGGCGAGGCGTTGACGGATGGTCGGGTCGTGGCTGCGGCCGTTGGCGCGGGCCGCGTCGATCACGGCGTCGAGCTCGTTGCGGAAGGCCAGCTGCTGGCCCAGGGTCGACGCCCCCCGCTCGAACGCGAGCGTGCCCATGGCGACCTTCCAGCCGTTGTCGACCCCGCCGACCACGTTGGCAGCCGCGGTGCGGGCCCCGTCGAAGAACACCTCGTTGAACTCGGAGGTGCCGGTCAGCTGGCGGATCGGCCGGATCTCGACGCCCTCCTGGCGCAGGGGCACGAGGAGGTAGGACAAGCCCCGGTGCTTGGGCGCGTCGCGGTTCGTGCGGGCCAGCACGAAGCACCAGTCGGCCGAGTGCGCGAGCGACGTCCACACCTTCTGGCCCGAGATCACCCACGCATCGCCGTCCAGCTCGGCGCGGGTCGCGACGTTGGCGAGGTCGGAGCCGGCGTTCGGCTCGCTGTAGCCCTGCGACCACAGCTCGGTGCCGGCGACGATGCCGGGCAGGAATCGCTGCTGCTGATCCGCGTCCCCGAAGGCGATGATCGTCGGCCCGGCGAGGCCCTCGCCGATGTGCCCCAGCCGGCCGGGCCCCGCGGCCCGGGCGTACTCCTCGAACCAGATCACCTGCTGGTGCAACGAGAGCCCGCGCCCGCCGTGCTCCTTGGGCCAGCCGACGCAGGTCCAGCCGTTGCGTCCGAGGTGCTGCTCCCAGGCCAGCCGCTCGGCGAACTGCGCGTGCTCGTCGCCGGGCCCACCGCGGCCCCGCACGTCGGCGAACGGACCGGTCAGCTGCTCCTCGAGCCAGTGCCGGGCCTCAGCCCGGAACGCTTCGTCCTCGTCGCTGAACCGGAGATCCATGGCGCCCGCCAAGCTACCTGACGGACCGTCAGGTCCCGCCGACCACCGCCGACCCCGTCGAACTGGGCGGAGATTCGGTCGCCACGACCACCGCAACCCCGCCCAGTTCCATGGGTGTCAGCTACTGGGCGGAGATGGGGTCGCCAGGACGACCGCAACCCCGCCCAGTTCGAGGGGGTCAGTACCGCAGACCGGGCGCCCGGGTGCCGAACACGTCGGTCGCGAGCTGGCTGCCGAGCTTGGCGGCATCCCAGCGCTGGCCGCCGTTGCTGATGGTCGGACCGTTCGACCAGCCCTGCATGAGGATGATGTCCTCGCCGACGGCCCGGATGATCTGGCCGGTGACGAGCTGCGACTCGTCGCTCGCGAGCCATGCCACCAGCGGTGACGAGACGGCGGGGTCCATCCGGTTCCACTCGCCGTCGGGCACGTCGTCGGCCTCGATGACCTCCGGCGCGCCGGGCATCGTGCCGGTGATGCGGGTGGCCGCGGCCGGCCCGACGCAGTTCACGGTCACGCCCAAGCGGTACAGCTCGAGGCTGAGCGTCTGCGTGAGCCCAGCGATGGCGGCCTTGGCTGTGGCGTAGTTGGTCTGGCCGAAGTTGCCGAACAGGCCCGCACCGGACGTGGTCGTGATGATCCGGCCGGTGAAGACCTCGCCGGCCGCCGCCCGCTCGCGCCAGTGACGGGCCGCCCAGTGGCTCGGCGACCAGGTGCCCTTCACGTGCACGCGCATGACCGCGTCGAAGTCCGAGTCGGCCATGTTCCAGATGGCGCTGTCCCGCACGATGCCGGCGTTGTTCACGAGCACGTCGAGGCGGCCGAAGGCATCGACGGCCTGCGCGACCATCCGCCCGGCACCCTCGTGGTCAGCCACGTCCTCGTAGTTGGCGACGGCGTCGCCCCCGCGCGCCTTGATGATCTCGACGGTGAGGTCGGCATCGCGCCCTTGGCCCTCGCCCGTGACCGATCCGCCGAGGTCGTTGACCACGACCCTGGCCCCGTGCTTGGCCAGCTCCATGGCGTGACCCCGCCCGATGCCGTGCCCGGCACCGGTCACGATCGCCACCTTGCCGTCGAGGATTCCCATCGGTTGCTCTGCCTCCGTGTCGCTTTCTGACGAACCGTCAGATGTTAGGGGACCGGCGCTCCCTCTATCGTCCCGTCATGTCCGACCTTGCCGGCACGACGATCCCCGTGTCGCCCACCGCCCCGCTGCGAGAGCTGTGGCGCCACGCTCGGCGGCACCGCCGGGGCGTGATCCTGGCCACCATCTTCTCCACCCTCAACAAGGCGTGCGACGTGGCGCCGGAGCTGCTGATCGGCGCGGCCGTCGACGTGGTGGTGAACAAGGGCCAGTCGTTCGTCGGTCGGTTGTTCGGCATCCAGGACCGCTTCGAGCAGCTGACGGTGCTCGCCGTGATCACCGTGGTGGTGTGGCTGGCCGAGTCGATCACCGAGTACGTCGCCCGGGTCACCTGGCGGAACCTGGCCCAGACCTTGGAGCACGACCTGCGCATGGAGGCCTACGCGCACGTGCAGAACCTCGAGATGGCGTACTTCGAGGACCGCTCATCCGGCGGATTGATGGCGGTCCTCAACGACGACGTCAACCAGCTCGAGCGCTTCCTCGACGTCGGCGCCCACGACATCATCACCACCGCGATGAACGTCGTGTTCGTCGGCATCACCTTCGCGGTGATCTCACCGAAGCTCACCGTGCTCGCGTTCCTGCCGATCCCCGTGATCATCGCCGGGTCGCTGCTCTACCAGAAGCGCCTGCAGCCCAAGTACGACGCCGTGCGCGACGCGGCCGGACGCATCGCCGACACGCTCACCAACAACCTCGGCGGCATCGCCACGATCAAGGCGTTCACCGCCGAGCACCGCGAGGTCGAGCGCGTCCGGGCCGACAGCCAGCACTACCGCGAGGCGAACAACGACGCCATCCGCCTCTCCACCGCGTTCATCCCGCTCATCCGCACCGCGATCCTCGCCGGGTTCACGATGACGCTGCTGTTCGGCGGTCGCGCCGCGCTGCGGGGCACGCTCGACGTCGGCCTGTTCTCCGTGCTCGTGTACATGACGCAGCGGCTGCTGTGGCCGCTCACGCGCCTCGGCGAGACGCTCGACCTGTACCAGCGGGCGATGGCGTCGTCGCGGCGGATCTTCGGCCTGCTCGAGGTCAGCCCGCAGATCGCGCCGGCGCGCACGAGCTGCCGACGCCCGTGCGCGGCGCGGTGCGGTTCAACGGCGTGCGCTTCGCCTACGGGTCCGAGGGCGGCCAGGTCCTGCACAGCCTCGACCTCGACGTGCCGGCGGGCGAGACCCACGCCATCGTCGGCGCGACCGGAGCCGGCAAGAGCACGATCGTCAAGCTGCTCCTGCGCCTGTACGAGCCGACCGGTGGCGCGATCACCCTCGACGACCACCCGATCACCGACCTCACGTTCGCGTCGCTCCGCGACGCACTCGGCTTCGTGAGCCAGGACGTGTTCCTCTTCCAGGGCACGGTGCGTGAGAACCTCACGTACGGCCGCCCCGACGCGACCGACGACGAGGTGCGCCGCGCCGCGCAGCTGGCCGAGGCGCACGAGTTCATCGAGGCCCTCGCCGACGGCTACAGCACGATCGTCGGCGAGCGCGGCCAGCGCTTGTCGGGCGGCCAGCGCCAGCGGCTCACGCTCGCCCGGGCCATCCTGCGCGACCCGGCCGTCCTCGTGCTCGACGAGGCGACGTCGGCGGTCGACAACGAGACCGAGGCCGCGATCCAGCGGTCGCTCGCGAAGGTGGCCGAAGGCCGCACGACGCTCGTGATCGCGCACCGCCTCTCGACCGTGCGCCACGCCCATCGCATCCACGTGCTCGAGGCCGGCCGGGTGATCGAGGCGGGCACCCACGAGGAGCTCGTCGAGCTCGGCGGCCTCTACGCCGCGCTGTGGCGGGTGCAGACCGGCGAGGCCGCGCCGGTCGCCACCGCCGACTGACGACCGCTGCGAGCCACCCGCCTGAGGTGTTTGAGAACCACTCTCAGCGGGGCACGCCTGGGGGCGTCGAGGGGGTCCCTCGGAAAGGTGGTCATCCGTGGCCAAGCGAAGCTGCTCCCTCCTGCTCGTCCTCGCGTTGTGCGCCGCTGCCGGAGGCCTCGGCGCCCGCCCGGCAACCGCGCTCAGCCGCACGCTCGTCCCCGGCTCAGAGCCGGCATGGGCCACCGGGCGCAATCACCGAACGCCAGTCCCGCCCGCCCAGCGGCTCCGCCTGCGGGTGTACCTCAACCTGCGTGACCGGGCCGGTGCCGAGGCCGCGGCCCGCGCGGTGTCCGAGCCGGGCCGCGCCACCTACCGCCACTACCTGTCGCCCGCCGCCGTCCTCGCCCGCTTCGCTCCCACCACCAGCGCGGTCGACGCCGTCCGCGGGTGGTTGCAGCGCAACGCCGTCCAGGCCGGCTACGTCCCGCCCAACCGGCAGTTCGTCGAGGCCACCGGCACCGCCGCCGCGGTCGAGCGGGCCTTCGGGGTGCACCTCGGGCTGTACGCCGTCCAGGGTCGCCAGCTGCGCGCCGCCGATCGGCCGCTCTCGGTGCCGGCCGAGCTGGCTCCGGCGATCTCCGGGGTCATCGGGGTCGACCAGGCCCTCGAGCTGATGCACCCCCTCTCCATCGGCCCCGATCCCGACCGCGCCCCCCGTCCGCAGGGTGGGTCGCATGCCGGCGGCCGCGTCGTGCCGCCGGCCGGCGGCTATCGCAACGGCGTGCCCTGCGCCGACTTCTACGGCGAGCAGGTCGACCCGCTGTCTCCCCCGTTCGGCGGCTACCCGCGGCCCCTTCCGCTCGCTCCTTGCGGCTACACGCCGCCCCAGCTGCGCGCCGCGTACGGGCTCGCCAAGGGCACGGCGATCGGCTTCGACGGCCGGGGCACGAAGGTCGCCATCATCGACGCCTTCGCCTCCCCTACCGTCTTCGCCGACGCCCGCACCTACGCCAAGCGCCACGATCCGGCCCATCCGCTGCGCGCCGCACAGTTCAGCCAGGTCCTGTTCCCGCCCAACCCCAGCCTCGAAGGCCCCGGCGGCTGCGACGCCGCCGGCTGGTACGGCGAGGAGACCCTCGACGTCGAGGCCGTCCATGCGGTGGCTCCGGGCGCGGGCATCGTCTACGTGGGCGGCTCCGACTGCCAGGACCTCTCGCTCGACAAGGCGCTCAACGAGGTCGTGTCCCGGCGCTTGGCGCAGATCATCAGCAACTCCTACGGCAACGTCGGTGAGGACCTGCCGGCGGCCGAGGTCCAGGCGTTCCAGGACATCAGCATCCAGGCCGCCCTCAGCGGCATCGGCGTGTACTTCGCGTCGGGCGACAACGGCGACGAGGCGGCGCGGTTCGGCGGCAAGCCGACGCCGGACTTCGCGGCCGCCAGCCCCTGGGTCACCGCCGTCGGCGGCACCAGCCTGGGCATCGACCGCGGCGGACGCCCTGCGATCGAGACGGGCTGGGAGACCAACCGGAGCACGTTGGGCGCCATCACGTGGGCGCCGGCGCCACCCGGCGCGTTCCTCTACGGATCCGGCGGTGGCACCAGCCGGAACTTCGCCCAGCCCTTCTACCAGCGGGGCGTGGTGCCCGACGCGCTGGCCCGGAAGAACCAGACCGGCGAGGCCCGCGGCCGCGTCGTCCCCGACGTCTCGGTGGTCGGCGACCCCAACACGGGCATGCGCATCGGCGTCACCCAGACGTTCCCGGAGGGGGTGCACTACGACGAGCACCGCATCGGCGGCACCAGCCTGTCCAGCCCGGTCTTCGCCGGGATCATGGCGCTCAGCGATCAGGTCGCCCACGTGCACCATGGGTTCGTCAACCCGACCCTCTACTCGTCCAAGGGCCGCTCCGGCATCACCGACGTCACCCACGTCGACGGCGCGGTCATCCGCAAGGACTTCGCCAACGGGCTCGACGACCGTGCCGGGATCGTCACCTCGATCCGCACGTTCGACGCGCCCGGGCTCACCATCAAGACCCTGCCCGGCTACGACGACGTCACCGGGCTCGGCCGGCCGGACGGGCTGCGCTTCCTCCTCCTCGCGTAGCTCGATCCCGGCGGGGCACCCCATCGGCCACGCACTTCTATCGTGTGGCCGATGGGGTAGTTCGGGGCCGATGGTGGCGAACCAGCACCCAACGACGCGCCTCCTTCGGCGCGGCGTGTGACCGTCCGTCGCCTGCATCTCGTCTCGAACGGCGACATGGACGATCTCGCGCCGATCCGCAGGTTCGTGCGCGACGCCGCCGACCTGCTGGACCTGCGCGTGCTCGAGGCGGACTTGGCCCTCGCCACCAGCGAGCTGGTCGCCAACGCGATGCAGCGGGAGGCGGGCGACGTCGAGGTGACCGTCAGCGTCACCGCCGCCGGCAACCTCCGGCTGGAGGTGCGCGACCGCGGTGGCGGTGAGCCCGTGCTCCAGCGCACGCCGGCGCCAGGCGCGATCGGTCAGCGCGGCCTGTTGATCGTCGATGCCCTGACCGTCGCCTGGGGGGTCGAGCCCCGGCCACCCGGCAAGGTCGTGTGGTGCGAGCTTGCGCCGCTGCCGAGCGAGACGTCCAGCGCCGCGGCCAGGCGGCCCGAGCGGTCGGAGCGGTCGAGCGCCGAGGCAGGATGAGCCGTCGTGCCCGGCGGCCGCCAGTAGCCTTCCGGGGATGTGCCCGAGGACCGACGAGCCCCTGCCCGCCGCGCCGACGTCCCTAGGAGCCGACCGCTTCGAGCTGCTGGCCACGGTGATGACCTCGGGCATCCTCGCCGCCGACGCGCTCGGGCACGTCGAGTACGCCAACCCCGCCGCCATCGAGCTGTTCTGGAGCGATGTCGATCGCCTGCTCGGCACGGGCTGGCTCCAGGTCGTCCACCCCGAGGACCGCGCCGAGATGGCGGCCACGGCCGAGCGGGCCGTGAGCACCGGCACCCACGCCAGCGCGACCGGCCGGATCGACGTGCTCGGTCACGACCGATGGGTGCGGGCCCGGTTCCACGCCATGCGCACCGACGGGACGACGCTCGGCTGGGTGGCCACGTTCGATGACATCACCACCGAACGCGAGGCGGCCGCCGAGCTCACCCGCCGCGCCACGCATGACCCGCTCACCGGCTTGCCGAACCGAGCCCTGCTGCTGGACCGCCTGGCGTTCGCGCTGGCCCGCATGCGGCGCAACGGGGGCGCGGTCACCGCGCTGTACCTCGACCTCGACCAGTTCAAGTCCATCAACGACGAGCGCGGCCACGCCACCGGCGACAAGGTCCTGGTGGAGGTGGCCGAGCGCATCCGCCACACGGTCCGGGCCACCGACACCGCGGCGCGCATCGGCGGCGACGAGTTCGTGCTGGTCTGCGAAGGCGGCACGCTGCCGGAGATCCATCGCATGGCCGAGCGCCTCGCCGACGCCGTCGCCAAGCCGATGCTCCTCGGCGAGCAGGAAGAGCACGTCGCCGTGTCGATCGGCGGCGCCTCTACCTCCCACGCGTCGATCGACAGTCGCACGCTGCTCGGCCATGCCGATCAGGCCATGTATCGAGCGAAGCGCCTCGGGGCGGGCATCGAGCTCGTCGAGATCCCCTGAGGCTCAGGCGAAGGTGAGCACGGCGCGGTTGAGCTTGCCGGCGTGCATGTCGTCGAGCGCCTGCTGCACGTCGGCCGGCGCGTACGTGCCCGACACGAGCTCGTCGAGCTTGAGCCGGCCGGCCTTGTAGAGCGCGATGAGCATGGGGATGTCGTGGTGCGGCCGGGTGCTGCCGTAGCGGCAGCCGAGGATCGACTTGTCGTTGTAGAGCGTGTTGATCACGAAGCTGGCCTCGGTGCCGAACTTGGGCACGCCGAGCAGCACGCACGAGCCGCCCCAGTCGAGCAGGTCGATGGCCTGGCGGACGAGCCCCGGGTGGCCGACGCACTCGAACGCGTGGTCGACGCCGGTCGGGCAGATCTCGCGCACCGCGGCGGCGGTGTCGACGTCGGGACCGGCGCAGATGAAGTGGGTCGCGCCGAACTCGAGAGCAGCGGCCTCCTTGGCCGGGTTGGTGTCGACGGCGATGATCGGGAGCGCGTCCGACAGGCGCAGACCCTGGATGACGTTGAGGCCGATGCCGCCCAGCCCGATCACCAGGGCCGACTGCCCGTGCGTCGGCTTGGCCCGGTTGAACACGGCGCCGACGCCCGTGACCACGGCACAGCCGATGAGGCACGCCGACGAGAAGGGCACGTCGCGATCGATGACCACCGCCTGGGACTCGCTCACGACGGTCGTCTCGGCGAACACCCCCGCGTTGGCGAACTGGAAGGCCCGCTCCCCCGCCACCCTGAACGGTGCGTGGATCTTGCCGGCCGTGTCACGGCAGTGGGTGGGCTGGCCCCGATCGCACGCGGCGCACTGGCCGCAGCTGCCGAGCGTGGTCAGCACCACGTGGTCGCCGACGTGCACCTTCCGCACCGCGTCGCCGACCGCCTCGACCACGCCGGCCCCTTCGTGGCCCATGACCGCGGGCGTGGGGAACGGGATCGTCCCGTCCACCACGCTGACGTCGCTGTGGCACAGCCCCGCCGCGTGGACGCGGACGCGCACCTCATGGGCCCGCGGGTCGCGCACCTCCACGTCGTCGCGCACCTCGAGCTGCCCGGTCCACACGATGGCCTTCACATCAGCCTCCTCGGCTTCCAAACATCTCGGACCGGGTTGGGATCCGGTGGCCAGCTGGGTCGCCCCGGCGCCGGCGTCATCCCTTCCAGATGATCGACTGCATCTCGCTGTACGCGTGCAAGCCCCACGACCCGCCGTCGCGCCCGACCCCGCTGTGCTTGAAGCCGCCGAACGCCGCCTCGTGATTGCGCTGCAGGGTGTTGATGCCGACGTTGCCCGCCTGCAGCTGCTTGGCCACGGTCATGGCCCGGGCACTGTCGGCGGAGAACACGTAGTCGTACAGGCCGTAGGGGCTGTCGTTGGCGATGGCGATGGCCTCGTCGTCGTCGTCGAACGGGATGGCCACGATGACCGGGCCGAAGATCTCTTCGCGGGCGGCGAGCATCTGGTTCGTGGCGTCGGCGAGCAGGGTGGGCGCCACGTAGAACCCGCGATCGAGCTGGGGCCGCTTCCCGCCGGCCACCACGGTGGCCCCCTCGTCGAGCGCGGAGCGCACGAACCCCTCGACCCGATCGCGGTGGGCGCCGGTGATGACCGGCCCGACCACCGTGTCGCGCTCGAGCGGGTCGCCGACCTTGAGGTGCCCGGCCATGCCGGCGAGCTTCGCCACGACCTCGTCGTAGACGCCCCGTTGGACCACGAGGCGCGTGGGCGCAGTGCAGATCTGGCCCGAGTGGAACGTCCACGTGCTCGACACGTTGGCGAGCACGTCGCCCAGGTCGGCGTCGTCGAACACGATGGCCGCACCCTTGCCGCCCAGCTCGAGCAGCAGCCGCTTCATGCCCCGGCCCGCGACCTCGGCGATGCGACAGCCGACGGCGGTCGAGCCGGTGAACGACACCATGTCGACGGCGGGCGAGGCCACGAGCGCCTCGGCCGGCTCGACGGTCTTGGAAGACACGACGTTGACCACCCCGCGCGGGAACCCCGCCTCGGCGAAGACCTCGCACATGCGGATCACGGCCAGCGGGTCCTGCCACGCCGGCTTCACGACCACGGTGTTGCCCATCGCCAGCGCCGGCGCGAGCTTGCCGGCCATGTTGGTCATCGGGAAGTTGTAGGACGCGATGCAGGCCACGACGCCGACCGGTGCCCGGTGCTCGAGCGCCCCGATGATGCCGCCGGGCGCGAGCGGCGTGGTGGGCATGACGGCCGGCGGCAGCGGCACGATGTTCGACTCGACCTGGCTGTAGCGGCGGAAGCGGGTCGCGGCCTGCGGGACCTGCAGCGTCTTGGCCACGCGCATGGTGGCGCCGGTCTCGGCCTGCAGCAACGCGACCAGCTCGTCGCGCCGGGCGTCGAGCAGGTCTGCAGCCTTGGCCAGCAGGGCGCAGCGCTCCTCGGGCGAGGTCCGTGCCCAGCCGGGCTGCGCCGCCTTGGCCGCCGCGCACGCGGCGTCGGCATCGGCGACCGAGGCGTTCGGCGCTTCGCCCACGACCTGTTCGCTGGCGGGGTTGACGATGTCGTAGCCGCCGTCACCGGCGTCGACCCACGCCCCTCCGATCAGCAGCCCGTACTCGCTCGCCATGGGCAGAACTGTAACGCGTTCTAGTTCCGCCGCCGGCACGGCGGGGGCGGCGGCAGGGCGTCGGCCGCTAGAGGTGCGGGCGGGGCAACGCGGCGGGGATGCTGCCGACGGTGCGTCGAAGGCGCCGCACGATCACGTAGCTCGCCACCAAGGCGGCGACCGTCCAGGCGCGGGCGTCGGTCAGCAGATCCATCGGCCGATCGGGCCAGAGGTGGTCGTGCGCTTCTCGATCGACGTGGTCGGCCATGGACCTTGGACGGTACCCGGCCCATCGCCTGATGGAGCCGCGCGGATGTCACACATCTCTCACAACGATGGGCTGCCCACCCCCGCGGCATCGCTCACCAGGTGGCGGCCACCGAGACCGTGAAGTCGTAGTACCAGTGGCCGCCGCTCTGGTTGGCGCTCCACGACGCGATGGTCGGGGCGCGGTGCTCGGGCGTGACCAGCTTGGCGAAGCAGATCTTCGGCACGTGGTACACGCTGTCGACGACGCCGTACGCCCCCAGCACGACCCGCAGCGGCGGCATGGTGAGCGCCTTCTCGCCTCCAGGGCCGCGGCGCACGATCGCGGCCGCGGTCGAGGTGGTGAGCGGCCCGTCCTCGCGCAGGCTGGTCGGATCCACGATCCAGGCGCCACCCTTTCGCTTGAAGCGGACGTCCTTGCACGACACCTTGCCGAAGTAGCCAGTGGCGACCGTGTCGACGTCGCCGACGGCCTTCGCGGATTCCGCGTCGAGCCGCACGTCGGCGAACGAGGCGGAGAACTCCGGGAGCAAGTCGTGCCTGAACCTCACGCCGTGCACGACATCGCCCTGCTCTGGGTCGAATTCGGCGACCCTCCATGGAGGGGCTGGCGAGGGTGCCGGTGGCTTGGGATGTGGGTGCGATGGCGGGCAACCTTCGGGGGGATTCGCGGTGTCGCACGGGTTGATGGCCGCGGCCCGGGACGCGCCGAGCCCGATGCCTGAGACCGCCAACGCCGCGGTCGTGGCGACGCACCTTGCCCGCAACCAGCGGGCTCCTGACCCGGTCATGTGACCTGCTCGACCTTCGCCTCGATGGTCACGGCGAGCGGATCGCCCAGTCGCTCGTCGATGCGGGTGCGGGAGCGGTCGATCGACGACTTGGTGTCGGGTGGCGTGGACACCCATGCCTTGCACCACGACGCCGGGTTGGCGGCGGGCATGTCGACCTGCAGCTGGGGGACGACCATCACCTTGGTGCCCTCCAACCTGCCGTCGGGACCACGATGGACCGGAGCGCCCGGGTCGAGATCGACCTTGGCCGGCGCCGACGTTGCACTGCCGTTGGAGCACTCGACGTGGCCGACATAGCCCCGTGCCGGCGAGCCCGGCTTGCCCTGGAAGCCGGTCGTGTAGGGGTCGAGCCGGATGCGCTGGAAGGAGACGTCGACCCAGCCGGTCCAGGCCCCGGGGGTGACGGCGAACTGGTAGATCTCCGGTGCGACCGGAGGTGGCGGGCGACGCGGCGGGTGCGCGTGCAGAGGCGGGCAGCCTTCGGGCGGCGTCGCCGTCTCACACGGGTTGATCGCGCCGGCCGATGGCGCCGAGAGCACGAATGCGCATCCGCACGACGCAACGGTGAGCCCGAAGGTCACGAGGTTTGAGGCGGGACTTCTCCCGCGATGGGCTGACATCTTTTGTCCTCCACGACGTTGATGTCGTGGAAGGGTTCCCGCGCCGTTCGCCGCCGACACGGCGGTTCTCCGTGCACGTCAGCGAGCGAGGGCGTCCCTGCACGGTCGCCGATGGTGCTCGGGGCCTGCCCGCGTCGCGACCGGATGGCTCGTCAGCGGTCGAAGTCGAGGTGCAGCATCTTGATGGCGTTGCCGCGGACCAGCTTGTAGATGGTCTCGGTCGGCAGGTGACCCATCAGCTTCTTGGCCGTCTCGAGCGTGTGCGGCCACGTCGAGTCCGAGTGCGGGTAGTCGGTCTCGAACGTGATGTTGTCCTCGCCCACCACGTCGAGGCTGGCAAGCCCGTGCACGTCGTCGAAGAAGCAGCCGTACACCTGGCGGTAGTAGTAGGTGCTCGGGGGCTCGGTCACGATGCCGGCGACCCCGCCCCATGCCCGGTTGTCCTCCCAGACCTTGTCGGCCCGCTCGAGGATGTAGGGAATCCACCCGATCTGGCCTTCGCTGTACGCGATGGTGAGCTCGGGGAACTTCACCAGGTTGCCGCTGAAAAGCCAGTCGGTCAGCGACGACATGGCGTTGCCGAACGTCAGCGTGGAGCCCACGGCGGCCGGCGCGTCAGCAGATGTGGACGGCATCTTCGACGACGAGCCGATGTGCATGTTGATGGTGGTCTTGGTCTCCTCGCAGGCGCGAAAGAACGGGTCCCAGTAGTCGCTGTGGATCGACGGAAGGCCGAGGTACGGCGGGATCTCGCTGAAGCACACGGCGTGCACGCCGCGCTCAGCGTTGCGGTAGATCTCCTGCGCCGCGAGCTGGACGTCCCACAGCTGGATGATGATCAGCGGGATGAGCCGGCCGCCGGATCCGGCGCACCACTCGTCCACCATCCAGTCGTTGTATGCCTTGACGCAGAGGTCGGCCAGATCCTTGTCGGTGGCCTCCATGAACGTCTGGCCGCAGAACCGCGGGAAGCTCGGGAACGCCAGCGATGCTTCGGTGTGGTTGACGTCCATGTCCTCGAGCCGGGCCACTGGATCCCAGCAGCCGCGCCGCATCTCTTCGTAGGTGATGCCGGTGACCTTGACCTCGTCGCGGTCGAAGCCCGCGGCGGCGGACAGCCGGGTCTGCGGCACCCGCTTGTCCTCGAAGAGCCACCAGTCGCACCGATCGCCTTCGGGGTCGGGCCGGTAGCTGAAGTTGCCGCCCACGAACTGCATGATGCCGCGCTCTTGCACGACGTGGGGACCCACGTCCTGGTACTTCTCGGGGAGGCGGTCCTGCCACACGGTGGCGTGCTCGATGACGTGATCATCGACGGAGATGATCTTCGGGAAGTCCTGCATGATCGCGTGCTACCCCTGACCTGACGGGTCGTCAGATGGTTGGTGGGCCGTCGTGGCGAGTGTTCACCACAGCTGGTCGGTGTAGGTGTCGGTGCCGGGGACCGTGGCCCGGAACGGCGAGACGAACACGAGCTCGCCAAGGCCAGCGGCCGCGAACTCGTGGCCGAGGCCGGCGAACCGGTCGTCCCACACGTCGCGGATCTCGTCGTCGACGAACCAGAGCTGGCAGAACCGGTCGACGGCGTCGTCGCGCGGCACGTCGCTCGGCGCGCCGGCCGCCATCGGGATGGCGGTGAGCTCGGCGCCGACGACGCCGAGCTGCGGGCGGGCGCGGAACCAGGCGTCGACGGTGTCGAGGTCGACCCCGGCGGCGGGCTGGCCGACCACGAGCACGACGTACGGCGAGCGGTGGTCGAGCGCCAGCTCCACGGGCACGCCGTCGGGCTCCTCGAACTCGGTGCGGAACTTGTACATCAGCGTGTGGACGTGGTCGCGGTGCGGGAACATCCGGTCCTGCTCGATGAGCCACTGCACCTGCTCGGTGCCCCAGCGGATCCACGGCCCGAAGCCGCCGGCGAGCACCCAGTAGAGGGCCAGGTACGAGCCGCCCAGCGGGTCGGGCACCACGGGTGAGGCCTCCGGGTAGCGCAGCGCCTTGAGGTCGCGGGTGCACACGTAGCGGGCGCCGCTGATCGTCCACGCGCCGATCATGCAGCCGGCGTAGAAGTGATCCCGCTCGTACCAGCGGTTGTAGGCGACCTCGTGGCCCCGGTGCGGCTCCACGATCGTCACCAGGGCGCCGCCCAGCCGCACCGGCCGCTCGCCGGTCTTGCCGCTCCCCAGGTCCTGCTGTGCCATGACCGCTCCCTCGTCCCGAACAGCCGCACACTAGAACGCGTTCTCGTTTGGCGCGTTGCGCCCGCGCCGCGCCGCTCACAACCACCGCGGGTGGGGCGTTTGTGCGGCGGGTCGAGAGGGGTACAACCCTGACGCAGTGGGCCCGGCGTCGGGGGGATGCACGGAAGGAGCATCCAATGGTCCGTTGTCGCGCCACCCGACCACTGGTGGCCCTGGCGATCGTCGTCCTGTTCAGCGGTGCTGCCCGACCTGCAGCAGCAGGACCGACGGCCGGCCCGCGCGCCGGGCCCATCCGCCCGGTGCTGCCCGCACGAGGTCGAACCGCCCGCGCGCACTTCACCCATGGCTGGATCACGGCGACCGTCTACTTCGACCGGAGGGAGACGACCGACGCGACGCTGGCCTCGGGTGCCATCCCGGCGTGCCTCATGCTCGCGGCCCACGCCGGGCCCGCCGCCCCGTTCCTCGGCGCGGCATGCGCCGCGCATGCCACGGCGGTCTGGATCCAAGCCAACCGCGCGCAGTCTCGCCACATGTGCCTCAAGGTGAAGCTCACCTGGCCCCCGAGCGTGGTCCCGCTCGTCATCTGGCCGGACATCTACGGCGGCGGCTACTGCCGATGACCTGGACGCTCGACACCTGGATGGACGTCGCTCGCTCGCCCTGGCGCGGGCGAGAGCGGGCGACCGTCTCCGTCGTCTGGACGCTGGTCACGGCGGCCTTGCTCATCGCAACCTGGCGGAGCCTCGCGTTCTGGCTCGTCTGCGCGGTGGACCTCGTTCTGTGGTGCGGTGCGGCCTGGCGCTGGTACCTCGCCGATCGCCGAGGACCCCCGCCGGCCAGATCCTGACCGTGCCTCCCCGGTGACCGGCCGGGCCGCTCAACTGAAGGGTCGCTCGGTCCGGCGCCGTCAAGCGTCGCGGGCCGTCGGGCGTCGGGCGTCGGGCGTCGGGCGTCGCGGGCCGTCGGGCGTCGGGCGTCGGGCGTCACGCGGGGGCGACGGCGGCCTCGATCCGGGCGGCGGTGGCCAGCAGCAGCGCCTCGTGGTGGTCGGGGGCGATCAGCTGGAGGCTGGCCGGCAGCGCGCGGTCGGTCGGGATCGGCTGGGCGGTCGCCGGGTGGCCCGACAGGCTGACGGCGATCGCGGCCGGGTTCGGGGGCATCGGACGCTCGTCGAGGCGGGGCGGGAAGCGGAGCATGGTCGGCAGGGCCAGCACCTCGACGTCCGCGAACCGCTCGGCCAGCTCGGCTCGCCAGGCCAGCCGGTGGGCGCGGGCGTCGCCGAGCACGGCCGGGCCGATCGCTTCGGCCGCGGTGAACCGGGCGGCCACGTCCTCGCCCACACCGCGGTGATGGTGCGGCCAGAGCGCCGCGTTCGAGAGCAGTGCCTCGCCCAGCAAGAGCGTGATCCCGGCGTCGTTGGCCGCGGCCCAACCCGGCAGGTCGATCTCCATCACCGTGAGCTCGGCGGCGGCCAACGCTCGGTCGATGGCGTCGTCGATGGCCGGATCGGTGTCGGGCAGGCGGATCCGGCCGACCGCATCGGCTGGGGCCCGCCGCCCGCGATGGTCGAAGGCGGGGTCGAGCAGGGAGAGGCCGTGGGCCACCCCGGCCACCGAGCGGGCCAATGGGCCGACGGTGTCCATCGACGGAGCCAGGGGCCAGATGCCATCGAGCGACAGGTGCCCCCAGGTCGGCTTCAGCCCGACGACGCCGCAACAGGCCGCCGGGTTGCGGATCGAGCCGGCGGTGTCGGTGCCGTACGCGAGGTCGGCCTGGCCGGTGGCCACCGCGACCGCCGAGCCGCTCGACGACCCGCCCGGCACGAGCGTCGGGTCCAGCGGGTTGGTGGGCGTGCCGAACCACGGGTTCACGCCGCTGGCGCCGAAGCACAGCTCGTGGAGGTTGGTCTTGCCCACGATGCGCGCGCCGGCGGCTCGGGCCCCGGCCAGGCAGGCCGCGTCGGCGCTCGCCGGACGCGCCTGCTCGGCCACGACCCGACTCCCGGCGGTGGTGCTGACGCCGACCACGTCGATGGCGTCCTTGACCGCCAGGCGCACGCCAGCGGGTCGGGCCTGCGGGTCGCGGTCGGGGTCGAGGCGGGTGATGAACGTGGCGTCGGACCCGGCGACCGGGCCGGTCACTCGGCCTCCCAGATGGGCGGTCGCTTCTCCAGGAACGCGCTGATGCCCTCGGCCGCGTCGGGCTCCGCGAGGTTGGCGGCCATCACGCCGGACGTGTAGGCGTAGGCGTCGGTGAGCGGCAGGTCTCGCTGGCGGCGGAAGGCCTCCTTGCCGATGGCGACGACCAGCGGCGACTTCGTGGCGATCTCCTCGGCGAGGTCGGCCACCGCGACGTCCAGCGCGTCGTCGGGCACGACGCGGTTCACGAGGCCGAGCCGCTCGGCCTCGGCCGCATCGATCGGGTTGCCGGTCAGCAACATCTCCATCGCGTGCTTGGCGCCGACGTTGCGGGTGAGGGCCACCATCGGCGTCGAGCAGAACAGGCCGATGTCCACCCCGGGCGTGGCGAAGCGGGCCGACTCGGCGGCCACGGCGAGATCGCAGCTCGCCACGAGCTGGCAGCCGGCGGCGGTGGCGATGCCGTGGACCTTGGCGATGACCGGCTGGCGGAGGCCCACGATCGCCAGCATCACCGCCGAGCACAGCTGGAACAGCTCGGCGCGGAACTGGGGGTCGGCGTTGGCCTGGATCTCGCGCAGGTCGTGCCCCGCGCTGAACGCCGGACCCTGACCGGCCAGCACCACGACCCGGACGCGTGGCTCCGCGTCGATGCGTCGGAGGTGGTCGAGCAGCTCGCGCAGGAGGGGCGCCGAGAGCGCGTTGCGCTGCTTGGGACGGGCCAGCGTCAGGGTCGTGACGTGGGCATCGTCCTCGCGCTCGACCAGCGGCGACCGTCCGTCCATGCAGCGACGGTACCCCGCCCCCCACCTCCCCCGAATGTGGAGTGGAAGAGGTCGTGGCGACGACCGCTTCTACTCCACATTGCCGGGGGGGCGGTTGCTGAACGCGCGGAGGAGGCCGTCGCTCTGGAGGCTGGGCAGGACCGAGCCGCCGTCGACCACGATCGTCTGGCCGGTGACGTACGACGCGGCGTCGCTGGCCAGGAACAGGATCACCTCAGCCACCTCCTCGGCGGCGCCGACGCGACCCAGGGGCGTTCCCGATTCGGCGGCGCGGCGCCAGCCCTCGTTGGCCACGACGACGTCGGTGAGCGGCGTGTGCACCATGCCCGGCGCCACCGCGTTCACCCGGACGGTCGGCGCGAGCTCGAGCGCGGCCGTCTGCGTGAGGTTCAGCACCCCGGCCTTCGCCGCCGAGTACGGGCCCTCGCCGCGGGTGGGGCGGAGACCGGTGAGCGAGGCGTTGTTGACGATCGACCCGCCGCCGGCGGCCAGCATGATCGGACCGGCGGCGCGGATGCCGTGGAAGGTGCCGGTGAGGTTGACGCCGATGAGCAGCGCCCACTCCTTGTCGGTGTACGACAGCAGCGGCTTGGCCATGCCCGTGCCCGCGTTGTTGACGAGGTCGGTGAGGCCGCCCATGGCCTCGGCCGCGTCCCGCACGGCGGCCGTGATGGCGTCGGCGTCGCGGACGTCGGCGCACACGCTGCGCCCGCCGACCTCCGACGCCACGGCCGCCGCTCGGTGGCCATCCCGGTCGAGCACGGTCACGACGGCGCCGTCGGCCGCGAAGCCCCGGCAGCAGGCGGCACCGATGCCGGACCCTCCGCCGGTCACGAGCACCCGGCGACCGGCGAACCGGCCGGTCACGTCGACGGGCCCGAATGCTCGGGTCCGTCGACGATCACGACCGGGTCAGCGGTGAACACCACCTTGATGTCCGCTTGCTCGAGGAAGCGGGTCTCGTCCTCACGCATCGCCGTGCCCGCGGGGCCGTCGAGCATGGCCAGGAAGTCGTCCCATGACGCGAACGACTGCACGGCCACCCCGTCGTAGCCGCTGCGATCGAGCGGGTGGGCCGGGTGCTGCTCGTAGCGCAGGAGGCGGTCGCCGAGCCCGGGCGTGTCCCGGATCAGCGGCCCGTGCACCTCGTGCCAGTGGTGGAGGAACTGCTCGCGTGTCGTGCCGTCCTTGCGGCGCACGAACGCGAACAGCTGCATCACGCGGGCGGCGGAGGCGGCGGCGCGGTGGCGGCCGACGGAGCAGGAGCAGAGGCGCCGGCAGCCGCGGTCGGCTCGGACACCTTCATGCGGCCCTTCAGGAAGAACAGCCAGGGGCACGTCCAGGTCACCTGCACGGCGGAACCCGCGGCAAGGTCGACGACCGAGCCGTTGCGTCCCATCTGCGGGAAGAACAGGTACGGGAGCCAGACCTCGACCTGGTAGCGGCCGGGTGGCACCGGGACCTGGGTGGTTCCCCAGGGCGCTGGCGCGGGCGCGCTGCCGTTGATCGAGTACCTGGGCTTGAACAAGAGCAGCAGGAGCGCCAACGGAAAGAACTTCGTCTTGATCGCGATGACAGAGCTGGGTTGCTGTTGGTCGGACATGGAACCGCCTTCTGGTGAGTCAGCCGTTGAACCAGTGGCCGGCGTTCACGCCGATCATCTGGCCCGTGACGGGCGTTGCAAGTGGAGATGCAAAGAACACCGCGGTTCCGGCGATCTCCGACGAAGGCGGTAGGTAGCCCAAGCAGGTCTGGGATGCCACCTCGTCGTAGACCTCCTGAAACGTAATGCCCCTTTTTTCGGCTTGGTGGTTGAAGTACCACTCGACCGAATCGCCATAGATGTAGCCGGGATGGATGCCATTGACGCGGATCCCCTTGGGTCCGAGCTCGAGCGCGAGGGTCTTGGTGAGCGATGCCAGCGCGCCCTTCGAGGCCACGTACGCGCCCCAGCGGGGTTGGATCCGCTGCACCGACATCGAGTTGATCATGATGATCCGCCCGTCGCCACTGGCCTCGAGGTGGGGCACCACCGCGCGGGTCATGTGCAGCGTGCCCCAGAGGTTGACGTCCATCGTGCGCTGCCAGTTGGCGAGGTCGGCGTCCATGAACGCGGTGGCGTCGCCGCCCTCGTAGGCGTTGTTCACGAGGATGTCGAGGCCGCCGAGCTCGGCCGCGCCCTGGTCGGCGAGGGCGGCGCAGCTGGCGGCGTCGGTCACGTCGCAGGCGATGGGCATGGCCCGGCGGCCGAGCGCCTCGACCTCGGCGGCGAGCGCGTCGAGCTTCGCTTGGGTGCGCCCACCCAGCACCACGTCGGCCCCCTCACGGGCGAACGCGAGCGAGATGTCGCGTCCCATGCCCGGGCCGATGCCCGAGACCACGGCGATCTTTCCCTCCAGCAACATCTGCGAGCTCCCCCTCTCCCGGCGTACCGGGGCACCACGATGGTCCATGCGCGGGCCAAGCGGCGCCGCCGTGCGATCGGTCAGCCGTCGAGCAGCGGCCCGACCTCGGCGCCGAACGCGCTGATCTGGTCGACGAGCTCAGCGGCCGAACGGGAGCGCAGGCGCACCTGCACCTGTCCGACCCCGAGCGCGCCGAGCTTGCGCAGCACGTGCGCGATCTTCTCCGGGGGGCCGGTGAGCGCAGGCTCGCCCAAGTCCCAGTCGGGGCTGCCCACGTAGATCGCCCCGATGAGCGCGCCGAGGTCGAACTCGTCCGGCAGCCCGGCGGCGACGCGCTGGCTGCGGATGGAGGCCACGAGCTCGGGCGTCACCGGACCTTGGGGCAGCCAGCCGTCGCCTCGCAGCGCGGCCCGCCGGACGGCCGGCGCCGAGGATCCACCCACCCAGATCGGTGGGCCGCCCTCCTGCACCGGCCGAGGCCGCTGGCCGTAGTCGGACACCTTCCACGTCGGTCCCTCGATGGTGGGGAACTCGTCGGTGAACGCGGCGCGGAGCGCGTCGATCGATTCGTCCAACAGCCGGCCCCGCTCGGTGAACGGCAGGCCGAGCAGCTCGAACTCACCTTGCAGGTGGCCGGCGCCGACGCCGAGCACGACCCGCCCGCCCGACACCGTGTCGAGCGTCGAGAACGCCTTCGCGACCTGCAACGGGTGCCGGTAGGCGGGCACGTAGACGTGGCTGAGCAGGCGGACCCGCGAGGTGATGCCCGCCAGCCAACCGAGCGTGGCCACCGTGTCCCACCACGACGTGCCCATGGTGGCGTCGGACGGCCGCGGGATGGCCACGTGATCGCACACCGCGATGTAGAAGAACCCCGCGGCATCGGCGGCCCGGGCGACGGCGGCCAGCTCGTCGGCCCCCGCCTCCACCTCCCACGGCTCGCAGCTGCGCGTGCTCTGCATCTGCACCGGCAACTGCATCCCGTACACGAGTTGGCCGGCCGGAAGGATCGCACCCACGATCTGACAGCGTGTCAGATCGCGGTGGCACGGGTCCAGCGCCGTCGGGCCACGAGCGGCGGGGTGCCATCATCGCCAGATGGAGGCGAGGGACGGCGAGCAGGCTGATCGGGTCGTCGCCTGGTCGCGGCACCTGCCGGCCGACACCGACCCGGCCACGGTCGACCTGCTCGTCGAGGAGTCCTTGCCCCGGGCATGGCGGGCTCGTTGGGCCGAGGACCCACGAGCCGTCGTGGCCCTCACGCCAGCGGGCCACAAGCTGACGGCGGCGCAGCTCGACGAGCGGTCGGCGGTGGTGGCCGGACGCCTGGCGCGGGCCGGGCTGGAGCCGGGCGATCGCGTCATCGTGTCGGCGCTCGCCTCGCTGGACCTCGTGGTGGCCTACGTCGCGGCGCTGCGCATGCGGCTGATCGTCGTCCCGATGAACACGGCGTATGGCGCCGGCGAGATCCGCCACATCGTCGCCAGCACCACGCCGAAGGCCGCCGTCGTCGATGACCGAGCGCGAGGCGACCTGCTCCGGGCCGCGTCGCCAGGACCGCTCATGATCTTGGGCCCCGACGTGGCGCTGCCCGGCGGCCCGCCTCCCGCGCTCGACCTGGCCGACCGGGGCACCCCGACGCTCATCTGCCTCACCTCGGGCACGACCGGCGCGCCGAAGGGTGCCGTGCTGAGCAGCGGCAACCTGCTCGCATCGGCAGAGGCCGTGCGCCTCGCCTGGCGGTGGGCTCCCGACGATCGGCTCGCGCTCATGCTCCCGCTCTTCCACATGCACGGCCTCGGCGTCGGCCTGCACGGGACGCTGCTCGCCGGAGCGTCGGCCGTCCTCGTGGGCTCCTTCGACACCGCGGCGCTCGACCACGCCATCGCCGAGCAGTCGGCGTCCATGTTCTTCGGTGTGCCGACCATGTACCACCGCATCGCACAGAGCCCGGTGCTCGGGACGCTCGGCCGGCTACGGCTCTGCGTCTCCGGGTCCGCGCCGCTGTCCGCCGAGCTGCACCGGAGGGTCGCCGACGCGAGCGGCCAGCGGATCCTGGAGCGGTACGGCATGACCGAGACGGTCATGAACCTCTCGAACCCATACGACGGCGAGCGGCGACCCGGCACGGTCGGCATACCGCTTCCCGGCGTCGAGATGCGCCTCGAGCACGCCGACGACGACCCGACCGGTCCCGGCGAGATCCAGCTGCGCGGGCCCAACGTGTTCGCCGGCTACCTGAACGACCCGGAGGCCACCGCGGCCACGTTCACCGCCGACGGATGGTTCCGCACGGGCGACATCGGCGAGCTGGACGACGACGGCTACGTCAGCATCGTCGGCCGCTCGAAGGAGCTGATCATCTCGGGCGGCTACAACGTCTATCCGCGCGAGATCGAGGACGTGCTGCGCACCCATCCCGCCGTCGACGACGTCGCCGTCGTCGGCACTCGGTCCGACGAGTGGGGCGAGACGGTCACCGCGGTCGTCGTGGCCCACGATCAGGTGACGGCCGACGAGCTCACCTCATTTGCCGCCCGGCACCTCGCGCCCTTCAAGCGGCCGCGGGTCGTCCGCTTCGTCGACGAGCTGCCGCGCAACGCCCTCGGCAAGGTCCTGCGGAACGAGCTGGTCGACTAGCTGTCGTGCCGCGGCCACGCAGGCGCTGTCGCGAGAAGGCGCGCCGCGGAACGTCAAGTACCCGTTTGCGCACCCGATAGGTGGGGGTGGTTGGCACGCGTTGGAGCGTCGCGTCGTCCGCTCGCCGGGCGCAGCGGGTGCGGGTCGTCGCGCTCACGGTCGGGTTGGCGCTGCTCTGGCCGCTGCTGTGGTCGTTCGCCGGAGGCTCCTCGGACTCGCTGCTCGGGGCGGGCGTCTCCGGTCCGTCACGCGCCGCCGTCGACCAGGAGATCCCGGACCTCCATCACGTGGCCGGCATCGGGCACGACGGCCAGCAGTTCTACGTGATCGCCCGCCACCCGTTCGACCCGCCCGCCGCGGCCCGGTCGCTCGACGAGCCGACCTATCGGTACCGGCGGATCCTCTTCCCGCTGCTCGCCGGGGCGATGGCACCCCACGGCGGCCGAGGCCTGATCGCAGCGTTCGCTGCGCTCTCCTTGTTCGGCGTCGCGCTGGGGGCCTGGGCGCTCTCGGGCCTCGACGGCGCACCGCGCTGGCTGCCGCTGAGCCTCGCCGTCATGCCCGTTGTCATCACGTCGCTGACCCTCTCGTTGTCGGACGCGTTGGCCACCGGCTTGGCGCTCGCCGGCGTGCTCGCAGTGCAACGGCGGCGCTGGGCGGTGGCGCTGGCCGCGCTCACGCTGGCCGTGCTCACGCGGGAGACGTTCGTGCTGGTCGCGCTCGGCTTGGCCTGGGCTCCGGGGATGCCGCGACGCTGGCGGCTCGGCCTCGTCGCCGGGCCCGCGACGGTGCTGGCGGCATGGTCGCTCTGGTGCGCGCACCGGCTGCACGCCCCCGTCATCGGCGGCAGCGCCGCTCAGCTCGCGCTCCCGTTCGCCGGTTGGCTGAGCCGCAACGTCCAACCCGCGTCGCTCGGGCTCGGCCTGATCACCGGAGCGGTGCTCGGGGCCGGGGCGTGGCGGGCGAGACGGAGCGCGCCGCACTTCGCCGTGGTGCTGACCCTCCAGCTCCTGCTGCTCGTGTGCCTCTCGGACCTTGTGACGTTCACCTGGATGAACTCGCTGCGGACCGCGGGGGCGATGGTCCCGCTGGCGATCTGGAGCCTGGTCCGAGCCGGCCGAGCGCCGGCGTCGGCGCTGGCACCGACGCCGGGGAGCGACGAGCACGCGCTGCTCGCGGCATCCGCCTGATCAGCCGCGGGCGGCGGTGCCGAAGCGCCCCAGCTGCAGTGCGTGCGTCAGGTGTTCGGAGGCTTCTGGCCCGTGATGGACCACGCCACGATGCCGGCCATCGACCGGCGCAGGTCGGCCGTCCGCACACCCCAGAACTCGAACCCGAGGCGGTGCGAGGCGACGTGCACGAGCATCGACACCAGCACGCCGGCCTGCGCGTTCGGCTCGATGTCCGCAGGCAGCCGGCGGGCCGCCCGTTGCTCGGCGATCGCCGCCGCCAGGTTGTTGCTGAGCTCGTTGAGCAGCCGCGTCCGCACGTTCGCGAAGCGGCTGTCGCCCTCGTCATTGGCGAGGTCGACGACGCGGAGCACCGGCTGATGCAGGTCCCAGAAGTCGAGGATGGCGTCCACCAGCGCGTAGGCACCGTCCGGCGCGGAGCGCCCCCGCCAGCGGGTCTCGGCCACGATCTCGGCGAAGCGATGGGCGCCGGCGGCCACCATCTCCTCGGCCAGGACCAGGATCGCCGACTCGACGTCCGGGAAGTACTGGTAGAAGGTCGCGGGCGACGTGCCGGCCTCGCGGGCGATGTCGACGACCTTCAGGTCGCGGTACGACGTGCTCCGCAACATGTTCGCCGTGCACTCCAGGAGCTTCGTGCGGGTGGCACGGCCCCGCCGGCCCGGCACCCGGCCGTCGGCGGCCCGCAGGTCGTCCTCCACCTCAGCCGGGTTGCTCACGGCGCGTCAGGTTAGGGGGCCCACGGCACGGAGCCCCGATCCGCCGCCGTCACTTCTCGGCGGGCGCGGGCGGCCGGTAGCAACCGACGAGCAGCGCGAGGCCGCCGAGCACGCCGAGCCCGAGCGAGAGCGCGAACGCCGGCCCGGGCTTGAACGCGAGGTCGAGGCCGATCGCCCAGTCGACCGAATAGCGGCCGGGACCGATGGTGGCGAGGCCGACCGCCATCGCCGCGAGGATCATGTTGTACTCCCAGCCGCTCTTCACGATGAAGAAGCCGTTGGGGCGGTGCACCGTCCACCAGGCGACGATCATCAGCCCGACGAAGCCGGCCCCGGCCAGCGGCGTGAGCGCCCCGGCAGCCAGCAGCACGCCGCTGCCGAGCTCGGTGCTCGCGGCGAGGATGGCGTGGACCTTGCCGTTGGGGCGCATGCCCATCGAGTCGAACCAGCGCGCAGTGCCCGGGATGCGTCCGCCGCCGAAGAACTTGTTGTAGCCGTGCGCGGCGAGCGTGAGGCCGAGCAGGACCCGCATGCCGAGGATGCCGAGGCTGACCTGCTTGTACCACGAGTCGGTGAGGGCGAGATCGACGCCGGCGATGATCATGACTGTGCTCCCTGCTCAGCGAGCGCCCGCTCGCGCAGCTCGTACTTGAGGACCTTGCCGCCGGCGTTGAAGGGCAGGCTCTCGACGAACCGTACGCGGCGGGGGACCTTGAAGTTCGCCATGTTGGCACGCGCCCAGCCGATCACCTCATCTTCGGTCGCGGAGGCGCCGGTGGCCGACACCACGTAGGCGACGCCCACCTCACCCATGCGCTCGTCGGGCACGCCGACCACCGCGACCTGGGCGATCGCGGGGTGCTCGACCAGCTGCCCTTCGACCTCCGCCGGATAGACGTTGAAGCCGCCCACGATGAACATGTCCTTCTTGCGGTCGGTGATCCGCAGGTAGCCGCGCTCGTCCATCACGCCGACGTCGCCGGTGTGCAGCCAGCCGTCGACGTCGATCGCCTCGGCGGTCTGCTGCGGATCCTCGAAGTACTCCCGCATCACGTTGTACCCGCGCACCACCACCTCGCCGGGCTGCCCGCGCGGCACCTCGGTGCCGTCGTCGGCCACGACCAGCACCTCGACCCCCGGCATGGCCCGGCCCGAGGTCGTGGCGATGGTCTCGGGGTCGTCGTCGTGGCGACACATGGTGGCGAAGCCGCAGGACTCGGTCAGCCCGTACGCGGTGACCACGGTCTCGAACCCGAGCTCGTCGCGCATCCGGGTCACGAGGCTCACGGGCACCGAAGCCCCGCCGGTGACAGCGAGGCGCAGGGAGGTGGTGTCGAGCGTCTGCCGCTCCGGGCGGTTGAGGATCGTCTGGTAGATGGTCGGCGGCCCCGGGATCATCGAGATCGCCTCGGCCGGGATGATCGCCATCACCGCCGCCATGTCGAGCTGGGGCAGCGGCAGCATCGTGGCGCCCGTCGCGAGGCAGGCCACGATGCCCGCCTTGTAGCCGAAGGCATGGAAGAAGGGGTTCACGATCAGGTAGCGGTCGTCGGCGCGCAGGCCTACCTGGGTGGCCCAGGTGGCGCTCGACCGGATGGTCTGGCCATGGGCCTGCACCACGCCCTTGGGCCGGCCGGTCGTCCCCGACGTGAACAGGAGGTCAGCCGTGGCCTCCGGCCCGATCGCGGCGATGCGGACCCGCAGATCGTCCGGGTCGACCGCAGTGCCGCCGGCGAGGAACGCGTCCCACGACTCGGTGGCCAGGCGCGCGCCGGCCGCGCTCACCGGACGCGCCGCCGCCGCGGGGCCGAGCACGACGGTGCGCTGCAGGTGGGGCAGGTCGTGGCCGGCGAGCATCGCGACGTAGTCGTTGCCGAGGAAGCTGTCGACGGTGACCAGCACCTTGGCCCGGCTCTTGGCGAGCACGTACGCGGCCTCGGCACCCTTGTACCGGGTGTTGATCGGCACGAGCACGCCCCCGGCCGACTGGAGCCCGAGCAGCGCGACCACCCACTCCCAGCAGTTCGGCGCCCACATCGCGACTCGATCGCCGAGCGTGACGTCCGCGGCGACGAACGCCGCGGCCGCTTCGGCGACGCGCTCGCCGAGCGCAGGCCACGTCAGGCGCACGGGACCGTCGACCAGCGCCTCGGCGTCGCCGAACCGCTCGATGGCCGAGGCGAGCATGCGCGGCGTGGTCCCCCACAGGAGGTCGCCTCGGGGATCGCCCGCACCCGACCCAGGCTCGGACGGGACGGGTCGGGTCACGCCGTATCCGCCGTATCCGCAGCGACCGCAGGCAGGGTGGCGTCGGCCGCATCCCACGCCGCGAGCACGCCGGCCGTGGTGGTGATGGTGGCCAGCAAGGCCAGCGTGTTGTCGATCACCTCGTCCGCGTACGTGGCGGGCAGGCCCGCCACCGCATCGCGCGGCACCACCACCTGGTAGCCGAGGTTGACCGCGTCCATCACGAGGTTGGTGATCGCCACGTTCACCGAGACGCCGGTGACGACCACGGTGGTCACGCCCAGGTTGCGCAGGACCGGGTCCAGGTCGGTCCCGGCCATGGGGCCCAGGCCGTGCAACCGGGTGAGCACGAGGTCCCGCGGGTCGGGCCCGAGGACGGGGAGGACCTCGACGTCCGGGCTGCCCGGCTCCATGGTGACCGGCGAGCGGCGGACGCCGAGGAACAGCCGCGCGTTCGCGTTGGAGCCCTTGCCGTCGGCGCGCCGCGCGGCCACGCAGTGCACGACCTGCGCGTCGACGGCGCGGGCCGCCGCGCAGAGGCGCGCCACCTGCGGGACCATCGCTCGAGCCGCCTCGGCGAGCACGGGCAGGGCGGAACGCTCGCCCACCACGCTCTGCTGGACCTCGGATGTGACCACCGCGGTGTGGCTGGGTCGGAGCAGCTCGGACAGGTCGATCGGCATCGGCGGCAACGATATCTGACACACCGTCAGCCCGGATCAAGCCCTGGTCCCCGAGGTGTCCGGCTGCGGCGCCGCGCCGCTGGGAGAATGAGCCCGTGACATCTCGCAGGGGCGTCCGGCTTCGCGTCGCCAAGATCGGCCTCGGTCTCAGCGGCCTGGCCGCGATCGCGGCGCTGCTCACGCTGCTGGTCGTCGTGGCCGTCGTGGTCGTGGGCGCCGCGCTCGTGGCCCTCGTGGGGTTCGGCGGCACCAAGCCGCGCTTGGGCAGCCCCGGGAAGGGCACCGCGTCAGCCCACTATCCGGTGCAGGTCGCCCCTGCGTCGGGGCTCACGGACGGGGCGCTCGTGTTCGTGACGTCGACCGCGTTCACCAGCGACCAGATCGTCGGCGTGACCGTCTGCCTGACCGAGGCCGCCACGCGGCACGTCGGCGTCGACGCCTGCGACACGACCTCAGGCGCGCGCTACGCGGTCCGCGACGGCCGGCTCGCCGCGGGCTACCGCGTGCCGCGCGTCGTCACGATCGGGGGCACCGCCTACGACTGCGCGTCGAGGCCCGGTCGCTGCCTGATCGTGGCGGCCGACGCCAGCAACTTCGATCGGTCCGGCGGCGTGGCCGTCTCGTTCTCGTCCGGCCTGCCGGCGGCGCGCCTCGTGCCGAGCGGCGCCCGGCCGCAGTCGGACCACCTGCCGGCCCGCCGGGCGCCCGAGGGTCCGGTGCCGGCCGACAGCCAGGTGACCGTGCGGGCGCAGGGCTTCCAGCCCGGCGAGCCCGTCCTGGTCGCCTGGTGCACCCCGCGGTTCGAGCTCGTCGGGCCGACGGGCTGCTCGCCACGCGATGCGTCCGCCGCCATGAGCGCGGTCATGTTCCGCTCGACGAAAGGGATCACCGAGCACGCCGACGAGGCCGGGGCGTTCACGACCGCGGTGCGGGTGCCGCGGTGGATCGTCGCCTACGACGGTGCCGCTCGCCGCGATCCGGCGTGCTCGACCGCCCCCGGTGCGTGCTCGATCGTGATCGCCGCCGCCGCGGACACCAAGCGCTCGGCGGTCGTGCCGCTGACCGTGCAGCCGTAGCGCGCCCTCGCACGCGCGGCCGCCAAGGGGCGGCGCCCTCGGACCCCCGGTATGATCTGACGGACCGTCAGAAACCTGTCCGGAGGGACCCAGCCCATGGCCGAGCGAACGACCGAGCTGCCCAGGATCATCAGCGTCGACGACCACGTGGTCGAACCGGCGCACGTGTGGCAGACCTGGCTCCCCGAGCGGTTCCGCGCCGACGGCCCGCGCATCGAGCGCCGCGGCATCGGCGCGATGAAGCACATCGGCGGCGGCGTGTACGAGCAGTCGTTCGACCCCGACGGGCCGCTGGCCGACTGCTGGGTGTTCGGCGACCTCGTGTACATCCACAAGCGCCACGTCGCCGCCGTCGGCTACAGCCGCGACGACATGACCATGTCGCCGATGACCTACGACGAGATGCGCCCTGGCTGCTACGACGCGAAGGCGCGGGTCGAGGACCAGCTGATGAACCACGTGGAGGCCTCGCTCTGCTTCCCGACGTTCCCGCGGTTCTGCGGCCAGACGTTCACCGAGCATCCGGACCACGAGATGGGCCTCGCCTGCGTCCAGGCCTACAACGACTGGATGGTCGAGGAGTGGTGCGGCGACTCGGACGGCGCGCTGATCCCGCTGACCCTCGTGCCGCTCTGGGATGCCGACCTGGCCGCGGCCGAGGTCCGGCGCAACGCGGCCCGCGGCGTCCACGCGGTCTGCTTCAGCGAGATCCCGCCGCACCTCGGGCTGCCCTCGATCCACTCGGGCTTCTGGGATCCGTTCTTCGCGGCCTGCGAGGAGACCGACACCACCATCAACATGCACATCGGCTCGTCGTCGCGCATGCCGGCGACATCGAGCGACGCGCCGGTGGCAGTGTCGGCGTCCCTCTCGTTCAACAACGCGATGGCGTCGATGAGCGACTGGCTCTTCAGCGGCAACCTCGTGAAGTTCCCCCGCCTGAAGCTCGCGTACAGCGAGGGCCAGATCGGCTGGATCCCCTACATCCTCGAACGGGTCGACGACGTGTGGCGCGAGCACCGGGCGTGGGGCGGCGTGAAGGATCTGATCCCCGAGCCGCCGAGCACCTACTACTACCGGAACATCTTCGGCTGCTTCTTCCGCGACCGCCACGGCATCGTGAGCCTCGACGTCGTGGGCGAGGACAACATCACGTTCGAGACCGACTACCCGCACACGGACTCGACGTGGCCCGAGACCAAGCAGGTGGCCGAGCGCCTGATGGAAGGCGTGAGCGAGGAAGCCGTCTACAAGATCATGCGCGGCAACGCGATCCGCATGCTGTCGCTCGATCTCGATCGCGACCGGGTCCCCGCCGGTACTGTCGCCGCCGATGGCTGAGCACGAGACGATCGCCTACGAGCGGGACGGCGCGGTCGGCTGGGTCACCCTCGACCGGCCGGAGCGATCGAACGCGTTCAACGAGGTGATGTGCGACGAGCTGTCGGCGCTGTGGCGCCAGCTGCGCACCGACGACGACGTCCGGGCCGTCGTGCTCACCGCGCGCGGCGACAAGGCGTTCTGCACGGGCATCGACCGCGACTTCGTGCCGTCCGAGGGCGGCATGGCCTACGACTTCTCGCCCTTCACCTACGACGATCCCGGCCAAAAGCTCGGACCCAAGTCGAACGAGCTGTGGAAGCCGGTCGTGTGCGCCGTGAACGGCATGGCCTGCGGCGGGGCCTTCTACTTCCTCGGCGAGGTCGACGTGATCATCGCCGCCGACCACGCGACGTTCTTCGACCCGCACGTCACCTACGGCATGCCCGCCGTCTACGAGCCGCTGCTGATGCTGCACCGCGGCATGCCGTTCGGCGAGGTGCTGCGCATGACGCTGCTCGGCAACCACGAGCGGCTCTCGGCGGCGCGTGCGCTCGAGATCGGGCTGGTGTCGGAGGTCTGCCCGGCCGCCGACCTGGCCGAGCGGGCCGGCTGGGTGGCCGAGGCGATCG
Source organism: Acidimicrobiales bacterium (assembly GCA_025463985.1). Classification (GTDB taxonomy): domain Bacteria; phylum Actinomycetota; class Acidimicrobiia; order Acidimicrobiales; family Iamiaceae; genus JAODBM01. The sequence continues at coordinate 49,279 of JAODBM010000002.1, forward strand.
CCTCCGCGCCGGCCGGGCCGGTCCAGGCGACGCTGCGCACGCTGTGGGCCGGCCGCGAGCTGTCGCGCCGCCAGGCGCTCGACCTCGGCAACACGTTCCTCAACCTGGGCATGAGCGAGGAAGGACTGCTCGAGGGCCAGCGGACGTTCGCCAGCGGCAAGCGCATCGAGCCCCGCACCCGCTGACCGCCCGACGGCCCCACATCTCGGTGCGTCCGTGCCTCCCCGAAAAGGTCGAGGCAATGCCCCACCGATCCGGTTGGTTATTGCCTCGACTTTTCGGCGAAGGCAATACGGCCCCGGCGGCCCGGCGGCATCAGGGAGCGAGGGCGGCGGCGAGCGCGGGGCTCAGGTCACCCGCGCCGACGACCTCGACCTGGGCCAGACCGAGCCAGGTCGCCAGCTCGGTCAGCTCGGCGCTCAGCTCGGACGCGACGAACGCCGCGTCGATGCCCGGTTCGCCGTACGCGGCCTGGACGCGCAGCTGGCCGGCCTGGCGGTCGGACTTGAGGTCGACGCGCGCCACGAGGCGGTCGCCCAGCAGGAACGGCAGCACGTAGTAGCCATGCACGCGCTGGGGCTTGGGGACATAGATCTCGATGCGGTAGCGGAAGCCCCAGAGCCGCTCGGTGCGGGCCCGCTCCCACACGAGCGAGTCGAACGGCGAGAGCAGCGCCCGCGCCCGGACCCAGCGCGGCAGCTTGGCGTCGGGATGCAGGTAGCCCGGCTCGCCCCACCCCTCGACCGCAACCGGCAGGAGGCGCCCGTCCTCGACGAGCTCGGCCACGAGCGGACGCGCCTTCGGGACGTTGAGGCGGTAGTAGTCGGCCAGGTCGCGCGCCGTGGCCACGCCGAGGCTGCGGCTCGCGAGCGCCAGCAGCTCGCGCTGCGCATCGGCCTCGGTCGGCGTCGGCGCGGCGAGCACCGCGGCGGGCAGCACCCGCTCGGGCAGGTCGTACCAGCGCTGGAAGCCCGCGTCGCGCCGGGCGGTGAGCTGGCCGGTCCAGAACAGGAACTCGAGCGCGCGCTTGCCACGGTTCCAGCCCCACATCCCCTCGCTGCGCAGGCCGGGGTCGGCGAGCATCGACGTGGTGAGCGGGCCGCGCTCGCGGACCTCGGTGAGCACCGCCTTCACGTACGCCGGCTCCTCGCGCCAGACGGCGGCCACCCCGCCCCAGGTGTCGCCGCGGAACGCCGCGTCCATGCGCCAGCGCAGCAGCGGGTGCAGCTCGACCGGGAGGTGCGACGCCTCGTGACCCCAGTACTCGAACAGCGCGCCGCTGGCCGTGAGCAGCGGGATGAGGTCACGTCGGTGCGGTCCGAGGCGGGCGAACAGCGGCAGCTCCTGCGAGCGGACGAGCACGTTGACCGAGTCGATCTGGATCAGCCCGACGCGGTCGATCACGCGCCGGCCGTGGCGTCGGTCGACGCGCCCGCTGGGCCGCGGATCGGCGAAGCCCTGCGCGCCCAGGACGATGCGCCGCGCCTGCGCGGCGCTGAGGTGATCGCGAGGTGACGGCGGGCCGGCCGGGACCGGCCCGGGGGGCGCGGGCATCGACGCATCCTGCCACCGCGATCTGCGCCCACCGCTCGGGGCGCCCCCGACGCGCCAGACGCGACCGGCACGACCGACGACGCGGAAGCGGTGGGCGGACACCCGGACCGACGTGGTGGGACGGGTGGCTAGCGTCACCGGCCGATGGTTGACGACACCCCCCGGTCCGCCCCGCTGCTGCCGACCGTCGTCGCCGAGGCGGCGCGTCGGTTCGGCGAGCGACCGGCGTTCATCGAGGCCGACGGGGCCGCCATCAGCTACGGCGAGCTGCACCAGCGTTCCGACGAGGTCGCCGCCGGGCTCGCGCGGGCCGGGGTCGGGCCGGGTGCGGTGGTGGCCCTGACCCTCACGTCCGACGTCGCGTACGTCGTCGCGTACGTGGCTGCGGCCAAGGTCGGGGCGGCCACCGCCGGCATCAACCCCCGCCTCACCCCACCGGAGCAGGCACGCGCCCTCGACGTCGCCGAGCCCGCGCTCGTGCTCGCCGACGCCGCCGCCGTCCATGCGCTCGCCGTGCGGGGCGGACGGCCCGAGCCGCTGGCAGCCGACCCCGATCGCGCGGTCGCGTTGGTGTTCACGTCGGGGACGACCGGCCAACCGAAGGCGGCCCGCTTCACCGACCGCCAGCTCGCGGCCGTCCGGCGCATCGACAGCGGCGACCGCTGGGGCGACGCGACGCCCGTCCCCATGCTGGCCGCCACGCAGTTCGCCCATGTCGGCTTCACGACGAAGCTGCCCTGGTACCTCGCGTTGGGCAGCACGACCCACCTGTTGCGCCGCTGGCGTGCGGCCGACGTGCTCGACCTGGTCGAGCGTGAGCGCATCGCCACCATCGGTGGCGTGGCGCCGCAGGTGGCGTTGCTGCTGCGCGACCCCGGCCTCGACCAGCGCGACCTGTCCTGTGTGCGGTCGTTGGTGGTGGGCGGCGCGCCCTCCCCGCCGGCGTTGGTGGCCGAAGCCCGCCGCCGCTTCGGGGCCGGCTACTCGATCCGCTACTCGTCGACCGAGTCGGGCGGCGTGGGCACCGGCACCGCGCTCGATGCGCCTGAGCGCGAGGCGCTCCACACGGTCGGGCGTCCGTGGCCCGGCATCGAGGTCGATGTCCGTGACGATGCCGGACGGCCCGTCGCCGCCGGCGAGGTCGGCGAGGTGTGCCTCCGGTCGGCGGCCGTGATGGCCGGCTACTGGCGGGATCCCGAGGCGACCGCGGTGGCGCTGCGCGACGGTTGGCTGCACACGGGCGACCTCGGCCGCATCGACGACGACCGCTGCCTCGTGCTGGTCGGCCGCAAGACCGAGATGTTCATCCGCGGCGGCTACAACGTGTTTCCCGTCGAGGTCGAGGCCGTGCTCGGGACCCACCCCGGCGTGCGGGCCGTGGCCGTGGTGCCGCGGGCGGACGACGTGATGGGCGAGATCGGCGTGGCCGTCGTCGTGCCCGCGCACGCGGACGCGCCGCCGACCCTCGACGACCTGCGCGCGCACGCCGGGTCGAGCCTGTCGCACCACAAGCTGCCGGAGGACGTCGTCCTGGTCGCCGAGCTGCCGCTCACGGCGATGCAGAAGCTCGATCGCCGTGCGCTCAAGGCGCTCGTATGAACGCCTCGGCCGCGCCGCACGGCGAACGCGATCACCGAGGTCGTCGGCCGCTGGCCCCGACCTCCCCAACGGCACGGCCGGTACGCTCGCCGTGATGGGCGATGCGGACGAAGCACGGCCACGCTCCGACGTCACCGGTCGCCCCCTCGGTCTGCGTGCGGTCGACCTCACGCGCTTCTTCTCGCCGCGGGCGGTGGCCGTCGTGGGCGCGAGCGACCGTGACGGCAGCGGTTCCACCCCGACCTGGCGCCAGCTGCGGGCGTGGGGCGAGCGCCGCGGCGCCAACGTGTACCCGGTCAACGGCTCACGCGAGACCGTCGACGGCGTGCCCTGCGTGGCGAGCCTGAACGACATCGACGAACCGGTCGACGTGGTCGCCGTGCTCGTGGCGGACGCGGCGACGGTCGTGGCCCAGGCCGTGGAGACCGGGGCCGCGTTCGCGGTGATCTTCTCGTCGGGCTACGCGGAGACCGGGGCGGCTGGACGGCAGGCGCAGGATCACCTCGCCGCCCTGGTCGAGGGGACCGGGCTGCGGCTGCTCGGGCCCAACACCAACCTCAACGCGTTCGAGACGTTCCGCGACGATCTCGACGGCCCCGCGGTCGCGCTGATCACCCAGAGCGGCCACCAGGGACGGGCCGTGTTCCTGGGGCAAGAGCTCGGCATCCGGATGTCGCACTGGGCCCCTACCGGCAACGAGGTCGACCTCGAGTTCGCGGACTTCGCGGCCTGGTTCGCGGAGCAGCCCGAGGTGGGTGCCATCGCCGCGTACGTGGAGGGCTTCCGCGACGGCCGCACGCTGATGCTCGCGGCCGAGCGCTGCCTCGAAGCCGGCGTGCCCATCACCGTCGTGAAGGTCGGCGCCACGGCCGCCGGGCGGCACGCTGCGCACAGCCACACCGGCAAGCTCGCCGGCTCGAACCGCCTCACCAACGCGGTGTTCCGGCAGATGGGCATCACCCGCGTCACCGAGCTCGATGACCTCCTGGAGACCTCGCAGGTCTTCGCCCGCGCCCGGCCGCCCGTGCTCCGGTCGGGCACCCGCGTCGAGGACCTCGGCGTCGCCGTGTACTCGGTGTCGGGCGGGACGGCGGCTCACATCGCCGACCTGTGCGCCGCCGCCCACCTGCGGTTGCCGCCGCTCACGGCGGCCACCCGCGCCGAGCTGCGCACCCACATCGCCGACCACCTGCGGGTCGACAACCCGGTCGACTGCGGCGGCCGGCCCGCCGGCGACGAGCGCGGCCGCAAGATCCTCGACGCGCTCATCGCCGACCCTGAGATCGGCGTGATCGTCTGCCCGATCGCGGCCCCCATCCCCGGCGTGACCGACCGGCTCGTCCAGGACCTCGTCGACGTGGCCGAGACGACCGACAAGCTCGTGTGCGCGGTGTGGGCGTCACCGCTCGGCTACGAACCGGCGCACCTCGACGTGCTGCGGTCCTCGTCGCGGCTCGCCGTGTTCCGGTCGTTCGGCGGCTGCGTGCGCGCCGTGCGCTCCTGGCTCGACTGGCATGCCGTGCACCAGCGGTGGCGGAGCCCCTTCGACCGGTCCGCGCTGCGGCGCTCGGCTGCGGCGTCGGTGGCCACCGACCTGCTCGTGCCCGGACAGCCTTTGTCCGAGCACGCGTCGAAGCAGGTGCTCGCGGCCTATGGCATCCCGGTCACGCGCGACGAGCTGGTCACGAGCGTGTCGGCCGCGGTGCGGGCGGCGCGGGCCATCGGGTTCCCGGTGGTCTGCAAAGCGTGCGGCCCCGACCTGGTCCACAAGTCCGACGAGAACCTCGTGCGCCTCGGGCTCACGTCCGCCGCGGCCGTGCAGGAGGCCTACCTCGAGCTCGCGCCGTACGGCAGCGAGGGCGTACTGGTCTGCGAGCAGGTGCCCGACGGCGCCGAGGCCGTGCTGGGCGTGATCGACGACCCGCTCTTCGGGCCGGCGGTGATGCTCGGCCTCGGCGGGTTCTTCATCGAGGTGATGAACGACGTGACGTTCCGCGTCCCGCCCTTCGATCGTGCCGAGGCGCGCCGGATGGTCGACGAGCTCGAGGGCTCGAACCTCTTCGACGGCATCCGCGGCCGCGAGCGCGCCGACGTGCCCGCCCTCGTCGACACGCTCATGAAGCTGCAACGCCTGGCCGTCGACCTGCACGACGTTGTCGCCGAGGTCGACGTCAACCCGCTTATGGTGCTGCCCCGAGGCCGCGGCGTCGTCGCGCTCGACGGCCTCGTCGTCGCCCGCTGACCTCTCGCCGCCCTCGTGTGCCGACCCGCAAAGGACCGTTCGTGACCTCGCCCACTGCCGCCCCGCTCGAGGACCAGGTCCTGCACCGCATCGACGACCGCGGGGTGGCCTGGATCACCCTGAACCGCCCCGAGGTGAAGAACGCCATCAGCCCGGACCAGCGCGACCGCGTCATCGAGCTGCTGGGCGAGGACAGCGGGCTGCTCGGCGTCCGGGCCATCGTCATCGGTGGCAGCGGCGACTCGTTCTGCACCGGCGCCGACTTGCGCGCCACCCGCACCGCTCCCCCACGCCCCGCTGACGCGCCCGACCGCGTCAGCGGCGACGTCGCCCGCCTCATCCGCGCTGGCGCGCAACGGCTGGTCGCCGCCGTCCTGGACTGCGAGAAGCCGGTCCTGTGCGCGCTCAACGGCACCGCCGCCGGCATGGGTGCCCACCTGGCGCTCGCGTGCGACCTCGTGGTCGCCCACGAATCGGCACGACTCATCGAGGTGTTCGTGCGCCGGGGCCTGGTGCCGGACGGCGGCGGCGCCTACCTGCTCCCGCGCCTGGTCGGCATGCAGAAGGCCAAGGAGCTGATGTTCTTCGGTGACGACGTGGGTGCCGTCGAGGCCGCCCGCCTCGGCCTCGTCAACGTGGTCGTGCCGGCCGACGACTTCGCCACGACCGTCGACGAGTGGGCGGGCCGGCTGGCCGCCGCCCCGACCCGCGCGCTGTCCTTGACCAAGTGGCTCGTCAACCGCTCGCTAGAGAGCGACCGCGCCGGCGCCTTCCACGACGAGGCCTACGCGCAGGACATGAACATGTCGACCTACGACGCCAACGAGGGGGTGCAGTCGTTCGTCGAGCGGCGGGCGCCGGAGTACCGCGGCTGGTGACGTGGGTGATAGTCCTGGGGACGTGACCGACGACCAGAGTCCCGAGCATGCCGTCCGCCAGTACCTGACCTTCCTCGAAGACCCGACGAAGCTCGTCGACCCCAACGAGGTGGCCGCGCTCGAGGCCAAGGTGGCCGAGGCCGACGACCCCATCGAGAAGCTGCTGGCGCTCAGCGCGCTCGAGCGGGCGCGGGTAGCCGACGGTGAGCGGGCCAAGCTGGCGTTCATCCTGCATGCACGCGCCTTTGCCGATCAGCACGACGTGAGCGCATCGGCCTTCCGGCGGCTCGGCGTGCCCGACGACGTGCTCGAAGCCGCTCGGCTGGTCACCGGCGATCCCCGCCAGCGCGGCCGGCTCGCCGCGCCGCCCCGGACTGAGCGGCGGCCGCAGGTCCCGGTCACGCACATCAAGGACGCCGCGCTCGCGATCGACGGCCCCTTCACGCTGGTCGAGGTCTCCGAGCGGGCCGGGGGCAGCCCTGGCAGCGTCCGCAAGGCCGTCGACGAGCTCGTGGCCGACGGCCGCGTCGAGCGCCTCGGCCCCGATCCCGACCACAACGGCCGCGGCCGGGCACCGCTGCGCTACCAGGTGCGCCCGCGCGGCTGATCGCCGAGCCGGCCCCGCCAACGCATGTGCGATCCCGCGAGCGGGTTCGCTAAGGTCACTGGGCCCGTTCGGGGGTGGTGTAATCGGTAACACAGCTGGTTCTGGTCCAGTCGTTGGGGGTTCGAGTCCTCCCCCCCGAGCCAACGTTTGAGTGTTCCCGCCCTGGTCACAGGGTTGTGCTGCGGGGTGAAAGACCACGAAAGTCTGTTCGTGGTCACAAGTTGGTCACAACTCAGGCGTTTGGGCTCTCGGGACCTTCGACGTCGAGGCCTTCGCTGACGAGCAGCTGCAACCACTCGGCTGCCGTACGTCGCGGTGAGGCCGACTGTTCGAGTTCCAAGAACGCCGACCAGGCCAGGTTCATCATCGAGAGCAGGAGGCCCTCCCCGCCGTCTTTCGCCTCGCCGGCGGACCAGATCTCGAACAGGAGAGACTCGTCTTCCGCCATCCACTCACCGACGGGGTGAGCCAAGCGGAGCGTGAGCATCGCTATCGCCGCCTGTTCAGCCTCGCGGCCGTCCTCGTCGGTCTCGTCGTGGTCCTCGCTCACGCTCCGCCTCCGAAGATGGATTGGGCCACCCGTTCGGCGGCGTCGGTCTGCATGCCCTGGCGCACGTGCTGGTACGTGCTCCACGTGATGACCGGAGAGCTGTGGCCGAGCCGCTTCGACACGACGGCCACGTCTACTCCGGCCTCGAGTGCCAGGGTCGCCCATGTGTGGCGCAGGTCGTGAAGTCGAATCGTCGGTAGGTCGGCGAACTTGTCCTGCCGGACCCGCCGGTCGAACGTCTTCGAGAACGCCTCAGGGTGCTGAGGCCGGCCGTCGGGTCGGGGGAAGATCAAGCCGTGATCGTCGTAGCCAGCATCGAGAAGTAGCCGCTGGCGGGCCTGCTCCTTCTTCCACACCCGCAACATGGCGACGCTCCGAGCGTCGAGCTCGATCACTCTCGCCTCGCCGCCCTTGGTGCCCGCCATGATGCGCGCCTCGCGTCCTGTGCCGGACGCCTTCGGCAGCGGGATCACCTGCTGGCGGATCGACACGCTCGCCTGGTCGAGGTCGACGTCGGACCAGCGGAGGCCGAGGGCCTCGCCGCGCCGGCAGCCGGTGGTGGCGAGGAACGCCCATGCGTAGCCGTAGCGGTCGCCGCTGGTGCGCTCGAGGAAGCTGGCGAGCTGGCTGCCCGTCCACGTCTTCATCTCGGGCGCCTTCGCCGACTTGGCCGAGGGCGGGGTCGCCTGGTCGGCGGCGTTGAGCGGCACCCGTCGCCACTTCACCGCGTCGTCGAGGGCCCCGTGGAGAATCGTGTGTATGTACCGAACCGTGCGCGGCTTGAGCCCAGGCGACTGCTTGCCGCGCATGCGCCCGGACTCGAGCAGGTCGGCATAGAGTTTGTCGAGGGTGGCACCGTCGAGGGCCTGTAGTTGCAGACCACCAATGGCCGGAACGACGTGGTGCCGGATGTTCCGTTCGTAGCTCTCCCAGGTTGATTCGGCGAGCTGGCGGCGCATCGCCGCCAGCCAGTCCTGCTCGAAGAAGTCCTTCACGGTCCGGCGGGCTGGCGCCACATATGTGCCCGCCCGGGAATCGACGCGCATGCCGTCGAGCGTCTCTTGCGCGGCCTTCTTCGTCGGGAAGCCACGGCGCCGCGCCTGCCGGCGCTCCTGCCACTCCCCCTTCGAATCGGGGCCGGCGCCGAGATCGACGACGAACCCCCACGTACCGGTGGCTTCGTCCTTCTTCGGTGATGCCGACTGCGCCCGCTTCGTCATAGTTCCGCTTTCCCGATCCGACCCCGCGTTGTATGGGTGAGGAAGCCGCGTTTCCTGGCTTCGGCGATCCACCTTGCGGCGGTTGAGTGAGCCACCGAGTACTTCTCGGAGACGGCACGTGTGGGCGCTCCGTCCGCGGCCGCTTCGCGGTAGGTGGACGACACCTGTTGCAACAGGTCGTCAGTGAGGGACCGTCGTCGCGCTCGCTTGCGAAGGATCTCTGATGCCTCTAGCTGCACGTGATTTGGGGCTTCGATCAGACGGCCCGCTATGAACTCCGATTCGGGGTCCCCTAGGTAGGCGACCGCTCTGGTCATATCTGCCACCCATCTCGTGAGCGTGACGCCCGTGATGAAGGACTGAGTGACGGCCGGCCCACCTTCGACTCGCCGCACCGTGAATGCGTCGCAGGTTGGTGTTCCGCCGTCGTAGGAGATCTGGAACTCGACCTCGTATGGGATGTCTTCGGCGTCGCCGTTGGGCGTGGCGACCGCTACGAACGCTGAGGGGACGAGGATCCAGTCGGCGACGTGGACGTCGTGAGCGCCCTCAGCGACTTGCAGCCGTACCTTCACGCTCTCGTTGTAGCAGGTTCGACAACGGTATGGCAAAGGAAACCTGTTCGGTTGGTGGTGAAAGATAAAGACGAACGGCAAAGTTTGTGAGTATGCTGTCGCCGTGAACGAGAACGAGATGCGCCAGGTCACGCGGGTGCGGCAGATGTGCCGGTCGGGTGAAGCTGAACGTCTTCGCCGCCGGGCCCGTCTCTCGCTCATGGAGTGCGGGGAGATCCTTGGCTGTAGCCCCGCCACGATCATGCGGTGGGAGAAAGGGGAGCGGCTTCCGCGCTGGGACAACGCTCTCTTGTACGCCGCGTTCCTCGGCACCCTGGAGTCGATCACCCATGCTGCCTGACCCAGCGAGCCAGCCGACCTTGAGCGCCCGCGAAGTCGCACCTGAGCTCGGCATCGGCATCAACGCCGTGTACCGCGAGGGCCGCAGGTACATCGCTACCGGCGGCGCTGAGGGCATCCCAGCGATCGCGTTTGGTGGCCGTTCTCTCCGCTTCCCCACTGCCGCGCTGCGCAAGCTGCTCGGCCTCGACATCGACCCGTTGCAGAACCCCGAACAACGCGCGGGAGCCCTCCGGTGACTAGCCGGAGAGCTCCCGATTCCACTCGCGCCACCACGAGAGGGTTCCGCCCGCATGTCTACCTTCGATGGCCGCCCGCTGGGCGGAAGCACCGGACCTGATGATCCGGCTGTTGACGATTGGGACGTTCAGTTCGCGATCTCGCTTGGGCTCACCTCGCTACGGGTGGCCCTTCGAGAGATCGTCCAGGCGATGCGGCTGCTTCGCTGCGCCCCCAGCGTTGAGATGAACAGGCTCGGGCGCGCGGCGAACGCCGTAGCCGACGTGGCCAACGGTCTCATGGGTCCCTCGTTGCGGGATGTCGAGTGACGTGGCCGACACGCGCGAAAGATCCGGTGACGTTCACCCGTCCCATCCGTGGAGGGTGAGCGTGCTGCTTCCCCGACTGCTCCAAGGTGACCATGCCGTAGGACCGACGGCGCGGTCGGTGGCGTTGGGGTTGAGCATGCACGCCAACCGGCGCATGGAGGCGTGGCCGGGGTCCGGCACGCTCGCCACCGAACTGGCTCTGTCGGTTCGCGCTGTCAGGAACAACCTCGACGTCCTCGAGTCTGCCGGCTGGATCCAACTGCTCGAGCAGGGAGGGCTTCCCGGGGGGCGTCGCACATCCCTCTGGAAACTCGTGACCCCGGCACCTCTTGCCGGGGTCACCCACCCGACCCTGGAACCTCCTGCCGGGGTGACCCTGGAACGTGGTGCCGGGGTCCAAGACGCGACCCCGGCACCTCCTTCCACGACCCTGGAACCTCGTTCCACGACCCCGGCACCTCCTGCCACCGAACTAGAGGAACTAGAGGAACTAGAGGAGGGAGACGCACTCACGGTCGCTCGCCAACTCGTCAGCCGCCACCACGACGAACTCCCCGACCTCCTCGCCGAACTCCAAACCGAACGCGGCAACACCGCCATCACCCACGCCCTCACCACCCTCCAGCTCGACGGTCGCCGATACCAGTTCCCCAGCGGACTCCGCACCGCCATCACCAACACCCTCAACCAGACACCAGCACCACACCCCGCCCGACCGCCATGCCCCCTCCAGTGCCACAACCTCAACATCGAAATCAACGGACGCATCCACCGCTGCCCCCACTGCACCAACGCCCCACCACTCCCAGCCATCGCCTCATGACCTGCCCCCGATGCCACGGACCAACCGAACCCGAAACCCTCGGCGCCGGCCACGGCAACCCCGGACACACCGTCCACATCTGCACCACCTGCAACCTCCTCATCAAACCCACCACCGCCCAACACCAACCCCAACCACGAGAACGACGAGACCTCGCATGACGGCCAGCCAATCCCTCACGTTCCGCCCTTGGTCGGCGCGGAACGATGCGCGCGATGTCGGGAGGTGCGTGAGTTGTGACCAGGGCGTGACCATGACGGCTATTCGTGCTGGTCAGCGCCCTGTCGTCGGGACTTCATGTCCTCCCCCGTCGAAGCTCCGATGACCGATGTCGAGCCCATCCGGGCGGCGCGTGGTTACACGTGGGAGCCATTCGTCGAGAACAACGACGCCGCGCTCGTCCACGGCGCCTGGTCGCGTCGTCGCACCGCCCCGATCGAGGCCGCTGCGCTCGACCACCTCGCAGCGGCCGCGCCGTGGACGGCCTCGGATGCGTTCGCCGGCGCCCGCGCCAGCTGGGCGCACGCAGAGGCTCAGGCCGAACTGCTGCGCGCCGACCTCGACAAGCACGGCATGTTCGACGACGAGGGCGAGGAGCGCGCGGCGGTCAGGTCGCTCGATCGTGTCGAGGGCAGGCTCGCCAAGTTGCGCGAGGCGCTCGGCCTGACACCGCGCGCTCTCGGTCAGTTGCTGGCCACCGCGGCGAGCGTGGCCACCGCGACAGGTGACGCCGCCTCACTCGAGGCGCTCAAGGCCGAGGGCCGCAAGGTGCTGGCCGCCCGCCTCGACACGACGAACGACCACGACGAGGACGAGGACGAGACGTGTTGAGAATCCCGAGGGCCGACGAGGTCGACCCGCTAACGGGGTTGGCGCCGGCGGAAGGCGGCTTGTTTGCAAGCTTCCGAGCAGAACTTGCGGTCTGTCCGGCCGCTGAGTGGTTGTTCACATCTGGCACACAGTCGCGGTGTACCCGCCGCCAGGGTTTCGAGGCCTCTACGCAGGCGCCGGATCGAGGCTTCGGCTTCGGCCAGTTCGTCGATGTACCAGGGCTCGAGTGTGAGCGTCTTGAGGTAGGCGATGGGGTAGTCGGCGATTGCGGCGCCGTTCACCTCGTCGCGGAACCTTTGGCTTGGCGTCCTGCGAGCCACATAACGACTATAGCCGTAACGGATGGAGCTGGGCCGTGACTGAGGCGATGGAGGTCATGGCTGCGCTGCGGCTTGAGGACGGCCGACGATGGGGCGAAGCCGCGGCCGACTTCCAGATCGCCGACGCCCGCGCCGTGCTCGAGTGGAAGCCTGGCGCCCCGCGCCAGTTCTGGTTCGGCAGGGCCAAGGGCGCGTCCAAGACGACGGACACAGCCGGCTTCGGCTGTGCGTGGCTGCTCACTCAGGCGCAGCCGCTCGACGAGGCCTATGTCATCGCCTCCGACCAGGAGCAGGCCGGCCGCCTACTCCGGACCGCGGCCAGGTTGATCGCCCGGACGCCGAGCCTGGCCGACCGGCTCGAGGTGCTGAGCAACGCCATCGTCAACCTGGTGTCGGGCGCGCGGGTCATCGCCCTCGCCGCCGACGTGGCCGGCACCGAGGGCCTGCTGACACCGCTGATCGTGTGCGACGAGCTACCGAACTGGGCCGACACGGCGAGTTCGAAGGGCATGTGGACGGCGGCGTTCTCGTCGTTGCCGAAGGTGCCGACCTCGCGTCTCGTCGTGATCGGCCATGCCGGTGCGCCGGGTTCGTGGCAGCACAAGTTGTTCGAGCAGGCGAAGAAGTCGCCGTCGTGGTTGGTTGATGATCGCCCTGGTCCCGCGCCGTGGACTTCTGAGGCTGATCTCGTCGATCAGCGGGCCATGCTGTTGCCGTTCCAGGCGGCTCGACGGTGGGACAACGTGTGGATGGTGGCCGATGATCGCCTGACGTCGATGGCTGATCTCGAGGCGTGCGCGGTGCTGGATGGGCCGCTGTTGGCTGAGCCCGGGCGGCAGTACGTGATCGGCCTGGACGTGGGGTTGAAGAACGATCGGACGGTGGCGACGGTGTGCCATGCGGAGCCGTTGGACGGCGGTGTGTCGCCGCAGGGTGGGCCGCCGTCTGAGGGTGAGTATGCCCGCATGAATCGGCGGCTGTACGAGGGTGGGGCGGTGACGTGGGACCGCTACCAGGAGCGGGTGGGTGGCTTGCAGAGCTCGGCGAGCCAGGCGCGGGCGGTGCGGATCGTCGTGGACCGCCAAGAGGTGTGGTCGGGGTCGCGGCTGAGCCCGGTGAGGTTGTCGGACGTGAAGGATTGGCTGTTGCAGGCTCATCGGACGTTCAACCGGGCGAGTCTGGTGTTTGACCCGTGGCAGGCGATCGGGTTGGGGCAGGACTTGACACAGGCGGGGGTGAAGACGCACGAGTTCACGTTCAGCCAGGCGTCGGTGGGCCGTCTGGCGTCGACGTTGTTCACGCTGATGCGCGATCACGCGCTTTGGTTGCCGCGGGATCCGGCGTTGCTCGATGAGCTGGCCCATGTGCAGATCCGGGAGACGTCGCCGGGGGTGGTGCGGCTGGAGCACGCCAGCGGGAGACACGATGACCGGGCGTTGAGCATCGCCCTGGGCGCGTTTCACCTGTTGCAGAAGCCTCCGCCCCAGGTTGTGACGGTGACGGCGTACTCGAACGTGGCTCGCCGCAGGACGCGCTAGCGGGCGTCCTGCATCCTCGGCCCGAGGGTCACCGGAATCGCACCGTGGCGGCGTGGTCGAACGTCATCGCAGCCCGCAGAACCCTGTGTACACCGGCGAGCCGGCGGCGTTCGACTGGTCGCTGCTGCGACCTGACTGGCAGTCGGCGGGCGCGTGTCTCGGCGCTCGTGACGTCGATTTCTTCCCGGAGCGGGGCGCCGGCGGCAACCACGGGCGTGAGGCGCGCGCTGTGTGCTCTTCCTGCCCGGTTTTGTTCGAATGTCTCGAGGACGCGGTCGTGCGTTGTGAGGAGTTCGGCATTCGTGGCGGCGCCGGCGAGGGCGCGCAGCGGTTCTTTCGACGGCTATGGGTCCAACGAGTGCACGACGGGGCCCGACCTCTGGAGGGCTGTGGCTGCACTCGTTGCGTCGAGCTTCGCAACCATCGGGAACGGCTCCAGTACGACGCCCTGACGCCCAAGGAACGAGCCGGCCTCGATCGTCCACCGCCACCGGATCGCAATGGGGCCGGCGCGACTCATGCTCGGCGCGTCACGTACGCAAGAGGTTGTCGGTGCGGCGGGTGCTTCTGGAGCGCGACGAAGCTGGGTCAGTTGGTCGCCCGCTTGGGCGTGGACACGGCGACGTTCTGGTCGACGGCCGCGGGTGACGGTGACCCGGACGAGCAGCGGGCGCGAGCCGACCGGGCGACTCGGCTGTTGATCGACATGGCGGTTTCGAGGCTCGTCGCGTGGATGGCGTGGGGCTCATGTACGTCCGTGGACGCTGGGGGGGTCTGCATCCCTTCGGTGGAGGGCGAAGGGCCGGAACCTGAGTCGGTGCAGTCCATGTGCTCCGAACTCCTGGTCGCCGGCGAGGTCGCCGCGATCCTCCGTGTGTCCCTTCGGACGATCGACGAGCTCCGTCGTGCCGGCGAGCTCCCGGCGGTCAGGGTCGGAACCGCACGTGGCTACCGCTTCCGCCCCCAAGACGTCGACGCCTTCGTCATGGGTCGCCTGACCAGGAGTGCAGCCTGATGAGCCACCCGATCCTCAACGAACATCCCGCGAAGCTCGCGTTCGCCAAGGAGCGCGAGCAGGTCAACATCGATCGGGACAAGGCGATGGCCGCCCAGCGGGCGCAGGCCATCGCTTACGACGAGTCGCTCACTCGGGCGATGTCGGAGGGCACGCCGATGCCGACCCCGCCACCGTCCGGTGCGGCGATCGGCAACGCCTTCCAGGCCCGCACCGTCGAGGTCGACCGGCGTGAGCGGGAGTGGCTCCACGGGGCACGCGACGAGATCGTGGCCGCCGCGGACGCCCGTGAGGACGAGATCATGGCAGCGGTCGCCGAGCACGTGGCCGCCCTCGAGGCGGCGTCGCACGAGCTGCACCTGTTGCGCTCGATGCTCGGCGCCGTCGCCCACCAGACGGGCACCTCGCGGCGAGAAGGCGCCCCACGCTCCGACGCGAAGGATCTGATCGACATCTCCAAGGCGGGCCGCATGCCGCTCCGCTGGGACGAGCCGGCCCGCCACCTGCTGCGAGTGGGCGACTGATGGCGCTGAACGCTCAAGCCAGGGCGGTCGTGGCCCTCATGAAGGCCGGTGTCGACGCTGCCGCCGTCGAACGTCTCGCCGGGACCCTCGATGTCGATGACGTCGACGACATGGCAGCGATCGACGCCAAGGTCGCGGCGCTCAAGGCCGAGATCCCGGCCGTGTTCGCTCCCGGCCCGTCGTCGCTCGTCGGGCTCGCCGGCGGGTCGGGAGCTCCGAAGCCGCAGCCGGAATCGATGGCTGCGACTGCCGAGCGGCTCCACAGCGAAGGCGTCATCGGCGACGACGCTCTCGCCCGGGCCCGCGTCCAGTTCGCCGGCAAGACCCCGGCGGAGGTCGGTGCGCAGATCGCACGCGACCGGTACCCGCAGCCTCCGAACGCGGCCTGACATGGCCCTTCACAGCATCTTCAACGGCTACAGCGGGATCAACGCTGCGCTGCCGGTCACTGGTCAGGGTCGGGGATTCAAGGCCCACCTCGCAGCCATAGACGCGGCCGGACGCACTCGCCGCGACGCGATCGCCGCGAGCGTCGAGTCGCTGCTGGCCAGCGTCCAGACGTTGGCGCTCGAGGACGCGCAGATCGCGTCGGATCTGATCGCCGCCCACGCCGAGGCCGCCAAGGTCCGAGGTGACGCCAGCCCGCCGCCAGGACATTCGGACGTCAGCGTCGTGCGAACCCCGCAGGGCCGTTCGCTCGCTGCCGACACCACCGACGCCTTCCTCGCGAACGTCCTCGGCCATGGCACTGTCCCGGGCCCCAATGACCTTGCGGTGAAGTTTGGGCTGCTGGTCAACAGCGACATCCGCACCTTCCTCGTTAACGGAACCTGAGCGGTGTCGAGTGCCGCGGAGGTGGCCGCCGACCTGCGGGCGCTCGCGGTCGATGGCGCTGAGCGGGTCCATCGGACCGTCGTCTACTACGGCGCCCTGTTGCAGACGGAGGTGAAGCGCAACGCGTCGGGCCGCCCTGGCCCCAACGCCATCACTGGCGACTACCGGCGCAGCATCGGCCGGGAAACCCGCCGGTACGTGGACCGGTCGGTCTGCACCATTTCCACGAATCGTCCGCAGGCGATGCGCCTCGAAATGGGCTTCGTCGGCACCGACAGCCTCGGACGTGTCTTCGACAGCCCAGCCTTGCCGCACTTCGGTCCGGCCCTGGACGCGATCGAGCCGCAGTTCGTGGAGGCGTTGCAGGCCGCCCTCCTGCCCGAGGGCCTGTAGTGGCCTATCGCACGTTGCAGATCGCCCTCGAGGCATCGACCGCCGGCTATGTCGGTGGGCTGAGCGCCGCGACGGCGGCCACCGACAGGTTCGGGGTGTCGGCTGCTGCGGCCCGCCGTGAAGCGGAGATCCCGCCGTCCGCGGTCGGCTGGGAATCGTTCGCGACGAAGCTCGAGGCGACCGGCAAGAAGCTGACTAAGAGTCTCACGGTGCCGATCCTGGCGTTCGGTGCCGCCGCGGTCGCCGCCGCGGTCGACGTCGACCACGCCTACCACACGATCGAACAGCGCACGGGCGCGACGGGAGCGCGACTGCAAGGTCTCAAGAAGGACTTCGACGCGGTGGCAAAGACGACCGGTGCGTCGTTCGGTCACGTCGCCGAGGTTATGTCGCAACTGAACGTTGGGCTCGGTCTCACGGGTCCTTCTTTGCAGGGCATTACACGTGAGTTCCTGACCCTCGAGAGGGTCGCCGGTGCCGGTGCGCCGACGATCGATCAGGTCACGAAGGTCATGAACGCCTGGCAGGTGGCCGGCGCCGCTGTCGGACTCGAACTCGACCACTTGTTCGTGGCCAGCCAGCGCACCGGTGTCCCGATGGCGACCCTGGTCGACGACCTGACGCGGTTCGGTCCGCAGATGCGCTTTGCGGGTGTGTCAATCGACCAAACGACGGCGCTGTTCGCCAAGCTCGAGCAGGCCGGGGTCCCGGTGTCGAAGGTTGTCCGAGGGATTTCGTCGTATCTGGGTGGCGTCGCTAAGAGCGGCGGCGACGTCAGCGGCGCTCTTGGCTCCGTGGTTGACCGCATCGCCGGTCTCTACCGGCTGAACGATGCCGTGGCCGCCAACAAGCTCGCCATCGACTCGTTCGGCAAGCTCGCCGGTCCGATCATGGCCCAACAGATCAGAGATGGTCGGCTGGCCACGGCGAGCTATGCCGAATTGGCCGCTGAGATCCAGAAGTCCGCAGGCGCGATCCTCCATGTTGGCAATGCCACCCTGCCGTTGTCGGTGCGCCTGAACCAGTTGAAGAACGAGATAATTCTCGCCCTCGCACCGATCGGCGACGTCATCTTGCCGAATCTGATGGCCGGGCTGCATGGGGTCGTGCCGGTCATCGCGTCGATCGCCGGCGCGTTCGCCCATCTGCCGGCGGGTGTGCAGGAGTGGGGTGTCGGCCTTCTCGCCGCCGCCGCGGCGGTCGGCCCGGTGATGTCCGTGCTCGGCGGCCTCGGGAAGCAGCTACTAGCCATCAGTGACCTCGCGGTCAGGTCATCCCGCGAGGTGAAGTGGCTGGTCCAGGATGTCGGGTTCCTGGGTGCAGGACTCACAGCCCTGACGGTCGCGGGCACGGCGTTCGCCCTCGTCCAAATGTTCGAGGCGTTCGCTCATCAGGGCGACAGCGTCCGCAACATGTCGAAGGCCCTGACCGGCGATATGCAGCGCCTTGGTGTAGCGGTCGACGTGGCGTTCGCTAAGCGGATCGACAACACCGCGCTCGGCAAGTCGCTGACCGAGGGCGGTTTCGGGTCGGCGGACGGCGGGATCATGGGAATGTTCAAGAAGGGCCTCGACTCCGAATCGGTCAGGTCGCTTTTCAAGCAGACTGGCGTTTCGATCGCTGACGTGACCTCCCATCTCAAGCAGGGCAAGAGCGCCTACAACGATTGGGTCGCGACGGTGACCCGCAGCGCTTACCGGCGAGACGGCGGGCTCGGGGACGTGCTGGAACGGGAACTCACGCGGCTCGGCAAGGCATATCACAACGCCGACGACGGAGGTCGGGAGCACATTCGGCAACTCGACACAGTTCGAGCGGCCCTTATTGCCACCGGTAGCTCCGCTCAAGAAGCGAACACTCAAGCCAACCTTCTCATGGGCCTCAAGGGTGACGATGCGTTCATCAAGCAACTCGCCAAGGCCAAGATAGATCTTCAAGATCTGCCGAAGGACGCCCGGTACCTCGGACTCTCCTTGAAGGCCGCCGCCGATCAAGTTCAACTTGACCCTGTCGCGTTCAAAGCCGAGCTCGATGGCCTTACCAAGTACGTCGATGGGGTCGCAAAGACGTGGGGTGGCTTCACCGATGTCCTCAGCCTCAAGTCGGATCCGAAAGCAGTCGCGACAGCGTTGAAGGGGGTCGCGTCGGCGCAGGACGCACTCGCGAAGGCGCATGACGCCGCCGCCGCCGCCGCCGTCAAGGGGAACATCTCCCAGCTTCAATCCGCGAACGCCGTGGCGAGTGCTGAGGCGGCGGTGGCGAAGGCACAGTCGGCGAAGGTGCCGAGTCAGGCGGCGATCGACGCTGCGCAACGGCACCTCGACATCGTGAATGCTCAGGCGTCGGCGCAGGGCCAGAACGCTTCCGCCATCGACGCTGTCACGAAGGCGGAACAGGGCCTCAAGGACGCGCAAGCGAACCTTGCCGACGTCCAGAACCAGTCGGGCCCGTTTGACGCCAACCGGATCAAGAAGTTCTACGACGACCGGCTCTCCCAAGCTATGACGTTCACGCAGGACGTGAACAAGGCGTTCAAGATGGGCTACGACCCGCAACTGATCGCTCGGGTGATCCAAGCCGGTCCGGAGAAGGCAAGCCAGCAGGTCCATGCGCTCGTCGCCGGCAACTCGGCCGACATGCTGAAACTCGTCAACGACGGAGAATCAGCGTTGAACGCGATCACTTCGGTCGCCCGCGATCAGGCCCGCCTCCAGGCGATCGCCATGGATCCGGTCCTCGGCGGCCAGCAGAAGATCCGGGACCTCGGCGGCGCTATGGCGATCTCGCAGGCGACCGGCGCCGGCCTTCACCCGATGACCGTCGCTGAGCTACAGGCGGCGACCGGGCTCACGCCGGTGGCGGCGAAGCGGATTCTCGACGAGTTCCAGTTGCCGTTCGCTCAGAATCCGACGATCCCGAAGGTCGACATCAATCCAGCCCTGGCGGCGATCTGGAATTTGAAGACGGGCACGAAGGACGTTATGGGCCTGGCCGCCGCCGACATGGTGATGGCGATGCGGGTTATCGAGCAGGCCGGCAAGGACGGGGCGCACGCAACCGCCGAAGGCATCGCCTTGGAGTTGGGCATCGGCGTCGACAAGGTGAACTGGTTCATGACGGCGTTCGCCGGTGACATCCAGAACGCCGTCAACCCCATCCTCGCTGCCGTCGGCAAGCCGCTCCTTCACGCCATCGACGTGGCCCTTCCGCACTTCAACACCGGCGGCCACGTCGACGGCCCCAACGTCAACCAGGACGTCGTGCCGGCGATGCTGACCCCCGGCGAAGTCGTCATCCGCAAAGGATCGGTCGACAAGTTCGGCGTCGGTGCCCTGCTCGCCATCAACGACGGCCAGGTCCCCGACGGCTGGCATGTCCCGCAGAAGTTCGCCGCTGGCGGTGCGGTCGGTGCCGCCCTCGACCCGGCATCGGTGGCCGCCGCCAAGAGCTACGCCGCCGGGCAGGTGGGTAAGCCCTACGTATGGGGCGGCGTCGGCCCCAACAGCTTCGACTGCTCAGGGCTGTGGTCGGCGATCGTGAACGTGGTCCGCGGCGCGATGCCCAACAGCCGGCTGTTCACGACGAACACGATCGGCGGCGGTGCCGCGGGCCTCGGGCTCCTGCCCGGTCTCGGTCAGGTGAGCATCGGCAACAGCGTCTCGGGCGGCCACATGGCCGGCACGATCGACGGCAGCAACTTCGAGGCGACCCCGCCGTCGGTGTACGGCCCGGGGCGTGCCCGCGGCGCCAACGACGCCTACTTCCAGCAGCAGTTCCATCTCGGCTCCGGGTTCTTCGCCCCCGGCGGCCCCGCAGCTGTCGCCGCCGCGATGCCGGCGGTGCCGAAGTTCCCCGCCGGCACCCTCGGCGACACCGGCGCAGCGGCAGCGCAGTACATGCGTGACGCGGCGCAATGGTTCGCGGCAGCGAACACGTTGACGCCGACGTCGGTGACCGGCGGCGACCCCGGCGCGGGTGGCGGTTCGGCTGGCATCGCCACGATCACCGGCGGGCTCATCGGCCGCATCCTGGCGACGATCCGGCAGATGGAATCAGGCGGCGACTACGGGGCCCGCAACCCGGTCTCGAGCGCGTCGGGCGCCTACCAGTTCATCGACTCGACGTGGGGCGGCTACGGCGGCTTCCCGCGGGCGTTCATGGCGCCGCCCGCCGTGCAGGACGCCCGGGCCGCACAGGACGTTCAGGCGGATCTCAGCCGCTATGGCGGGGCCATCGAAGCTGTGCCGGCGTCGTGGTACACGGGCGGCTACCGCGGTCACGGGCAACTGAACTACAACCCGGGCGGCCCCGGCAACCCGTTGACGGTCCAGCAGTACGTCGACCGTTGGCAGCGGGTGTTCGACTCGTTCGGCCCGCAGGTCAACGGCTTCAACTCGGGCGGCGTCGTCGCCCACCGCAACTCGTTCGACTCCGGCGGCTCACTGCAACCGGGCTGGAACATGGTGCGCAACGACACCGGCAAGGTCGAGCACGTGCGCCCGATGGCGAACGGCGGGTTGGTGGCCGAGATGAAGCTGGCCCGCTACCTGCTCGACTACGACAACTGGTACCGGCACCTGCCGCAGTTCAACAAGGACATCGTCGACGCCAAGCGCACGGCGCAGAACTCGCATGTGAAGGCGGTGTCGTCGTGGGCGGTGCCGAACGCTCTGCGCTGGGACGCCAACTACCACCAGCCACCCGCGCCGCCCGCCGGGACCATCGGCCTGTCCGCGGGCGCGACGTCGCATCGCATGTTTGCCGACTCGTTCGCGGGTTCGGCGATGATGTCGGGTACGGGTGGCGGGTCGACGCGGGTGACGACCACCTACGCCCCGAACGTGACGGTGGCGATCAACGCCCCGGTGTTCGGCGTGGATGACCTCAACAGCAAGATTCAGGATCAGGTCATCCCGGCGATCAACAACAACTACGGCGACTTCGTCGAGATGTCGCGGCGTCAAGAGATGGCGCAAACATGAACGGCATGGCCACTGCTCTAACCCTCGATGAGGCGGCCGACTTCGTCCGCCGCTGGCTCGCCGACTGGATCCTCTCCGGCCGCGACGAGGAGGCCGCAGAGCGAGCGTGGGCGGGAACCGGGCCGGGTTTGCAGGCCACGATGGTCGCCGCCTACGTCAGCACGGAGCCGCCGCAGCTGGGCACAAGCTGGAGCGACGCGGAGAACGGGGCAGCGGTCTGCGACTACTGCTCGACGTGGGCCGCCGCCCGTCGGCCGTCCAAACCTGAGTGGGGTTTCGTAAACATCGAGGGCGGTCACGTTCACGCAGCAGTTCTCACCCTCGACTCGACTGGCCTGCGCTACTGCGTCACGAGGGACGCCGAGGGCAACAACATCGTCGAAGTCGTCGGAGAGCTCACGCCGTAACTCCAGATCGTGCCGCCCTCCCCCCAAAGGGCCGGCACCTGTCGACGCCACCCTTCCGCCGGGGTGGCGTCGGCGCGTTCAGGCTGCTTCGTTCTTGACTCTGGCCGGTTCGTTCCTGCTCACGGGCGTTCCCGCGTTGACTTTCTTGACTCGGATTGGTTGCTCGTCGAGCCAATCGGGCCACACGACTGCGGGGTGGAGGTTGAGGGCGCAGGCGAGTCGATCAGCGGTCCACTCGTCGACCCCTCTCGCGCGCCACCGCAAGATCGTCCTGCGGCACACCCCGAGCAGCGCACCGGCCTCCCTCGGGTTGAGGCGGCCGCACGCGTAGGTCAGATCGCTCGTTGTCGGCGGCAGGAGCGCTTCGATCGCCTGGAACGGATACCGGCGGCCTCTGGTCGACTCTTCGATGGTGGCTTCCACCACATCGGTGTGGGCGGCCATCGTGCGGAACTCGGACCGCTGATCTTTCGTTAGAGGAACTTCGGTCACGACCGAAGTTCCTCCGTGCTGGTTGGCCCCGGTCGGGTTACCCGCCTTCGCCGGACCGACGATGGGGGTGCTGCGTAGCGCTTCCAGTTCCCGTGCACGTCTGCGTAGCGCCGCCGCCAGGTGCGGGGCGGTGGTCATGCCCGGCGGGCGTAGAACGCCATCCGCAACCGGGTCAGTCGTCGCACCTCCGCCTCTTCCCCGGCGCGGTCGGCAACGACCGCCTCGAGACCACGCTCCAGGTGAATTAGTTCATGGGTGAGAGCAGCATCGGTCTCGTAGCGGCTCACCAGGATTGAGGTGTCCAGGATGATGGAGCCGACATTGCGCTCACCCGACAGGCGCTGGCCGAGGGTCACCTCACAGATTGCTCCCCCCGTGCTCAGAGCGAGATCTCTATGGAGGACCTCAACGCCGGGCCGCTCGCTCAGTGCCCTTTGGGGGTCCCAGGTTTCCACGCCCTCGATCTCGGGATCCCAGCCTCTTGGCTGGCGCCGGGTCGTATTGCTCGGAGCGTAGAAGGCCATCCGTAGGCGCGTGAGTCGCCGCACCTCGACCTCCTCGGCTTGGCGGTCAGCGGGGTCGTACTCCGGCCGCTCGTCGTGGATCAGTTCGTGGGTGAGCACCTCGGCTGCTTCGTACCCAGACCGCAGGCGCTCGTCGAGCAGGATCACGGCCACGTCGCCGTAGCAGATGTGGAGTCCTCGCATGCCAGGTACCGGCATGTCGACGAACTCGAACTCGACGTGCGAACGCTGTGCGAGCTCATGCCACGGGTCCCACACCCCGGGGTCGGTTGAGGTGTCCGGGTATTCGGTACGCTTCGCCATATCGGGGCCTCCACTTGGGTTCCGGTCGGGCCCCGGGCAGCAGCAACTGCGCCGGGGCCATCTCTTGCTTACGAGCAAGACCCTAAACCCGTCCTTGCTCCAAAGCAAGCACTAGGGTCTCGGGGTGTGGATCTGATGAGCACACCCGAGATCGCCGAACTGCTCGGCATCTCACGGCAACGGGTCGACCAGCTGAGCCGCACCGACGGATTCCCGCCGCCCGACGCCGAGCTCGCGATCGGAAGGGTATGGGCACGCGCCACCATCGAGCGCTGGGCCCGGACCACGGGCAGACTGACGTGATGAGGCGGGCGATCGGGGTGTTGGCGGCGGTGGCCATACTTGCGGGATGTGGAGCAAGCGGGAGCAAGGCCGCACCCACAACGACGGCCACGACTACGACGACTAGCACCACCACGACCGAGGCGCCTACTACGACATCGACTACCGAGGCGCCCACGACCACATCGACGACCGAAGCGCCGACAACCAGCACACCGGGTGCGGTGGCGGCTCCAGGCGAAGCCGAGTACGTCACCACGGCCACCCGCCTCGGGGTCGGCGACCCGACCGGCTCTCTGGCGATCGCCCGTGAGGTCTGCCTGTTCGCGCGCATGGGTGCGACGGTGTTCCACAGTTTCATTCAGACCTCGATCGAGCCACGGTTCTCGACGCCGGGCGTGGGGCCCGAGCTCAGCAAGATCATGGTCGCCGCGGGGCTCAGCCTCTGCAACGACAAGCTGAGCGTCATCCAGCCCGAGATACAGCGCCTGTCCGGGAACTGATCGCCCGGACCCCCAGGGGTCTGCCCGAATCGGCCGGTTCGGCCGGTTTCTATGCCTGGATCGCACGTACAGCCCGTTCAGCGAAAATGGTCGGCGCTAGCGCGGATACCTGTCAGTGGTGACCGCTGTTGTCCCTTGGTGACCGTTGTTGACCTTTGTGACCCCCCGGGCCCACCGTTACCCGTCTCGGTATCGTGGGTGGTGATGGGCGAGGAGATGGCGCACATTGGCCGCCCCGGCTGGCGGCTGTACGACACTCGCTGCTTCGGGTACCTCGCGCACGCCGAGCCAGACGGCCGAGTGCTCGTCGCCCCGTTCGACCGCACGACCACCTGGCCGACAGCTGACGCCGCGCGCGCCGTGGCGGAACGGCTCGAGCCCGGACGCTGGATGCCGGTCGATGAGCCGCAGGCGGCGGTGGTGGCCCGATCAAGCTCAACCAAGACACACTGACCGGCCGAGCGCCAACCCATGCGCGACGACTACCCTGCTCCGCTCGTGCGGCCTTGGTGGCGCGGTCAGAGCAAAGTGGGGCGACGGGAGAAGCGTGGCGGATACGGGGGACTTCTGGCGCCTGCGGCGAGCGCGGGTGCGCGCACGCCGCCGTTGGGGACGCATCTCGCCCTACCTCACTGAGCGAAAGTTTGCGGTCTTCGTCGAAGGCCTGATCGTCGTCGGTGTGCCATTCACGTACACGCTTTTCCCGGAACTCGCGAACGACCGTCCACTCGTTCCACGGGTTCTCCTGGCCGGTCTCTGGCTACTTTGCGCGACTCTCGTCGCTGTCGCGGCGTACCGGCAGTCCCAACTGTTTGCGGTGATCGCTGGCGACGCAGTCGCTGCGTCTCTCGACGACCGTCAGGCCGCTGGCGCTGACCTCTTGTCGATGCTCCTCGACAACGTCGACCAGGCTCTCAGCGGGCTCGAATTTCGGATCTTCGCGCTCGACGAGGACACAGGACTCCTTCGGACTTCGTGGTATCCGGATGGTGTCGAACCGCTGGATCATGGTTGGGCGCCCGGCACGGGCGTGGTGGGCACCGCCTACCAGAACGAGGAGTGGACGGTGGCTCTCGGCGCCCGGTGCCATGACGCGACGCACCGTCTGAACCCGCAAGAGCAGGAGCGGTACAAGAACCTCAACACCGTGGCCTCGATGCCGATGCTGAACGCACGGAGGAAGGTCGTCGCCGTGCTCACCGGCTCGTCATCCCAGGAACTCGGCGTATTGAATACCCCTCAGGGTAGAGCGGCGTTTGCCAAGCTGGCGGTCGCCGCACAGCGCCTCTGGATCGACGTGTTCCGCATCGCGCACGACTGAACGAGGGGCGACTAGAACTATGGCGAAGAGAATTCGAGAGGGTGGGCGGTATGGTTTCACCTGTGGCCGATAACACCGGAACCGTCGAGCGGGAAGAGGCCGAGGTTCTCATCGACGACGCCGTTCAGGCCGGACTTGAGGTCGCCAAGCGTCGGCTTCGGGTACGTCCCGGCCAGCTGGCTGCACAGGGCTTGGAGCGGAAAATCCACAAGCACTCGCACCTCGTCGTCGTTCATCACGAGGTTGCCGACCTCAGGAAGTAGCTCCACGTTCGGCCACGGCTCACGAGGGCCGGCGGTCACAGCGTGGTCACACACTCCCGGCATCGGACGGGGTCCAGCCGTGATGAAGACGTGGAGCCGAGGCCTGCAAGCGGTGCCACGTAAGGCCTGACGCGCTGCCGGTGTGGGGCCGTGACGAGCGCACGGAGAGTTCGAGTCCTCCCCCCCGAGCCATGAGCACGAAGAAGGCCCAGGTCAGCGACCTGGGCCTTCGTTCTGAACGGCGCCCGGTGCCGCCGCTGTCCCCGCTCCGACAGCTCAGCAGGTGACGGTGAGCCAGAACTCCGCATCGGCGGACTGGGCGCTGCCGTCCAAGGTGAGGAGCGTCACCGAGCTCGGGCTGCCACCGGACTGCAGCGCGATGCTGTAGCGCAGGAATCGCACCGACGCGGCCCAGGCACATTGGGACACGTCCCGGTCGAACGTGACGGTGTACTCGCCGCTCGACGAGGGACTCGCTCGGACGACCGACGTGACCCGCGAGCCGTCGATGACGGACGCATCGAAGGCGACGTGCACCGCGAGCGGCTTGACGGCGTAGCCCGAGACGTCGATCACGAGGTGCGTGTCGTGGCCGTAGTTGGTGACCGTGAGGTCGTCGTTGGCGGGGCAGCCAGCGGTGCAGATCGGGATGTGCCCGGAGTTGCTGATGTTGGGCCCGCTGTAGTTGAGGAACGTCGCCGTGGGTTCTTTGGAGCCGCCCGGGAAGGTGCGCAGGTAGCCGGGGCCGGTCGGCGACACCGCGCTGACGGTCGCTTCGACCGCGGTCGCCGCGGACGGGATGCCGCAGCCGCCGGCCTTGCCGCCCTGAGCGGCGAACGAGCCGCCCGTGCCACGCACCTTGTACGCCGCGAACGCGCCCGCGGGAAGCCGCTTCGAGCTGAGCCGCGTGTCGACGATCCGACACGGCGCGATGGACACCACCTTGGACTCGGTGACGCTGCCGCCCAAGGCCCGCCCGCCCAGAGCCGACGCACCCTGCCGCTGCCCGCCCGACGCACCACCACCGCCACTCGAGGCGACCGCGATGCCCGCCCCTCCCCCCACCAAGGCCGTGGCGAGCAATGCACACGTAATCTTCCAGCGGATCATTCGCAGCACACTCCGTTCCGGCCCGGGCACCGATCCCGAGATGCCGGGAGGTTAGGTGGGGCCGATCACGCCACCAGCGCACTGAGCGGGCCACCGGTCGTACACCGACCACGTGCCCGACCAGCAGCCGCCGGGCGTGGGGATCGGAGTTTCGAGCCGCTGGGACGACCGGCTATCGTCATCCGGCGCTGTGATAGCCGCCTGCCCCCATCGTCTAGCGGCCTAGGACACCACCCTCTCAAGGTGGCGGCACGGGTTCGAATCCCGTTGGGGGTGCCACTGCAGAGCCCCAGGAACCCGGTGTGCTTGACACCGCTGGTCGGCCGAGCCGCTGATCGCGGCGGTCGTCTTGCCCGACCTCGATGGCCCGATCAGCGCCAGCGCACCGCGGTCACCGACATGTGCGTCTCGCGATCGATGGGCGAATAGCACGCGCTCTGGCGTGCCCTCGGTCGCCAGCAGGCGCCAGCCGAACTTGGCGATCGTGAACCTGCGCGATCTACGGCGCGGGGTGAACGTCGACTACGCGGCAAGGCTTGGCAACGCGCGGCATGAAGCTACCGACGGTGTCGCTGGTAGCTCGAAGAGAGACACGCGCCCCAGCTCCTTCTCCAATGACGAAGCTCACTCCGAATCGGACCGACGTTCGTTGAGACGCCCCGTCTTCCGGGCCCAACGGGAGATGTCGGGCCAGTACCAGACGAGGCCGGCTTCCAGCCGCACCACCGGCTCGGGAAATTCGGGGTAGCGGCGGCGCCAGTCGTGGACGAGGCGGGGGTGCGTGAACCCCAGCCGGGCGGCGATCTCCGCGGTTCCGACCAGGAGGTCGGCATCGACACGTCGGCCCACGAGCCCCGAAGCTACGCGACCCGGCATGTTCTCGAGCCTTGCGGCTGTACGTCCGCAAGCGTACGCTGCTAGTCCCGGCGACATTCACCGCACGGCTCGGAGCCAGCGCTCCCCCAATCGAGTTCTCAGACAGAACTGGGGTGAGCACATGCCGTCCGATGAGGTTCCAGATCTTCCGAGCGACGACGAGGTCGAACCGGTGAGCGGTCGGCTGGGCGAGGCGCGCCAACGCGGCCCACGCAGGGCATCTCGGCACCCCACAGGATCGCCTCGACGCCATCTACGACCTGTTCATGAGCGCGCCTGGTCCCGTGCTGTGCGACATCGCCGAGGACATGCCGGTGATCGTCGCCACGGTTGGTGGCGAGGGGACTGCTTGGCAATTGCCGCTGTGTCAAGAACCTGGCGGGGGCTGCGCGCCGGTGGCTTCACCGTCGAGGAGTCGGTGTTCGGGCGGTGTGGCACGGCGGTCGCCGGCGTGCGAGCGGGCAGCCGTCTGGCGCAGGGGGCAGGGATGAGGGGCGAGCGGCGTTCTCGATTCGGGGACAGGCCGATGGGTACGGTCAGTCCGGCTGGTCATCTGTGCTGGAAGGTCACGTGAGCGCACAACCCTTCATCGCACTACCTCAACGGGCCGACTCCCGAGATGAGGCGCGCACCCTCCTGCATCGGCTGCCCACCAACCTTCACGGCGTCACCGTGACGGTTGATGGATCGTCCCTGGCAGCGACCGGCGTGTCGTTCGTCGACGAGCTGATCAAGGTGATCCTTGAGCTGCGGGGAGCGGACCGCCTGGTGCTGCGCAACATCGCCGATCGCCCGGCGCGTTTCGCCCGGGCGGCGGCGCAGCGGCGGGGGGTCGACGCCAAGGTCGACATCAGACCCATTCGCTGAGTGACTCCGACCACCCGCAGCGAACACAGCCGCCGGGCACTCCTCGCTGGAACCGCCGCCGTCGTCGCGGCTGGTGCGCTTGTAGCGCTCGCGGGCGTCCACCTCAACGACACCACGTCGGCGCACCACGTCGGACAGATGCTCGTCGCAATGGGCAGCGCAGCCGTCGGCGCCGGAATCGTCGGCGGCATCCTTGGCTGCGGCCAAGCCGTCATCGACGACGCACGAGCGGAGCGAGACACGCGCCGCGCCGCCCGAGCTTCGCTCGACCTAACCCTCGCCACGTCGTGTGACCTGCGATCGATCGATCTCAGTGAGGCCGACCTGCGAGACCACTACCTCGTCGACCGAGACTTCAGCCGCGCCCGGCTGGGACAGGCCAACCTCACCCGCGCCAAGCTCACCCGTACTCGCCTCGTCGCCGCCGACCTGACCGCAGCAGACCTGACCGCCGCCGATCTCTCCGAGTGCGATCTCACCGAGGCCGACCTGACCGGCGCAATCCTCACCGGAGCCATCCTCGATGGGTGCACACTGTCCGACGCCATCTGGGATCACACCACCCGATGGCCGCCGGGTGGGCCCCCGGACACCGGCGGCGCCGGTCGCACGGCCGGCTACATCTGAGACTTGTCGACGGGCGTGTGGTTCAGCGACGGCCGCGTCGACATCAACCACATGAACGGTGGCCGGGATGGTCACTCAGTGTGGAGCGCCCACCAGCGAGCCGGGAACACGCGCGGCGACCGAGGCGGTGCAAGCTGCGTGACGGCCCTCGTTTCCAAGGTCAGGATGGCGGCTCCCACCTCAACATTCGAGATCCGTGTTCTGCACAGCGACACGGGTGATAGTTGGCGCGACGAAGGCCTCGTGGTCATCGATGGACGCGATCGCCTTGTGACGATCGGCGGCTTCCCTACCAACGGGCATTGGATCGGACGGCGACCCGAGGACGTGGTCGGTGCCTCCTCGTGTCTGCTTCCGACGGACGAGCCTCACGACGCTTTTGTCGCTCGGTGCGATTGCGGAATGGAGGACTGCGGCGCGCTCGTCGCCCAAATCCGGCGCGTCGGCGACCGCATCACTTGGGACCAGATGCGCTACAGCACGGTGGATCGGTCCGGCAGATATCCGATCGATGCGGAGCCCTTCGAGTTCGATGCTGCGCAGTACGAGGACGCCATCATGCAGCAGGTAGTGCCGCTCACCGCGTGGAGCCCCACCACGCGCCAGGCAGCCCAACTCGTGAACCAGCGGATGAAGGTTGCCGACCTGGCGGAGCACCGCCTTCGGCGCCCGCGATGCGGACCCAGGGGCGATGACGAAGTCGAGGTAACTGCGACGCTCGAAGATGCGGGCGACAGGGGCCGAACGCGCCTCAGCCAGAGGTTCACGCTCAACACAGGAGAATCGGCCGAGGCCCTCGCTGACCGCGTCACGGCCTACCTCACCAGCGGCAGCCTCGATAGATGACGCTCGCTCCACGCCTTAGCCCCGGCCGCACCGGCTCCAAATGCTCAGACGCCCGATGGCGACCTGAGCCGTCGCTCCGAGCAACGAGGCCCGCTGCGGAAGCGGGGCGGGTGATCGTCAACCTCTCAGCCCGCGCCACATCCGACGGTGGGTGGGTGGTTCAAGGCTTCGCTGGCGATCAGCAGCTGACGTACAGGTGGAACGGCTTTGCCGCGAGGGCGCCGGTCGCGTTGTAGGTCTTGACGACGACCGTCGCGATGTCGGCGTTGCTCAGGCTGGTCGAGGCGAAACCGCCGACGGTGATGCCCGCCGGATCGCCGACGGAGGCGACCCAGGCGCACAGCGCGACCTCGCGGTCGAACTTCACGCTGTAGAAGCCCGTCGTCACCGTGGACACGGTCGCCACCCGCTCGCCACGCGCGAGGGTCCCGTTCGCGTTGACCACGGCCTCGAGGGGCTTGACGAGGTAGCCGCTCACGTCGATGACGACGTGGGTCACGCCGGCGTAGACCTTGACGCTCATGTCGGTGCCCTTCGCGCCGCAGTGGTGGCACAAGGCGACCAACCCGGCGCCGGTCGCGTTGAACGCGGTGCCGTAGTTCATGAACGTCGCGGTGGGCTCCGGCTGCAACGCCGGGTACGCGCGCAGGTACCCCACGCCGGTCGCCCCGACCGCGGTGATGCTCACCTGGACGGCGGTCGCGGCGTCGGGGATCCCACAGCCCCCGGGCAGGCCGCCCTGCGCGTTGAAGGCCGAGCCGGTGCCGATCGCCTGGTAGCTGCGCACCTCGAGCGAGGAGAACGTCCCGCCGGCCTTGCGGGTGTCGACGATGCGGCACGGCGTGATGGCGACGGCGTGCGCCTCCGGGACCGGGGCGATGCCACCCCGACCCCGCGTCGCGGCGGTGGCCGCCTGCGGCGCCGCTGGCGCGGCGTCGAGGCTCGCCCACGCGATCCCCCCGCCCATCAGCGCGGCGACAGCCCCGACGACCGCGAGCAGCTTGAACCGGCTCAACATGATTCGCCTCCTCAGGCGCAGGAGGCACCCACCCCCGCTTGGCGCGGAGCGTACGACCGCGACGGCCCGCATGGCCGGTCGCTCAGGGCGTGCCGAACGCCTCGCCGTGCGGCACCGCGAACCAGCCGGCGGGGTGGTCGGCCCACACCCGGAACGCCGCCTCGATCTCGGCGAGCTCGTCCACGGTCGACCAACCGAGCTCGACGAGCTGGGTGGCGATGGCCGAGTCGCGCATGCGGTCGGCCCACATGCCGCCCCACCAGGCGCGATCGTGCGGGGTCGAGAAGCGCCAGACCGACGCTCCCGCCCGAACCTCGGAGAACCCAGCCTCCTGCATCCAGCCGAGCAGGAACCGGCCGGCGTCGGGCTCGCCGCCGTTGTGGCGCGCCAGCGACCGGTACAGCTCCAGCCAGCGGTCGAGCCGGGCGTCGAGCGGCGCCCAGGCGAACGACGAGTAGTCCCCATCTCGCACGGCGACCACGCCGTCGGGCCGGCAGACGCGCCGCATCTCGGTCAGCGCCCGCACGGGTTGGGCGAGGTGCTGGAGGACCTGATGGGCGTGGACCACGTCGAACGTGTCGTCGTCGAAGTCGAGCCGGTAGACGTCGCCCACGCGAAACGACGGCCCGTCGACGCCACCGGCCCCGGCGGCGAGGTCGATGACCGCCGGGCTGCGGTCAACGCCGACCACCCGACCCGGCGCGACGAGGCGGGCGAGGTCGGCCGTGATGGTCCCGGGCCCGCACCCGACGTCGAGGACGGACTGGCCCGGCGCGAGCAGGGGCAACAGGTTCGGCGCGGAGTTCGCGGCAGTGCGCCACGTGTGCGAGCGCAGCACCGACTCGTGGTGGCCGTGGGTGTAGGTCTCCTCCGACATCGCGCCAGGCTCGCGCCCGGGCCGGCCGGGTCGAAATGCGAGCCGACCCCGACCCCGCCGAGCTGCTCGCCAGACGGAGAAGCGGCACTGGGTCCAGCCTGGTCCCGTTCTTGATGTGGCCTGCTGCGTCGCCCGCGAGCACCGCCCCTCGGTGGCGGGCTACCCGGGCCGGTCAGCGCCCTCCATGGCAAGGGCGTCTCATCATGGCGGAGCGGGCCGCCCGTCTTCGTCGGTGCCCTCAGCCGGTGAACGAGGCCGTCGCCGCGACCGGCTGCGCCGCCGGGGCCGACGAGCCGGCGACGGGCGCCGTCGTCGACGTGACCGCGGTGGTCGCGGTGGCGGTGGTGGCCGTGGTCGCGGGTGGTGCGGTCACGTTGAACGTCGTCGTCACGTCGCCCAGGAAGTGGGTGCCGGCCTGGCAGAACACGACCATGTCGTGGAGGCCGGCCGGCTCCGCGTGCGGCGGGTGCGAGGGCGTCCCCCCGAGGCCGCCCAAGACGATCACCTGACCGAACGTGCCGTCGGCGTGGACCGCGATGCCCTCGGTGATGCTGGTCGACGGTGTCGGCGTGGGTGGGCGGACCGTGGTGATCACGAGGACGCTGGTGGCCGCCGGGGTCGACGCTGGGCACGTCCCGGTGAGGCGGATCTCGGTGAACGTCGAGCTCAGGCCCGTGAGGTGGACGGTCGGAGCCGGGGGCGGCGCGACCGCGGGCAGCACGTCGACGGTGAAGCCGGGAGTGGCGGTCGCCGTCGGCCCGGTGGTGGTGCCGTGGACGCATGTCAGCGTGGCGCCATAGAGCCCGCTGGGCGCGGTGACCGGCACGTCGAGGTCGGCGGCGAACTCGACGGAGCTGACGAGCGGCACGGTCCGCTGGAACGTGTACGGCCCACCGGGCGCGGCCGCCGGCAGCGTCGCCGTGACCACCGCACTGAGGTCGCTCCGGTCCGCCACTGCGCACTGTCCCCTGAACGTGACGACTCCGCCGCGGTGCACGTCGACCGGGCTGACCGACACCGTGGCGGTATCGGGGCCAGCGGCCGACGCCGGCACGCCCCCGCCCGCCAGCGCAGCCAGCGCCATCGCCGCCGCCACCACACTCGCTCGTCGCATGGCGCCCCCTACGTCGGCCGCGAGCGTATGCGGCCCGGGCCGGCGCACCCCAGCACGGCGTCGCGACGACCTTCCTCTTGCGCTTGTCGCCGAGGACCCGGGCGCCGAGCCTGAGCACCGACGTCGACCACATCGAGCACTGGATGCTGCCGGTGTGACCGGACGGGAGGCGGAGCGAACGCCGAATTGAGTAGTGGTTGCTCTGAAGCCCGCGGCCGGACGCACGCCACTGTGGCCGGCATGTACAGCTCACGACTCGCCGCTGCAGTTCTCTGCAGCGTCATCGCCGCGGCAGCCATCTCGATCGCTCCGTCCCCCGCCCTCTCGTCGCCCAGCCTGGCGACCACCGGCCGGTCGGGGCCCCGGACCGCGAAGTCGTCGCCCCACGCCGAGGTGACCGCGTCGGCGGCCTCGCTCGACTTCGGCCGCGGGTCGGTCGGGACGACCACGCCCAAGCAGTACGTGACGCTGCGCAACACCGGCGACGACGTCGCCACGTTCAACCCTCCGACCGTCACCGGCCCGTTCACCGTGACCAACGGGTGCGCAGCGAGCCTGGCGCCCGGAGCCAGCTGCCAGGTTGGCTTCGCGTTCAAGCCGACGGCGGTCGGGGCGTGGAGCTCGCACGGCCAGATCCAGGGCCCGCAGGCCTCGTTCTACGTGGCCCTGTATGGGCGCGGCGACGGCACCCCGTACCCGCTGACCGTCTCGCCCGCCGGCCTCGACTTCGGCGACGAGGGCGTCGGCACCACGTCGGCGACGCAGCTGGTGACGATCACCAACACCTCTCCCGCCGCGGTGAGCTGGACGTTCCACAACGGGCTGCCGAGCACCACGTCATTCACCCGCCCGACGAACACCTGTGCCTCGGGCACGCTCGCGGCCAACGCCTCGTGCTCCATGCAGTTCGCGTTCACCCCGAAGAAGCGCGGCGTGATCACCGGCACCGCGACGGTGACGCTCAACGTCACCGGTGCTGGCGCCCTCGACGTTCCGATCAAGCTCGCCGGCTTCGGGCTGGCCGAGCTGGAGGTGACCCCCACGAGCCTCAGCTTCGGCGATGTGGTGGCCGGCCAGAGCAGCTCGCTGCAGGCAGTCCTGGTGCGCAACACCAGCACCCACAGCGTCTCGTTCGCCTGGAGCGGCGGCATCCCCGCTGGCTCGGTCTTCCAGCGCACCGGCACCTGCGCCCAGCCGCAGCTGCTGGCCGCCGGCAGCGCGTGCTTCTTCACCTACAGCTTCGGCCCGCCGTCGGCTGCGCCCTACGCATCCAGCGCGAACCTGACGGTATCGGTGCCGGGGACGACCTATAGCGACACGGTGAAGATCATGCTGGCGGGCCATGGGGTGGCAACTGCCAGCGACGCCTACCCGATCACCGTGACACCCACGGCGCTGAGCTTCGGCGAGGTGCCGCTCGGCCTGCAGCCGGCGATGTCGGTGCGGCTCCACAACGTCACCGGCTCGGCGGTCACGTTCGGCTGGTCCGGGGGCGGCTTCAGCACCAACAACGGCTTCTCCAACGTCTCGGGGAGCTGCCTCGCCACGCAGACGCTGGCCGCGGCGAGCTCGTGCTCGATCTCGTTCGCCTTCAACCCGAAGCAGCTCGCCACCGTCAGCAACTCGACGCTGCTCAACATCAGCCCGAGCGGGAAGTCGACGCTCATGGTGCCGGTCAACATGTCGGGCATCGGCGTCCCGTCGGCGCTCACCTCCAGCCCGACGATCATGAACTTCGGCTCGCAGGCCGTGGGCACCACCTCGGCGGACGTGCCGCTCGTCGTCACGAACCACAGCCTGCAGCCGGTGTCGTTCACGTCGGCCGGCGGCGGCTTCAACGTGTCGAACGGGTTCGGCGGTTCGACCGGCACCTGCCCGGCCACGCTCGCCGCCGGCGGCTCCTGCGCCGACGGCATCTACCGCTTCGCCCCCCAGTCGACCGGCGCCGCGGAGGCCACCACCGGCATCGGCCTGCCGATCTCGGCACCTGGCACCGGCTACGCCCAGGGAAGCCTGGTCGTGACCGGCTTCGCGACCGGGAACGGCCCGGTGGCCTACGTCAGCCCGCTCGACCTCGACTTCGGTCCCGTCGCGCCGAACCAGCTCTCCGGCCCGCTGACCGTGACGCTCTACAACGGCGGGAGCCAGACGATCACCGCCGTGACCGCCTTCAAGCCGGCGAACACGCACTTCACCGTCTCCGGCAGCTGCGCGAGCGTCCCGCCCGGCGGGAGCTGCCCGTTCCAGTACCGGTTCCAGGACAGCGCCGTCGGCGGCAACCACACGACGGTGTACTTCACATCGTCGGGCGGCAACTTCTCGGTCTCCCTCGACGCCCGCGTGCGGGCGCTCCCCACCACGGCCCCCGACGCCTACAACGCGTCGACCGGGTTCCCGCTCGGCGTGTCCAACCCGGCCGAAGGCGTGCTGGCCAACGACGCCGGAATCGGTCTGCACGTGAGCAACCACACCTATCCGACCCACGGCACGCTGGTGATCGCCGCGGCGGGCACGTTCAAGTACACGCCGAACGCGGCCTACACGGGGCCCGACTCGTTCACCTACAGCGCCACCGACTCGATCGGCGGTGCGAGCAACACCGCCACGGTGACGATCTCGGTCAAGCCCCACCCGACGCCGCCGAACGCCGCGTTCACGAAGGCGTCCTACCAGGACTTCCTGCACCGCCAACCGAGCTCGTCGGAGCTGGCGACCGCCGTGGCGGCGCTCGGGGGCGGGCAGCCCCGGGGGAACCTCGTGACCCAGCTCGCCTCCTCGCCCGAGTGGGTGTCGGTCATCGTGAACCAGCTCTACCTGGACACGCTCGGCCGCAACGGTGAGCCGGGTGGCGTCGCCTACTGGACCGACGTGCTGCGCAAGCACCAGCAGACGGTGGCCCAGGTGACGGCGTTCTTCTTCGCCTCCGACGAGTACTTCAAGAACCTCGGCGGCAACACCGTGGACAGCTGGCTGACCGACGTGTTCTGGAAGATGATCCTGCGGGCACCGACTGCAGCCGAGCTCACCGCGTGGAAGGGCGAGGTCGCCGCGCATGGCCGCACCGACGTGGCCGGCCGCCTGTTCCAGTCCGACCCCTCGTGCCGGCGGCGAGTGGCCAACGTCTACCAGTCACTGCTCGACCGGGCCCCGGAGCCGGGCGGCCTCGCCTACTGGGCGATCCAGGTCGCCCAGCACGGCGACATTGCGCTCGCCGCCAACCTTGGCGCCAGCGATGAGTACTTCCAGCGGGCTCAGTCCCGCTACCCGTAGCCGCTGCCGCCACGTCGGTGAGCAGGTTCACCAGGCCGTGACGAGAACGCGCACCCTCCCGTTGGCGTCCCGCCCCGGGCGCCGGACCGGGTCAGGAACGGTCGTAGTACTCGGCGCCGGCGACCGTCTGGTCGTAGATCGAGATCTCGGTGGTTCCCGCGTTGAGCTGTGCCACCAGGGTGTCGGACTCGGCCTTGGTCGGGTACCGGCGCAGGAACCGCAGGTAGATGTCGCCGACGATGTGGCTGCGACCCTCACTCGAGAACAGGAACGAGTTGACGACGCTGGTACGACTGGCGCCATGGTCGAGTTGGTTGGTCCAATACGCCAGGCCTCCCGAGTCGACCGGCCGGCGGAACACGTTCGCGAACAACCGGGTCACGAAACCCCGGTTCGTCGCACCGGCCCTGGTCCAGAACTCGTTCGAAGTCGCCAGGAACACCCGCAGGTCGTCGGGCGTCGCCCCGTGCAACAGCTTGTCGGCCCAGAACCCGACCCCACCGGCGTCACCATGGCGGCCCAGGAAGAACACATACAGCCGGTCCACCAGCACCCGACGCGACTCGTTCTGGCTCAGGTACGACGTGGCCATGTTGATGCGCGGCGTCCCGTGGTCAAGTTGGTCGACCCAGTAGGTGAACCCGCCGTGCTCGGCGGCCCGACCGAGCGCATCCCAGTAGATGTGGCAGACGTACCGCTGGTTCGCCGTCGGGTTCGGCGGACACCCGGCCAGCAGATGGTTGGCCTGGATCGTCCCGACCGCGGTCGCCGTGCCCAGCACCGCGTTGGTGGGCGCTGACAGGGCGAGCGTGAACGCCTTGTCGGGCTCGTCGGACTGGCCGCCGATCACCGGCACCGAGACGTCGAGCGACGTCAAGCCCGGGGTGATGCTGGCGGTGCCCGACTTCGGCGTGTAGTCCACGAGGCCGATCGCGGTGCCGTCGACGGTCTGGTATCGCACGGTCACCGTCTGGCTCGCCGACTTGGCCAAGCTGATCCTGAACGTCAACGGGGCCGTACCACTGGCCGGACGCGCCACCTGACCCCCGGCGACGTCGAGGGTGTCGGGGGCGGCCAGCTTGACGAGCCCAGCGCCGAGATCGGCGAGGTACACGCTCCCGTCGGCACCCACCGCGACGCCGTTCGGGTTGGTCAGGCCGGTGAAGGCGAGGGTGGACTGGCCGCCTCCACGATGAAGCTCCACCACCCGATCGTGACCAGCGTCGGCGGTCACGACGTCACCGGCGCCGTCCACCGCGACCCACGCGGCGTTCTTCAGGCCGTTGAACCCAAGCGTGACCTGAGCCCCGCCCTTCGGCAGCTCAACCACATCGCTGTTGGAATCGTCGGCCACATAGAGGTCCCCAGAGCTGTCGACCGCCACGCCGCGCGGGTGGTTGAGTCCGGTGAATCCGAGGGTCACTTGCGCGCCGACCTTGGGCCGCTCCACGACGCGGTGGTTGTTCGGATCGGTCACGTACACGTTCCCGGAGCCGTCGACGGCCACTCCGCCCGGGTAACTGACGCCGGTGAACCCGAGGGTCACCTGCGCGCGCCCCTTCGGCAGCTCCACAACTCGGTTCTCGTCGGTGATGTACACGTTCCCCGAGCCGTCCACCGCCACCGCATTCGGGAACACGAGGCCGCTGAACCCGAGGACGACTGGCGCGCCCCCGTTGGGCAACTTCAGCACCTGATCGTTGAGGCCGTCCACGACGTACACGTTGCCCGTGCTGTCCACCGCGACCCCGGTCGGATTCTTGAGGCCGGTGGGGAACGGGAGCGTCACCTGCGGCCCGACTTTTGGAAGCTCGACCACCTGAGCCGCATCGCGGTCAGCCACGTAGAGGTTCCCCGCCCCGGTCACCGCGATCCCGGCTGGGCGGTCCAGGCCCGAGAACCCGACGGTGACCTGGGAGCCGCCCTTGGGCACCTCGTACACGCGGTGGCTGTAGCCGTCGGCGACGAAGACATCTCCGGCGCCGTCCACCGCGACCCCCAGCGGTTCGATGAGCCCGGTGAAACCGATGGTGATCTGCGCACCGCCCTTGGGCAGCTCCCGGACGTGCATGTTGCGGGGGATCTCGTTGTCGGCGACGAAGACATCGCCGGCCCCGTCCACCGCCACCCCGGTCGCGCCAGACACGCCCGTGAAGCCCAACGTGACCTGAGGTCCCGTCTTCGGCAGCTCGAGCACCCGGTTGGTCCCATTGTCGGAGACGTAGACGTTCCCCGCCGGGTCCACCGCCACCCCATAGGGGCCGTTGAGCCCGCTGAAACCGAGCGTGACCTGCGTGCCCCCGTTCTTCAGCTCAACGACCCGGCGGTTGGAGTAGTCGGCGACGAAGACATCTCCCGCGCCGTCCACGGCCACCCCGCGGGGCTGCGAGAGCCCCGTGAACCCGAGGGTGATCGGCGTGCCCCCCTTCGGCAGCTCCAAGACCCGGCCGTTGCCGGTGTCGGCGACGAACACATCCCCGGCCCCGTCCACCGCCACCCCCAACGGGTCGTTGAGGCCCGAGGGAAGCAGGGTGGTCTGTGCGGCTGCCGCAGCCGGCGAAGACCCAGCACTCGCCGGAACCAGCGGCGCCGGAAGGCGCGTGACACCAGTCGCCTCGACGGGGCCAGCACCGACCGAACCGGCGAGCGCAGCTGCCGCCAGCACGCCCGACACGATCCACGCGGTGGGCCGGCCACCCCGGACACTGGACCATGCGTCGAGACGCCCCATCCCGCCCTCCCCGCTGCGCACAGACCGTACCAGCGGGTGGACGTGCCTCACAGAGAACGCCGGATCGACGACTGCGCAGCACGATCGTCAACCTCGACGATCCCCCGGCGCGGCGGAGACGGTCCGGTAGCGTCGCTTCACGTGGCGGCGGGGGCGGCGGACGAGGTGGGGGCCTGGATCCGACGTTCGGCGGCCTCGCGCGAGGCCGCCGAGGCGGCGATGGCGAAGGGGCCCGAGCACCCCGGACAGGAGGCGACCGTTCTCGTGTCGACCACCTTGCTCGCCCTCGCGTGCGGTTGGTTGCTCGGGCGACCGGCGTTCGTGCTGTTCGATCGGAGTTCGGGACTCGGAGGCATCGAGACGGGCTGGAGCTCCCGAGGCTTCCAAGGCGCCGTGTATGCGGGCCAGGGCTGGGTGGTCATGGCGCTGCTCGTCCCCCTCGTGACGTTCACGCTGGACGATCTGCGCCGAGTCGCTCAGAACCGCCGGCTGCGATGGTCCCCGTATCGGACGGTGCTCGCGAGTGGCGTGCTCGGGTGGCTCAGCGTGATGGGCCTGACCGCCACCGGGTGGGCGGACACATCCTTGGCCCTGCCGGCCGTGGCCTCGGAGGTCGTGGTGGCGACAGTTCTGGTGTTGGTCGTCGCCGCACGTCGAGGGCCCTCGGTGCGACGGCTCGTCGGCTGGGCGGTCGCGCTGATCGCAGGAGCGAGCGCGCTGTCGGCCATCCTCGCGTTGGACGACCCGACGCGAACGAGCCAGTGCGCCGAGGTGACGATCAAGGGCCTGTCGCCGACGGGCTGCACCGCCGCGGTGCACCGCACGCTCGTTCACGGCGTCTGGGCCGATGGTCTCGCCTGGATCTCTGCGGCCTTGCTGCTCGTCCTGGCGGCGCGACGCTGGGTGCCAGCGATGCGGCCCGGGGGGCGGCCACCCGACCTTCGGGCGAAGCGCTTCGCGCTGTTGTCCGCGGGTGGGCTCCTCGCCATCGCGCCGGTCATCACGGTCGTGTCCGAGGTCGCCGTCGTGCGCAACTGGTGCACCAGCGCGCCCGTCGTGCGGACCTTCACCCGTCCCCCGAGCTGTGCCACGACGCCGGGTCCGTGAGATCTGGTGGCGTACGGGTAGCGGCCGGTGGTGGACGCACCGCCCGGGATCTCATTGGCCCCCAACGCTGGTCGGACCCGGACATCACCTGGATCCCCGAACCCGTCTACCGCGCAGTGCTCCTGGCCAGGACAGCGGCAGAGGAACGCTCCGGCGCACGCGATTGCTGAAAGGGCCACGAGCCGGGCCAGCGGCGAGTGGTTCGGAAGTCACCGTACGCCGCCCATCCGGCGACTTCACCACCCGCTCGGCGACCAAGCGGGGCTCGCCGGCGGCCGCGTGGTCGGGTCCACGGTGCTCGGGCTCGTCGACACGGTGTCCGGACGCGGGATCCTGTCACGGGCGCTGGTAGTACTCGGTGCCGGCGACGGTCTGGTCGTAGATGGCTATCTCGGTCGTCCCGGCCTTCAGTTGGGCGACCAGCGCGTTCGCCTCGGCGGTCGTCGGGTAGCGGCGCAGGAATCGCAGGAAGATGTCCCCGACGATGTGGCTGCGACCCTCGGAGGAGAACAAGAACGAGTTGACCACGCTCGCCCGGCTGACCCCGTGGTCGAGCTGGCCGGTCCAGTACGCGAGTCCGCTGGAGTCGACCGGGCGGCGGAACACGTTCGCGAACAAGTGGGTCACGAAGCCGGAGTTGGTTCCTCCAGCGTTGGCCCAGAACTCGCCCGATGTGGCCAGGAACACCCGGATGTCATCGGGCGTCGCGCCGTGCAGCAGCTTGTCGGCCCAGAAGTTCACACCGGCGGTGTCGCCGTGCCGCCCGAGGAAGAACACGTAGAGCCGGTCGACCAGCACACGGCGCGACTCGGGCTGGCTCAGGTAAGAAGTGGCCATGTCGACTCGGGACGCGCCGCGGTCGAGCTGGTTCACCCAATAGTTGAACCCACCGGTTTCGGCTTGGCGGCTCAGGGCGTCCCAGTAGATGTGGCACACGTATCGCTGGTTGGCCGTCGGTGAAGGCGGACACCCCGCCAACAGGTGGTTCGGCGCGATGGTGCCGAGCGCGGTCGCGGTGCCTACCACCGCGTTCGTGGGCGCCGACAACGCCAGCGAGAACGTCTTGGCCGGCTCGTCGGACTGGTTGCCGATCACAGGCACCGACACGGTGGTCGAGGTCTGCCGGGCGGGAATGGTCGCCGTTCCCGACGTCGGTGTGTAGTCGACCAGCCCGATTGCCGTCCCGTCTGATGTCGAAAAATGCACCGACACCGCCTGAGCCGACGCGTGTCCCAGGCTCACCGTGAACGACAATGGCGCCGTCCCCGACGACGGTCGCACCACGTGGGCTGGAGCGACGCTCACCTGGACCGGGGCCGGGAGCTCGACCAAGCCGAGGCCGAAGTCGGTGGCGAACAGGTCGCCCTTGGCGTCGGCGGCCACGCCGTACGGCTGGGTGAGGCCGGTGAACGGCACGGTGGTGGCCGCGCCGCCCGGTGGCAGCTCCACGATGCGACGGTTGCCGGTGTCGGCCACGTAGACGGTCCCGTTGGGATCCAACGCCAGGCCGGTGGGGCCGCTGAGCCCGGTGAACCCGAGCACCTTCTGCGGGCCCCCCTTGGGGAGCTCCAGCACCCGGTTGTTGCCCGAGTCGACCACGAACACATCGCCGAGATGGTCGACCGCCACGCCCTCGGGCCCGCGGAGGCCGCTGAACGCGAGCGTCTTCTGCGTGCCGCCCTTGGGGAGCTCGACGACATCGTTGTTGGTTGCGTCGGACACGAACACGTCGCCGGCGTCGTCGATGAAC
This sequence comes from Acidimicrobiales bacterium, assembly GCA_025463985.1. GTDB lineage: Bacteria > Actinomycetota > Acidimicrobiia > Acidimicrobiales > Iamiaceae > JAODBM01. The sequence continues at coordinate 90,939 of JAODBM010000002.1, forward strand.
ACGCCGGCAGGTCCGGCCAGGCCGGTCAATCCGACGACGGTCTGGGCTCCACCCTTGGGGAGCTCGAGCACGCGGTGGTGGCCGTCGTCGGTCACGAACGCGTCACCGGCGTTGTCGAAGGCCACGTCTTCCGGCGACATGAGACCGGTGAAGCCGAGCGTGGACCGCGAGCCCCCGGCCGACAGGCCGACGACGCGGTCGCCGCCCAGGTTGCCCTGGTTCGGGTCGGCCACGGCCACCGACCCGTCGGCCTGGGCGGCGACGCCGATCGGGAGCCGAAGACCGCTCAGGTCGAGCACGCGCTGTGGGCCCGTCTTGGGCCGCTCGATCACCCGCGTCCCGTCGGCGTCGCTGACATACAGCGTGTCGGTCGGACCGATGCCGAGCATGCCGAAGCCACTGGGCAGCGTGCCGAACGCGACGGTGACCTGGACCCCGCCAGGCGGAAGCTCGAGCACCCGATGGTTCCCGCTGTCGTAGACGAACAGGTCGCCCGAGGTGTCGACCACCACGTTGGTCGGAGAGTTGAGCCCGGTGAACCCGACCGTGATCTGCGAGCCGCCCTTGGGAATCTCCAGCACCCGGTTGTTGGACGCGTCGACGTCGAACACGTCCCCGGCAGCGTCCACCGAGACCAAGTTGGCGTAGCCGAGACCACTGAATGGAAGAGTCACCTGCGACCCGCCCTTGGGAATCTCCAGCACCTGATGGCCGTAGTCACCGACGAACACATCGCCGTGAGTGTCCACGGCGACGCTTTGAGGTAGCTGGAGACCAGTGAACGGCAGCGTGACCTCGCTGCCGTCCGTGCGCAGCTCCACCACCGAGCCATCGCCGGCAGTGGCCAGGTAGACGTTGCCCTGCGCGTCGACCGCGGTCCCGGCGGCACCGAGCAGGCTCCGGGGCCTCATCCGGCGAATCGTCGAGATCACGCCCGCCGGCGTCACCTTCACCACACGACCCCGGGACTGGTCGGTGGTGAAGATGTTCCCGGCCGCGTCGACCGCCGGTGTCACTGGATGGACCTCGAGCGGGATGCGCGTGACCTGTCCGGCCGGTGAGAACTTCGCGGACACCGGGCGTGCGACTTCCGGCGTCGCCTGGACCACGGCGCCCGGCGTCGCGTGGACCACGGCGGCCGGCGCCACCAGAGCCGTGATCGCGTAGGTGACTGCGATCGCGAGGCCGCGCCGGCGGAAGATCCAGCCCCTTGCACCCCGCGCCGCCATCCGCCCTCCTCTCGACGGGCTCCCGACCCCGAACGCTAGCCCTCCGACTCGCCGCTCGGGCCGGTGGGGCACAGTGAACGGGGTGTCTCCACACCCGACATGAAACCTCCCCAACCCGCGGGTCAGGAACCGCTGGTCACGAGCTTCCCGCCATTCCCAGAGTGTCCTCCAGTGGTGCGCGAGGTCCCACAGGACTGGCTCGGGCGCCGAGGAGGCTTCAGAAGCCAGAGCTCAACTTCTGGTCGATTGTCGTTCAACCGACCCGGGTGGCGTAAGCGGGCATCGCCATGACCGCCGAAGCGAGGTCGGTGACGGTCTTTCCGCCGCTGGTGAGGTTCGTGACCCAGGCGTTGAACGAGGTCTGGTCCGGTGAGGCGCCGAGCATGTCGATCCAAGTGACCGCGACGTCCACTGACGGCTGCTTCTTGTATTTGTATTCGCTCGACTCGCTGAACGCGACCATGACCTGGCCGCGGGTCGCCTTGTGCTGGTCGAGCTGGCCGGTCCAAAAGGCCATGCCACCGGGGTCGCCGGGGCGGCCCAGAACGTTCTGGTATACGAGGTTCACGAACTGGCTGTTGGTCAACGATCCGTAGCGAATCTTGAACTCGGACGAGGCGGCGAACGCGTTGGAGATCGCATTGAGCGAGGTGCCGGTCCGCTTGCGACCGATCCAATAGGCAAGCCCTGCCTGCTCGGGGATGCGCAGCAAGTACGCGAAGTAGAGGCGCGCGACCGGATCCACGTTAAACGTGGCGTCCGCGCCCCGAAGGAGAACCGTCACGTACGCGCTCGGCTCGGCGCCGGTGTTCAGGGCAGCGACCGCCAACAGGAGTTCTGTGCCGGTTGGGGACCGGCCAAGGACGTCCCGGGCCTGCTGTTGCACGAAGGCGATGGGCGAGCTGAACGGTGGGATGGCGATCGGGCTCGGCGGTGATGGCGGTCCGGCCCCGATGTCGTTGCGTCCTTCCACCGTGAACCGATACGGCTTTCCATTGACGAGACCGGTGAGCTGCTGGCTGGTGGCGGGGCTGGCGAACGTGACGGCGGTCTGCGCGACCGGTCCGATGTAGGGAGTCACGACGTAGCCGCGCAGGGGGCTCCCGCCGCTCAGCGGCGTCCACCAGGACACACCAGCCCCACGGTCGTCGCCGATCGCGACGGGAGCGAACGGCTTACCGGGAGCCGTCGCCGCGACCGGCATCCATCGCCGCACGACCCCGCCAGCGAACCATGCGACGGGACGGCCGGCGACGGTGATCCCGGCCACTACCGCCGACGGGGCCCCGATGCCCCCGCCGCGTGAACCGGTGACATCGATCGTCGCCGCGCCGGTCGGGTCGGTCAGTGGGATGACGAGCAGGCTGTTCGCGGGTGCGATCGTGGGGTCGTTCTCCGACCCGAGGACCAGTGCTCCGGTCGGAGCTACCGACCCAGAGGTCAGCGCGCGGCCGCCCTCGTTCAGCTGGGTCGTCACGGAGCCGGCGGCATCCACGACGGCGACCGAGGACGAGGAGTCGGGCAGGGTTGCCCGATACTCGGTGTTCACTGCGACGAGCGTGCCGTCGGTGGCGACGACCATCGGGCCCATCTCGTCCTGGGTGTACTGGACGGCGCCGACGGTGCCGATCTCGACGCTGCCGCCACTGCCATAGGTCCGATCCACCTCCCCCGCGGCGGTCAGGCGTACCGCATACACGGGGTTGCCGGTGAACTGGAACGGCCTCGTGGTCGCCGCAACGTAGGACCTCCCCTCCGCATCGAACCCGACGGCTGCGACAGAGACCGTCGGCTTGGACGGAAGTGCGACCTGAACACCAAGCGTGATCGGGTCGAGCGACCAAGCCAAGATGCCGTTGGCGGCCATGACGAAGACGGCGGTGGTGTTCGAAACGATCAGCCGTCCCCCGGGTCCGGTCGCGCCACGCAGCAGGACACCGGGCACATCGACCTGCCCGCCCAACCCGAAGGCGCTGTCGGGGACGCCGTGCGGGGTCAGGCACTCCACACCGCCGGTGGCCGACGAGTCCGATCCGCTGGCGCTTCCGACGATGCAGATGTCGCCGCCGCTTCGCTCGATCAGGTTCGTCTGCGAGCTCACGATGTATATCGCGGTGACGGCGGTGCCGTTCGTGCCGAACGTCGGATCGACGGCGCCGTGCTCATCGAGCACCGTGATCTTCGCCGCGCCATTCGGGGTGTCGGTCCAAAGCAGCGCCGTTCGACCGTCGGATAGACCCGACACAGCCCAGACGTTCGAGAGCGCGGGCTGCGTGAGCGTCACCGTTCCCTGATCCCCGAAGGTGGGATCCGGTTGCGGCGAGGGGACCGCAGCCGGGGTGGGAGCTGCGACAGCGGTCGAGGAACTCCACGCCGGGTCGGCAATTGGAACAGCACCGGCCGTGATAACCGCCAGGATCACCGCGGTTGCGACGAAGCGGACGCTCCTCTCTGCCATCGCCACCCGACCTCCAGCTGACGTCGCCCGACTACGAGCGTACGTCCACGAAACCAGCGGCCACGTCGGGCACATCTTGAACGAGGTGCTTCAGCGCCTGACATGCTGCGGTCCGGGGAACCAGTCAGCCGCCCTGGCGGCGTTGGCGGGCGTTCGGCCGAACGCCGAGATGATCAGCGACGCGCTGACAGTCAACGGGGCCGGGACCTCCTCCACTGAAGGTGGCGGCACGGGTCCGAATCCCGGTGGGGGTGCCACGTGCAGAACACCAGGTCAGGCCGCGCAAGGTGCGAGCCGGGCCGGAGGCCTGAGGTACCAGAAGTCAGCATCGCGCGGCGAGCTGGCGTCAACTGAAGCGGGATTGGGCCCGGCTGAAGTACTCGTCCGAGGTGGCGAGGTTTGGGCCAGCGCGATGTCGCCGTCGTGGACGAGCTTGGTGGCCCAGTAGCCGCCACGGCTCCGACTCCCCCGGGGCGCGCTCAGTTTCCAGCGACCGTACCGTCGCGTCGTTCGCGTCTGGTTCCGCTGGGTGGACCAGGACCGTGGTCGAGCCGTTGCCGTCATGCGACAGTGACCGGGACATCGTCGACTCCGGGGAGATCGCCTTGCTCGATCAGGAGACGAATCCAGCGAGCATCGAGACCGCCGAGGCGCGGATCGGTGTGGTGCAGCGTTTGTACGACTCGACCGTGGATCGCGACCTCGCCGCTGATGCCTACGCCGACGACTTCATATGGCATGCGCCGCAAGGCCGCGGCGCGCTGATGGGGGTGCACGTCGGTCGCGACTACATCGAAAAGGCCTTCGAGTACGTCCTCTCCATTGCCACCGAGTTCAGCTCGGTGATCAACGAGATCATCGCCGACGACCAGCACGTCATCAGCTTCAACCGCGACTCGGGCGTGCGGGGCTCGGACGGGAAGCACTTCGGTTTCGACGTCGCGATCCGATGGCGGGTGGAGAACGGCCAGATCCAGGAGATGTGGGAGTACATCCAAGACGAAGAGCACAAGGCTGACTTCTTTTGAGCGCGACCACCGACCCCCGCATCGCACGCGTGCGCGAGCTCTACGCCGCGATCAGCGACCACGACCTCGACCTCGACACGATCGGATCGCTCGTCACCGACGACTGCATCCGGCACTACGTCCGCGGGCGATTCCCCATGGCCGGCGATCACGTCGGCCGCCAGAAGGTGATGGATTCATACGCCGCGTTCCGCAGTGTGGTGGCGGACGACTACCGCGTCGACATCGGGGGAATCAACGCCGGCGTCGAGGTCGTGGCGAGCTTTCACCGCGACTTCGGCAGCCGCGCACGCGACAAACGGCCCCTCGATGTCGAGATGCTCGTTCGCTACCGGTTCGAAGGCGACCGCATCGCCGAGATCTGGGATTATGCGAACGACGTGCCCAAGCTCGCCGCGTTCCTGAGCTGACGCAGATCAGTCCGTCGCCGTCGATCCGCCGATGCGGTGCTCGCGCGTCCAGCTGACCATGGAGAGATCGCCGGCGGTGTAGCCACCGTCGACGGCGTACTCGCCACCGGTGCAGAACCCGGCCTCGGGAGACGCGAGGAACGCCACCATCGCGGCCACCTCCGCCGCCTCACCGAGCCGACCGAGCGGGAGATTGTCGCCCATCGCCGCGACATCGGCGTCGCTCGAATCGCCGCGCACCATCGCGGTATCGATCCCGCCCGGATGCACCGAGTTCACTCGAATCCGGTCCGCTGCGTACTCCAAGGCCGCAGTCTTCGTGAGCCCCCGGATCCCCCATTTGCTCGCCGTGTACGCCGCGAGGAACGGTGACCCCTGGAGCCCGCACGTCGACGACATGTTGACGATCGCACCACCGTCGGCGTGCTGGCGCAGCACCGGGACGACCGCGCGGATGCCGAGGAACGTGCCCACGAGGTTGATGTCGATGACGGTGCGGAACTCCTCTGGCGTCACCGCTTCGAGCGGGCCGTACCGCAGCACGCCCGCGTTGTTGACCAGCACGTTCGGGAGACCGAAGGCGACCGTGGCATCGTCGACCGCAGCCGCCCATGCGTCGGCGTCGGTGACGTCCAGCGGAATGAAGGCGGCCCGATCGCCCAGCGCAGCTGCCAGCGTGGCCCCCGCGTCTTCCAACACGTCCAGGAGCACGACGCGTGCACCCTCGTCGACGAGTCGGGTCGCTACCGCGGCGCCGATGCCTCGCGCCGCGCCGGTCACCAGCGCGATGGTCGAAGCGTGCCGGCTCATCGGGCCACGGCCATCATCGAGCACGGGATGCGATCAGAGAGAGGCGGCATGATGTCACGGCAGATAGCCGTCGCTCCGGAGCATCTCGAGAACTCCGCCGGAGTCGATGAGATCGAGCACCATCTGCGGAAGCGGAGAGAACGGGGCGACCTTTCCCGTCGTCTCGTTCACGAACGCACCGGCCGCGAGATCAACGGCGATGACGTCGCCTTCCTGGCAGAGATCACCGACATCGGGAAGCACGACCGCAGCAAGACCGGCGTTGAAGCAGTTGCGCTGGAACAGCGAGGACATCGACGCCGCGACCACCGCGCTGATGCCGATGTGCCGCAGGAGCGAGGCGACCGGACGCGCGGATCCGACGCCGAACGAGCGGCCGCCCACCAGGATGTCGCCCGGCTCGACCAGCGTCGACCATCCGGGCCGGATGGCGTCGAAGAGCAGCGCGCTCGCCTCCGGCACCGCGAGCCGGAGCGCGGCGCCGGGAAACATCAGGTCAGTGTCGATCTGGTCGCCGAACACCCAGGCGTGGCCGCGAACCTCGCTCATCCGACGACCTCGCGCGGATCCACCACTCGGCCGGCGACGGCCGAGGCAGCGACCGTCGCGGGTGACGCCATCAACACCTTGGCGGTGCTCGAGCCCATGCGACCCTTGAAGTTCCGCGTGCTCGCGGTGAGACACACCTCACCGTCGCCGACCACGCCGAGGTCGTACCCGAAGCAGGCGCCGCACGCCGAGCTCGTGACCACCGCGCCCGCCTCGAGAAGCGTCGCGGTGATCCCGCGCTGTGCGGCGGCGAGTGCGACCGCCTGAGACGCCGGCGTGACGATGAGGCGCACACCCGCGGCGACGTGGCGACCGGCGAGCATCGCCGCCGCGACCTCGAGGTCCTCGAGCTGTCCATTCGCGCACGAGCCGATGAAGCACTGCTGCACGACGGTGGGCTCGAGGGACGAGACCGGCACCGCATTGTCGACCACGTGATCCGGTCGGCTGACGTAAGGCTCGAGCCCGGAGAGGTCGACGGCCGCGGCAAATGCCAGCGGCGCGCCGTCGTCGGCCCACACCGGATCGGGATCCGAAACACCAGCAGCGGCGAGCGCGGCTTCGGTCGTCTCGTCGCACGGCATGAGCGTGAACTCCGCAAAGAGCTCGACTCCTTGGGTCGCGAGCGTGCGGCGAGCCGACATCGAGAGTCCGGCCAGGCCCGGCCCGCATATCTCGATGGCCCGGTTCTCGGCCACGGCTCCATAGGTCCCGGCGAGGTGCAGGAAGACGTCCTTCGCACTCACCCACTCGGGGAGCCGGCCCGAGAGCTCGTAGCGGACCGTCTCGGGAACCACGTACCAGGTCTTGCCCGTGCACAGGATCTGGAGCACTTCCAAGGGACCGAGCCCACGTGCTGCGCAGTTGAAGGCTCCCCCGGCGCAGGTGTGCGAATCGGCGCACACGAGGAGGCCGCCTGGGCGCGCGAGTCCGCGCTCCGCGATGACTTGGTGGCATATGCCGTGGGCGCCGACATCGGCGACATCGCGCACACCGAACTGGGCCGCGAACGCACGCGCTTCGACGCCTGCGTTGGCATCGGCGATCGACGGCGCGGGCACGGCATGGTCGAAGATGATCGAGACGCGATCAGGGTCGGCGATCGCTAGTGGCCGCACCCAACCGTTGAACGCGCGGAACTGGAGGTCGATGAGCACCACCCGGTCGACATCGCACACGACGAGGTCGCCCGCCCGCGTCGTATTAACCCCACTGGCCTTCGCAAGGATCTTCTCGATCGTCGAGCGGGGACCGGCCGATATGTTCGTCACGATCTGACCCGAAGCAACTGCCCGACCGGGGCAGGCCGGAGCTCGTCATGGTCGACGACGACGGTGCCGTTCACGATCACCGCGTCGTAACCGGTCGCCGAGCAATGCAGCCGACGACCACCGCCTGGGAGGTCGGCCACGATCTCCGCGGGGCCGACGGCGAGATGGTCGAGGTCGATGACGTTCACGTCAGCCGGGGCGCCTTCGCTGAGCACGCCGCGTCCTTCGAGTCGACAGACCTCTGCCGGTCGGCTCGTGATCTGCTGCACCGCGCGCTCGAGTGACATCCACCCCCGCCGGTGGGCGAGGTCCGCGACGACCGTCGTCGGATACGTGTAGTTGGTGATGCTCTTGATGTGCGCGCCGGCGTCGCCGAGACCGAGCATGGTGCTGTCGGCGGTGACGAGCTCCTGAAGGGCATCGGGATCGAGGTTCGAGAGCGGCGCCTCGATCACGGTCGCCAGCCGGTCGGCCAGCGCGAGATCGCACATCACGTCGACGGCGTCGACACCTCGATCGGTCGCGATGCTTCGTATCGTCCGCCCGATGACACCGGCGTCCGACGGCGACACGATCACGCGCCAGCGGTCGAACGCGGGTGCCGTCACCCGTTCGGGATTCTCCGGCGAGGCTCGCAACATGTCGCGGAACGCGCTGCTCGTCAGCCGCTCCCGTCGAAGGTCGTCGCTCAGATCGCCGTAGCCGGCAAATGCCTCGGCCCAACCGTCGATGAGTGCGGCGAACGACGGACCATCGAAGCTGATCGCGCTCAGCACCGGTTGCGCGCACACCTGGGGCACGGAATGGGCCTGGTGCTCCTCGGCGAACGCGAGCAACCGACGCCAGGCAACCTGGTCACCCGGACCGACGACGAGAGGCGTCCAGGTGACACGGGCCCCGACCGCTTGCGACCACGCGTCGTAGGTCGCGAGCTCCTCGGCCGCCCGGCGCACACCCGCCTCGCTGCGGTCGCCCTTCGACGCGATGTTGATCTGCCACGTGCGGTCGCCGCACAGCTCGAGCAGCTCGCGCAGCTCGGTGTCGTCCGCCAACCGGCTCGGCATCGGCGCTCCGAGCGCGTCGGTGTGGTTCGAACCGCGCGACGTCGAGAGCCCGACCGCGCCGACGTCCAGCGCCTCCCTGAGGGCGCCCCGGAGCTGGTCGCGCTGCGCGGCGTCGAGCGCGCCGCCGCGACCCGCAGCGCCGAGAACCCCGGTTCGCAGCGCGGAGTGCGGCACGAATCCCGCCACGTTGACGCCAAGCGGAAGTGCGCCGAGTCGTTCGAAATAGTCGGCCCAGCCGAGCCACGACATCGGCACGCCGCGCCGGGTGACTTCGTAGGGGATCTCCTCGACCGACTCGAGGCTCCGAAGCACGTACTCGTCATCATCGCCAGAACGGGGCGCGATGCCGAACCCGCAGGAACCGACGACGACAGACGTCACGCCGTGCAGCACCGACGGCGCACCCGTCGGCGCCCACCACAGCTGGGCGTCCATGTGCGTGTGTGGGTCGATGAAGCCCGGCGTCACGATGCGCCCGGTCGCGTCGATCGTGCGCACAGCTTCCGGGAGCGAGCCTGGGGGGCCGATGGTGACGATGCGGCCCGCGTCGACAGCGATGTCGACGACGCGTGAGGGCGCGCCCGTTCCGTCGATCACGGTGCCACCGATGATGCGAAGATCGATCACGAATCTGCGTCCTCTCTGACGACCCGGGTGCCGAATGACCCGGTCGTCTAGACGGGTGCGTTGCGGAGAAACGAGATGCTCACCCGCTCGAACTCGTCCTTGCGGTCGGCCTGCGCCCAGTGGCCGCACTTCGGGATCACGTGAAGCCGCGCGTTCGGCATCAGCTGCAGGGCGAGGAACGCACCGTCGAGCGGTTGGACCCGATCTTCACGACCCCAGGTGATGAGGGTCTCGTGCTTGATCTGGTCGGCTTCTTTCCACAGTTGGGCCTCGTGCGCGAATTGCGGGGGGTGGTAACCGAGGGTCAACGCGCGGTTCCCGTCGCTGGCCTCGAACGTGACCGCGGCGTCGAAGCGCTGCTGCACGAGCTCCGGCGTGATGAGGTCCTGGTTGTAGACCAGGGTGCGCAGGAACGCCTCCATCTTCGCGAGCGAAGGCCCGGGAGGCTTGTTGAACTCCTGCAAGCGGGACAGTCCCTCGGCGGGTCGCGGCGCGAACAGCCCGACGCTGAGCGCCGTGCCCGTCCCCATCAGCACGATGCGGTCGAGCCGCTCGGGGTGCACGAGTGCTGTCTTGGCCGCCGCCGCCGCGCCGAGCGAGTTGCCCAGCACGTGGCTCTTCTCGATCCCGAGCTCGTCGAGCAGGTCGGTGATGAGATCCGCCGTGAACGTGAGGTAGTGACGGCTGAACTCCTCGGGGTATCCCGTCCCGCCGAACCCCGGCTGGTTGACCACGAGCGTCCTGAAGTGCTTCGCGTAGCTGGGGAGATTCGCACCGAAGTTGCTCCAACCGGACGCGCCGGAGCCGCCGCCGTGCAGCATCACCAGAGCCGGACCCTCACCCGCCTCGTGATACGCCACGTCGTAGCCGCCGACGTTCACATGTCGACTCGTGTTCTCAAACGTCAGGTCAGTCATGGTTGTTCGCTTCCTGTGATGGTCCGCGTCGTCGGTGGCTCGCAGTGATCTCAGCCGAGGGGTTCGTAGCCCCACAGCCGGAACTCGCGCAGCTCACGCGTCGTCCAGCTCGCGTCGTCGATCTCGAGCCCACCCGTCGCGTACTCGAACTCGAATCCGCCCGGGCTGGTCAGATAGAAGGAGATCATCTCGTCGTTCGAGTGCTGGCCGATGCGCGTCTTCAGGTTCACACCCTTCGACTGACAGCGTTCGAAGCCAACGCCCACATCGCTCACCGACCCGACGTTCAACATGAGATGGCGTAGCCGCGTCGGCGTCTCCGCTTCCGTGAGCGCCAGGCTGTGATGCCGGCGATTGCAGGAGAGAAAGCGCATGCGATACGGCGGAACGCCGGGGGGTGAGACGAGCATCGAGTCGCGGTGGGCGAATCCCAGGACGCGCCGGTAGAAGTCGAACGTCTCGGGCATGTTGCCCGCCGGCAACACGACGTGACCGAGTCCTTGGGGACCGGTGACGAACCCCGAAGTCGGCGCCACCGAGAGCGGGTCGTGCACGATCAGCGGGCTGTGGAAGATCTCGAACCTGTTCCCTGCGGGATCCTCACAGGCGATGAGATCCTCGACGAAGCGGGCGTGCGCGCCTTCGGCACCGACCCGGGTGACGGTTGCGCCCGAGGCGGTGAGGTGGGCTTCGACATCCTCCAGCGCCAGTGCGTCGCGCACCTGCCAGCCAACTGCGTCGACCACGTCGGTCGCGCCGGGCCGGACCATGAGACGCGCCGCCCACTCGTCGAGCCGGAAGCTCAGACCGCCGTCGACGCGCGTCTCGGAGGCCATGAGCCCGAGGCCTTCCGTCGCGAACGCGGTCCACTCGTCGATGACCGACGACTGCAGGCTGACGTACCCCAGCGCTCGCACGGCTTCGGCCATCAGAGGCCCGCACCGTCGGTCAGTTGACCGAGGGTGAGCGCACCGAACGCCGCGAGGAGCGGCTCCGGGACGTTGCTGTTGTGGACGCTTCCGGCGTGCGCATCCCGCCAGAACCGTTGGATCGGGCTGTCCTGGCGGATCGCCGATGCGCCCGAGTTCGCGAACACGAGGTCGACTGCCTCGATCGCCGCACGTGTGCCCCAGACCTGATCGCGGCGCGCCCGCGCCCGCAGCTCGAGCGGCACCTCGCCGGACCGGGCGGCGGCGAGCATCTGTTCGAACACGTCGTCGATCTGGAGCTTGACGACGTCCAACAGCACCGCTGCCTCCGCGACGCGGATCTGCGTCGTCGACTCGGCGGCGACCTTCTTGCCGGCCGTGAGCCGCTCCCGATCACGCGTGTAGCGGACGTGCTCGTCGTACGCCCCGATCGCCATGCCGAGGATCGGCGCCGTGAGGGAGTAACCGAAGAGCGCCGTGAACGGCACGGAGTAGATCGGCGAGTCACTGGTCGTGCTGCCGGCGGTAAAAGGATGCACCCGGTGCTCCGGGACGAACTTGTCTTCGACGACGAGATCGTTGCTCCCGGTGCCCCGCAGCCCCATGACGTGCCACGTGTCCTCGACGCGGTAGTCACCGCGCGGCACCAGGAACGACACCATCTCCTTGCCGCCGTCGGGCGATGGTCGGAAGCCACCGACGAACGCCCAGTCCGCGAAAGAGGAGCCCGACGAGAACTGCCACCGGCCACTGAGGCGATAGCCGCCGTCGACGACCTCCACCACACCGCGCGGGGTGTACGACGACGAGAGGAGCACCGAGTCGTCCGCGCCCCACACCTCCTCCTGGGCCTCGAGCGGGAACAAGGCGAGCTGCCAGTTGTGCACGCAGAGGACGCTGTACACCCAACCGGTCGATCCGCACGCGGATCCGAGGAGTGATGCGATCTCGAGGAACACGCGAGGATCGAGCTCGTGACCACCCCAGCGGACGGGCTTGATCACCCCGAACAGCCCAGCCTCGCGGATCTCCTTGATGGTCGCCTCGGGGAGACTCCTCTGTTCCTCGGCGTCCGCGGCGCGCTCCCGGATCGCGGGGAGCAATGCCTTCGTCCGTTCGATCAACGTCTCGCCGCGCATCGCGATCTCCTCGGTCGGCGTCATGTTCGGGCGGCCGCGAGCGCGACCGCGATCTCGATGATCTGGTCCTCCTGACCGCCCACCAGGTTGCGTTCGCCGCACTCCAACAGGATGTCGGCGCCCGACACTTCGTACCGTTCAGCAGCCCGATACGCGTGTTTCAGGAAGCTCGAATAGACACCCGCGTAGCCCATGATCAGCGACAGCCGGTCGAGCGCGCACTCGTCGTCCATGACCGGGCGCACGACCTCCTCGGCGACGTCGAAGAGGCGCAGCACGTCGATGCCGGTGGTGATGCCCAAGTTCGCGCACACCGCCGCGAGCGCTTCCGTGGGCGTGTTGCCCGCGCCCGCGCCGAACCGGCGAGTCGAACCGTCGACCTGCACCGCACCGGCTCTGATCGCCATAAGCGTGTTGGCGACTCCGAGCGCGAGGTTCTCGTGCCCGTGAAAACCCACCTGGACATCGGGTGGAAGCGCGGCCCGCAGCGCGGCGACCCGGTCGGCCACCTGATCGAGGATCAGCGCACCCGCCGAGTCGACGACGTAGACGCACTCGCAACCGGACTGCCCCATGATCTGTGCCTGCGCGGCCAAGGCCTCGGGAGAGACGGTGTGCGCCATCATCAGGAATCCGACCGTCTCGAGACCGATGTCGCGCGCGATCGAGAAGTGCTGCGCGGCGATGTCCGCCTCGGTGCTGTGCGTTGCGATGCGGACGACGCTCACTCCGAGGTCGTGCGCCGCACGGATGTCGTCGACCGTGCCGAGTCCGGGAAGCATGAGCGACGCAATACGGGAGGCACCGGCATGGGCAACCGCAGCAGCGATCAGCTCACGTTCGTCGACGAGGCTGAAACCGTAGTTGAACGATGATCCGCCGAGGCCGTCGCCGTGCGAGACCTCGATCACCGGCACGCCCGCACTCGCCAGCCCCGCGACGACCGACGCGACTGCGTCGGTCGTGAACTGGTGTCGCTTGGCGTGCGAACCGTCGCGGAGTGCCGAATCCGTGATGCGGACGTCGAGGGAGTCGGAGAAGGGCATCAGGACCTGCGCTCCATTCGCGTCGCCATCGCCTCGCCGACCCGCACGGCCGCCGCCGTCATGATGTCGAGGTTGCCTGCATAGGGCGGGAGGTAGTCACCGGCTCCCTCGACCTCGATGAAGATGGCAACCCGGCCGTCGTCGAACTGCGGCGCGGCGACCAGTCGGTATCCCGGCACGTAGGCCTGGACGGCTTCGACCATGGTGCCTATCGACTCCGTGATCTCGTCGATTGGAGGGTTCGGCGGCAGGGAGCAGTAGATCGTGTCGCGCATCATGAGCGGTGGTTCCGCCGGGTTGAGGATGATGATCGCCTTGCCCCGCTGTGCACCGCCGAGCGTCTCGACGGCCGCCGCGGTGGTGCGGGTGAACTCATCGATGTTGGCTCGCGTGCCCGGACCGGCGGAGCGCGAGGCGACGGTCGCGACGATCTCCGCGTACTCGACCGGCACCACGCGCGACACGGCGTGCACCATCGGGATCGTCGCTTGCCCGCCACACGTCACCATGTTCACGTTCGTCTCGTCGAGATAGGCGTCGAGGTTGACGGGCGGGATGACGTAGGGGCCGAGCGCGGCGGGAGTGAGGTCGACGACCCGCACGCCGGCTTTCTTGTACAGCGGAGCGTTCATCTGATGGACGTCGGCCGACGTCGCTTCGAAGACGACATCGGGCAGCTCGTCGCGGGCGAGGAGCCACTCGACACCTTCCGCAGTCGTCTCCAGGCCGTCGGCCCGGGCCCGGGCGAGACCGTCGCTCTCGGGGTCGATGCCGACCATCCAACGCGGCTCGAGCGTCGGCGAGCGCAGCAGTTTGTACATGAGGTCGGTTCCGATGTTGCCGGACCCGACGATCGCGACCGGTGCCTTCACGCGAACGTCACTTCAACCTCGCCCAGCTGCGCGAACTCGGCCCGGACGACATCGCCGGGATGGACGTCGACGGCCCGTGTGCATGATCCGGGGAGCACCACGTGGCCGGGCTCAAGCCTGACGCCGAAGGCGTGGAGCTTGTTCGCCAACCAGGCGACGGCCGTGATCGGGTTGCCGAGCACTGCGCCGGCGACGCCGCTCTCGATCATCTCGCCGTTCTTCCAGAGCGCGGCACCGAGGAGCGGCAGCTCGGCGATCTCGTCGAGCGCCACGTGCGCGGGACCGAGCACCACGCCGGCGGAGGACGCGTTGTCGGCGATGGTGTCGGCGATCGTGATCTTCCAGTCCGCGATACGGCTGTCGATCAGCTCGATCGCGGGCATCACGTGGTCCGTTGCGGCCACGACATCCTCGGCGGTGCAGTCCGGGCCCGAGAGCGCGGACCTGAGCTGGAAACCGACCTCGATCTCGACCCGGGGATAGCAGTAGCGGTCAGCCGAGACCACCGAGCCCGACGGGATGAACATGTCGGCCAGGAGATGTCCGTAGTCGGGCTCGTCCACTCCCATCATCCGCTGCATCGCCCGCGACGAAAGGCCGACCTTGTGGCCGGCCACCGATGCCCCGTCCGCGATGCGGCGGCGGATGTTGATCAGCTGCACCTCGTACGCGTCGGCCGCGGTCATCTCGGGGTACGACCGTGTCAACGGCGCGATCGGGGCGCCTTCTCGTTCGGCCTTCTCGAGTGATTTCGCGAGGACCTCGCGGGTTGACCGGTCCATGCACGCATTCTCATCTGAGGGTTCGCGGGGGGTCCACAGCCTTGTCCCACCCAGTGGACACCGGCCATGCCAACTTCTCGGCCCGCTTCCTACGATGCCCTGACCATTCGCGCGCAATTGGGGGCGGTCGTGAGGCCCGGTTTTGATGGCGGAGAGATCGACCGATTTCACCGGCACGGTTGGTGGGCCGACTCGTCGTTCGGCGAGCGCATCACCGACCTCGCACGAGATCGACCGGACGACGTCGCGTTCGTCACTCCGTCGGAACGCCTGACCTGGAGGCGGTACGACGAGACGGCGACGACGTGGGCGGGAGCACTGGCGCGCCTCGGTTCGCCGGGCGAACGCGTCGCGGTCCAGCTTCCCGACGGACCCGCCGTCCATGTGGCACTGATCGCGCTCGAGCGCGCGGGGTTCGTCACGGTCGGGATCGGTGCCCGGGCCGGACCCCAGGAGGTCGACCATCTCATAGGACAGACCGGCGCTCGGATCATGATCGCCTCCGCGTCCGCCAGGGTGCCGGCGGGCATCGACCACTTCGTCTGCGTCCCCGACGCGCCAGCGGTCGGCGACGCTTCCCTGGTCGTCGACGGAGCTCGGATCGAAGCGTCACCGTCACCCACGCCCCTTGCCGGCGTCGATCCCGATTCGCTGTGGTTGATCAACTCGACCTCGGGCACCACCGGCCTCCCCAAGTGCGTGATGCACAACCAGAA
Source organism: Acidimicrobiales bacterium (assembly GCA_025463985.1). Taxonomy (GTDB): domain Bacteria; phylum Actinomycetota; class Acidimicrobiia; order Acidimicrobiales; family Iamiaceae; genus JAODBM01. The sequence continues at coordinate 106,786 of JAODBM010000002.1, forward strand.
CCGGTGGGTCTACTTCCACCAGCTCGCGGTCAAGGCGGGCGGGCTCGACCACGACGACGTCTTCCTCAGCGCGCTGCCGACGACCTTCGGGTTCGGCATCTGGACGTCGCACGTCTCGCCCATGCTGCTGGGAGCACCAACCGTGGTCGTCGATCGGTTCGACGCCGGCGCGGTCCTCGATCTCATCGAGCGAGAGCGCGTGACCGTGCTCGGCTGTGTCAGCACCCAGTTCATCATGATGCTGAACGAGCAAGCGGTCCGGCCCCGGGACCTGACGTCACTGCGCGCGATGTTCACGGGTGGCGAGAGCGTGCCCTACGAGCGTGCCGCCGAGTTCGAAGCGACGACAGGCGCGAGCCTTCTGCAGTTCTACGGCTCCAACGAGACCGGAGCATTGAGCTATACGAGCCGCCACAGCAGTCGTGATCGCCGGCTGCGTTCGGCCGGCCTCGTCATCGCCGAGATGGAAGTACGCCTCCTCGATCCACAGACGCACGAAGACGTGACCGGTCGCGGTCAGCCCGCCTGCCGCGGCCCCGCGATGTGTCTCGGATACTGGGGCGACGACGACGCGAACACCCAGCTGTACACGGCCGACGGGTGGATGTTGATGGGCGACATCGTGGAGATCGACGACGAGGGCGAGCTCAGCGTCGTCGGCCGCACGTCGGACTTCATCATTCGCGGCGGCAAGAACATCAGCGCGGCCGCGGTCGAGGAGAACGTGTCAACGCATCCTGGCGTTGCGGTCGTCGCCGCGATCGCGGTGCCGGATCCGGTCTTCGGCGAACGCGTCGCCGTGTACGTGGAAGCGCGGGGAGCAGAGATCACGCTGGCATCGATCACTGATCACTTGCGCGAGCTCGGGGTCTCGAAGGAGTGGTTTCCCGAGCACCTCGTCGTGATGGAGAGCCTCCCCCGGTCGTCCGGCGGCAAGATCGCCAAAGGTGCGCTGCGCGAGGATGCCCGCGCCCGGTTCGGCGCCGCGGACGCAACTGATGCTTGAGCCCGAGATGGGCGCGCTCGCCGATCAGGAATCGTCGGTCGTGATGTATTGCGTCGCGATCATCGAATCGATCTTGTCGTGCGTCGCCGCGTCGAAGGACGCGTGCGGCTCGTTGCCGATATAGGTGCGCCACGAAGCCTCGTCGGCAAAGTTGAGAAGCACCGAGTAGTGCGCGTGGGGCACTCCGTACTCTTCGAAGAGCCGCAGCCCGCGCCCGATATCCCCCGACAAGATCAGCGGCTCCTGTTCAATCATGACGTTGGCGGCCGCCATGACCGCATCGACGTCGCTCTCGTCCTTCAGGCGCACGAGTGCCATCATCCGAAACATCAGTCAGTCCTCCTTAGAGTGCGCGAGCAGCGACGTGCCCGTCGTAGATCGCGCGATCGCAATAGCGCACGGCGACCGCGTCGCCGACGCGCACCACTTCGTCGACCTTGTCCTGCAGGGCGTAGTAGAGGTCGGCATCCGCGAGCCCGTGCGTCCGGATGACGACCGTGTCGATCCCCTCGATGGTCTCGGTGGCCATCGAGAGCGCGTCGAGGAGCGTCACGGAGTGATCACCGATCTGCATCAACACGGTGTTCGGACGCCACTTCAGGCCGGCCTGCACCGCCCGGGGAAGCGCGACCGCCGACGTCTCGTAGTCGAGCGCGATCGGTGAGGGCAACGACGTGATCGTGGTGACGTTCTTGCCCTGTGAGGCGAGGAGCTCGCCGATACCGATGCCTTCGATGTGACCGACCACGTCGAGTATGACGACGGTCGGGCCGATCTCGTCCCCGGCCAGGGCTCGGCGGAGCGCTTCTTCGTGGGTCAGCACGAAGCTCTGGTCGGAACCGGCGATCGGCATGGGATGGAAGTAGCTCGACCCTTCGACGGTGGCGGTACCGCCCGTGGCGACGACCACGGCGTCCGGCCGCAGGGCCAGGACCGTCTCGACGGTCGCGTCGACGCCGAGGCGAATGTCGACCCCCTGGCGCTCGCACTCGTCGGCGCGCCAATCGGCAAAGTTCGCGAGCTCGCCGCGGCCGGGAAGCGCCTGCGCCAGCCGAATCTTCCCGCCCAGCTGTTCGGCCCTCTCGAGCAGCGTCACGTCATGGCCGCGCGCCGCGGCGACCCAGGCCGCCTCCAAGCCGGCCGGTCCGCCTCCGACCACGACGACCTTCTTCTGCGTGGCGGCCGGTTGCATCGTCCCGATCCCGAGCTCGCTCTCCCGACCCACGGCTGGGTTCTGCACGCAGTTGACCGGCCACCCGCCCATCATGTTGCCGAGGCAGCTCTGGTTCGACCCTGTGCACAGTCGGATCGTCTCCGGCTTCCCGGCCTTCGCCTTGTTCACCCACTCCGGGTCCGCGATCAAGGCCCGTACGAGCGTTATCGCGTCGGCTTCACCTCGCTCGAGCACACCTTCTGCCTCGGCCGGGCGCAGGATGCGCTGTACCGCGAACACCGGCGTGTGGTCCACAGCCTTCTTGACCGCGGCCGCGGCGTACACCGCGCCCCCGTGCGGGGCGTAGTTGGTCTGCACCATGCCGATTCCGGAGACGCCGATGCTGACGTTGAGGAAGTCGGTCAGCTCGCGGTCTTCGAACATGCGGCCGAGCTCGGCGCCTTCTTCGAGCGTCACGCCGCCCGGCGCCGCACCCTCCTCGTCGCCGACCAATCGGATCCCGATCGCGACGTCGAAGTCCTTCAATCGCGCCCGCGTCTCCTCGATGACCTCCGCGGTGAACCGGGCCCGGTTCTCCAGGCTTCCGCCGTACTCATCCGTGCGGAAGTTGTACCGCCCGGACAGAAACTGCGCGAGGAGATATCCATGCGCGGCCTGGATCTCGATGCCGTCGAATCCTCCGCGGGCCGCGTTCAGCGCGCTGCGGGCGAAGTAGTCGGTCACCTCGCGGATCTCGGCCTTGTCCATCGGCTTCGATGTCTCGTAGAACGCAGTGACGGCCGACGGCGCCCAGGTCGGCACCTTGGACGACGGTCCGTGATGCACGGCACCGGCGTGGTTCAGTTGGATGAAGGCCTTGGCCCCGTGCTCGTGCACGAGTGAGGTGAGCGTGGTGAAGTGCGGGATCGACTCCTCGGTCCACGCCTGCGCATTGTTCGGCATCTGGTATGCCGCACCCGGATGCACCGAGGTCTGCCCCACGACGACGGCGCCGACGCCTCCCTTCGCACGGTCGGCCATGTACTGACCCATCCGTTCGCCGTAGAAGCCTGGCTCGCCGTAGCGCGGATTCGCTTCCGCGAACATCGTGAAGTGCGCGCCCATCAGCACCCGGTTACGGAGCTCGATCGGACCGACCTTGAGCGGGCGGAAAAGGTGGGGATAGTCCACGTTCATGTCTCCTCGACTGGTTCGTACAGGTCGGCAAAATGCGGAAGGTGCGCGGTGACGCCGCCGTCCACGTAGAGGACGTGGCCGGTCACGTAGCCCGCCTCGTCCGACACGAGATAGGCGACAGCCTCGGCAATGTCCTCGGGACTGCCCACACGAGTGGTCAGGTGGTGCCGCATGAAGAGCTCGATCCCTGCTTCTCCCAACCGCGCCCTGGACGTGGGGGTGAGGATCATGCCCGGCGCGATCGCGTTGCAGCGGATGTTCTCTTTCCCGTAGCGGGTGGCGATGCTCTTCGTCAGATTGACCAGCCCCGCCTTGGAGGCGCCGTAGGCCATGAACTGCAAGTCGCCGCCGTACGCGGCGACCGAGGCAGTGTTGACGATGGCACCACCGCCGCTCCTGCGCATGGCCGCGATCGCGTGCTTGCACGCGAGCATCGGACCGCGAAGGTTCACCGCCATCGTCGTGTCCCAGACCTCGACCGACATCTCAACGAGGTCGAGATCGCGTCCGAGCACGTCGTCACCCATGGCCGCCGCATTGTTGTGGAGGATGTCGAGGCGGCCGAAAGCATCGACCGTGGCCCCGATCATCTCGACGACCGAAGCCTCGCTCGCCACGTCGACCGGACAGGAGATCGCCGCGCCCCCGGCGTCGACGATCGCGTCCGCAACTCGCCTCGCCGCAGCGCCATCGACGTCGGCAACGACGACGCGGGCACCTCGCGCCGCGAGCGTCGATGCGACGGCGGTACCGATGCCTCCGGCGCCGCCGGTCACCACGGCAACCTTCTGGTCGACGCCGGTCATCAGTTGCCGCGTGCCGCCGAGTCGTCCCACTGGTTGACGAGGAACTGCTCGACGACGGGCTCGTAGCTTGCGTAGAACGCGTCGTGTTCGGGCGACGCGATGTACGCCTCCCATCCGGCCTGGTCGTCGAACTCGGCATACCAGCCGAAGGTGCAGTTGTGTCCGTACTCCTTCGTGAGCCCAAGGTCGGAGGTGGCGACCGACTTCTTGATCGACGGCACCGTCTTCGGCATCTCATGGAGTGCGTCGATGAACGGTTGCGGATCGACACCGTCGTTGAGCTGCATGAGGATCGTCAGTCGGAACATGGATGTCTCCTTGGTACGGGAACAACAGGGTGGAACAGCGCGTACGACGGGTCGGTTCCGTCGCGCGCGCCCGAGATGAGTGCGGGATCATCGATGATGCCGGCCACGGGTGCGACCGTCGTCGCGTCGTCGACCATCGTGCGTCGCACGATCACCCACTGCCCGTCGCGACGCTCGAGCGCATCGAGGTATCGACCATGGACGGTGATGTCTTGAAGGCCGTCGGCTGTTTGGATGCGATGAAAGGCATGCACGTAGGTCTCGCTCGCACCGCTATCGCCGTCGAGCTGAAGCCACGATTGACCTTGCATGTGCATCAGCCCGCGCATCGCACCGAGCTCGCGCTCGATGAAGGCGATCAGCTCGTCGCGGGTGCCGCGAATCTGCCCGTAGTCGACGATGGCGTCGTCGGCGAAGCACGAGCGCAACAGATCCCAGTCGGCGCGATCGACGCCTCGGGAATAGCGCGCGAGAACCTCGCGCACCTCGAGCTCGTCGGCGGCGCGAGCGATGCGCTCGTCCGGGGTCACTGCGCCTCCTGTTCGTCACTGCCGCGCGGGAAGGCCAGCACGGCGACGCGACAGCCCTCAGGTCCCGCGGTGAGGCGGACCGCGGGATCGTTCGGCTCGACGTAGAGCGTCGACCACGGATCCAGGTCCTCGTCGCCCAACGTCGCGACACCGTCGAGGACGACGACGTACTGCCCGCTCGTGGTGCCGGGATCGGGAGACGCGAGCTCCGCACCCGGCGCCGCTTCGAGTACCGCGGCCGCAAGCCCGTCCGGCTGTCCCTCGATCAACTCCCCGGTCCCGGAGGCGCTGATGTTCCGGCCCGGAGGACCGACGAGCTCGTCGCGTGATCCCGGCATCGGATGCCCCTCGCCGTCGTAGTGCTGACGGAGCACGAAAAAGCTGAGCCCCTGGTCGCCGGCGACGATCGGCCCATACACCGAATACGCGTCGGTGTAGTGCACATCCCCTGCACCGACCTCATGGCGTTGAAAGGTCCCCGAGCCCTCGACGAACAGCTGGTACTGCGCCACACGGTGGAAGTGCGTCGCGACCTTGGCGTGGTCGGAGTAGCTCTTCACCACATAGGCCTGGAGCCCATCCTCCTCAGGACGGAAGATGTCGGTGACCCGGAACTCGCCGTCGGCGGTCGTTCCCTGCTTCGCCCTCTCCGGGCGGTGCCACGTGCGGCTCGGTGCGATCTTCATGGACGGGGTCCTCCGTCGTCGGCGAGCAGGAACGAGGTGACGACCCGCTCGAACTCGGCCCGAGCCTCGATGTGCGCCCAGTGACCGCAGCGCGGGATCACGTAGAGACGGGCGTTCTTGATCCGCTGCAACGCGACGAACGCGCCGTCGAGAGGCTGGGCGCGATCCTCGCGACCCCAGGTGATCAGCACGTCGTGCTCGAGTTGATCGGCGACGCGCCAGAGCTCACCCTCCTGCGCGTATGCGGGATCGTCGTAGCCCGCCCGCATCGCCTGCATGCCCTCGTACCCGTCGGGATCCGTTGCCGCCGCGAAGCGCTCGGTCACCATCGCAGGCGTCACCAACGACTGATCCACGACGAGCGTGCGCAGGAACGCCTCCATCTTCTCGGGCGTCGGCCCAGGCGGCGCCATGAACTCCTCCAGGCGGTTGATGCCTTCGCTCGGACGCGGCGAGAACAACCCGATGCTCAGGGCACTCCCTGCCCCCATCAAGGCGATCCTTCCCACCCGATCGGGATGATCGAGCGCGAGCCGCACCGCCACGCCAGCACCGAGCGAGTTGCCGAGCAGGTGCACGCGATGGATCTCGAGTTGGTCCAGGAGCGCGGCGATGATGTCGGCCGAGAACGTGAGGTAGTGCCGATCGAAGTTCGGCGGGTGCTCCGACTTCCCGAAGCCGGGCTGGTTCGGGAGGATCGTGCGGAAAGACGACGCGAACGCAGGAACGTTGTGCTTGTAGTTGCTCCACGCCGACGCGCCGAGGCCGCCTCCGTGCAGCAGCACCAATGGCGGACCGGTCCCGGCCTCGTGGAACGTGACCTTGAGGCCATCCACCACGGCTGAGCGGCTGGTCGACTCGAAGGTGAGCGTCTCGCTCATCGTCAGGATCCGCCGTCGGGCGTGTCGCGCAGAGCATCGACGACCCTGTCCGTCTGCGTGGACTGCTCGAACGTGAGCCGGGCCATCCAGAAGCGCAGGAACGACGCAAGCGAGTACCGCACGAAGCCGGCCGCGCCGATGACCGCCAGCGTCACGGCGTAGAGACCCATGACGATCGCGTCGCCCTGGTCGAGGCTGTTGTTGGCCCCGGCTGACGTCGCAATCGCGACGATGCCCAGGATGGCTGCGGCCGCCATCACGACGACGGATCCGATCTTGATCCGGCGATCCCGACGGGTGACCGGGTCGTGGACGCGCATGGCCGCCATGTCGTCGCGAAAGGCGGCCGCTCTCGCCGGTTCGACCGGCGCGCGCTCGGCCGACTTGGCATCGTGCGCTGGTTGGACGTCGCCTTGTTCAGGCACGCGAGTGCTCATAGTTCCCCCAGATAGGCGGCTTCCAGGGCGTCTTCGACGTCCGCTGGCTTGCCCGTACGAACGATGCGACCGTTGCTCATGACGGCAGCGTTCTCAGCGAGTCCGAGAACAGTACGGGCGAACTGTTCGACGAGAATCACGGTCGCGCCACCGCTCGCGAGCTCCGCGATGAAGGCGTACAACTCAGCCACCACGAGCGGGGCCAAGCCCATCGAGAGCTCGTCGACGAGCAGGACGGCCGGGTCGACGGCAACGGAGCGCGCCAGCGCAAGCATCTGCTGCTCGCCACCGGACAGGGTTCCCGCGAGTTGCTTCCGCCGGGTGCCGAGCACCGGGAAGCGTTCATAGGCGAGTGCCTCGACCTCGGCGACCGACACCCCGGCGTGCGTCACGAGCAACAGGTTCTCTTGCACCGTGAGGTTCGGGAAGACGGAGCGGCCTTCGGGCACCACGCAGACACCTCTGCGCACGAGCTCGCGAGGCGCGGTCCCGTTGACGATCTGTCCGCCCAACAGCACGTCGCCGCTCGTTGCCGGATGCAGGCACGCGGCCACGGAGATGAGCGTGGACTTCCCAGCACCGTTCGGTCCGACCAGCGCGAAGATCTCGCCAGGCGCAACCGCAAGGTCGACGTCCCATATGGCACCGATGCCGTTGTAACCGGCATCCACACCGCGCAGTTCCAGAATCGGGACGGTCGGTGTCGGGGCATCGGGCGCGGCGATCACGACATCACGACCGGGGCGCCCAGGTACGCCTCCTGCACACGGAGGTCGGCCTGCACGTCTATGGGCCGGCCGACCGTCAGCATGCGGCCGGCTTTCAGGACCGCGACGCGATGGCTGATGCTCATCACAAGGTTCGCGTTGTGATCGACGAGGACGACGGAGAGTCCTTCGCCTGCGAGCTCGCGCAGCAGGGCACCGAGATGATCGGTCTCGTGGTCGGTCAAGCCCGAGGCGGGTTCGTCGAGCAGGAGCACCGAGGGATTGGTCGCGAGCGAGCGGGCGACCTCCAGCAGCCGCGCCGACCCGGTCGCCAGCGCGTCGGCGCGCTCGAACTTCAGGTGGCCGAGTCCCACGCGTTCGACGAGGGTGTCGGCGATCACCTCGGGTGCGTGTTGGGAGCGCGCCCAGCGGCGACAGATCTCCGCGGCGACGAGCACGTTCTCACGCACCGTCAGCACACCGAACGTCTCGAGGTTCTGAAACGTTCGCCCGAGGCCGAGACGTGCGCGGCGGGCGGGGCCGGCCCGGGACACCTCGGTGCCGTTCAGACGCACGTGGCCGGCCGTGGGCGGGAGGAGCCCGCTGACGACGTTGAACAGCGTCGACTTGCCGGCGCCATTGGGACCGATGAGTCCAAGTACCTCGCCGGGTTCCACGGCGAGGTCGATGCCCTGGAGCGCCACCAGGCCACCGAAGCGGACCTCGATCCCTTCGACCTCGAGCGTCGCGGTCGCGCTCGTCACGATGCGGGTCCCCGGCCCAGCGCGACATCGAGCGCCGCGATGTCGGCGGCGCGGATCGTCCGGTCGATGCCGATCCATTCGAGCGGGACCTCGAACGCCTCGTCGCCCGCGCTGCCCGCGCTGGCCGCGCTGACGCGTCGGCGATTGCGGAACTGCGTGACCGCCGCGTGGAGATCCGACGCAATACCGCCCGGGTTGCGCACGAGACCGATGCCGGCGAGCCCGGGCGCGACGGCGATGAGATTCGAGGTCGATGGCCAGATGCGCGAAATCGCCTCGAACAGACCGAGCAGGACGGTGCCCGCCACCGCGCCACCGACCGCCCCGATCCCGCCGACGACCGCGAGCAACAGCACGGGCAGCGTCTGGAAGAACGAAAAGGTGTCGGCGGGAACGGCCGTCTGCAGTCCCCCGTACAGGGCGCCGCCCAAGCCCGCGATGCCGGCCGACAGCGCGAAGACGCTCATCTTCGTGACCGTGAGCCGGAGCCCGAGCGTGGCGCACGCGGCCGGGCTCTCCCGCATCGCCAGCAGGACCCGTCCGTAGCGCGAACGGCGGATCGTCACGACCGCGAGCGCCACGATCGAGAACACGAGCGACAGCAGAACGAGCTGCGCCCGGTCGCTGCCGAACGACACGCCGGGCATCTGCACGCGCGGGACTTGCAAGGAGTAGATCCCGAACAGGGGGATGCGCCATCCGAAGATGCGCAGCGCGTCCTGGGTGAAGATCCAACGGTCGAGGACGATGGTGAACGCGGCGGTTGAGAGCGCGAGGTAGATGCCTCGCAACCTGAGGGCCGGGATGGCGACGAGCGCCCCGACCACGGCCGCGACGACGAACGCGGCCACCAGTCCGAGAGGACTCCCCCCGGGCGCGACGTACGCCATCGTCAGCGCGCCGATCCCGGCGAAGCTCATCTGGCACAGCGTGAGCTGGCCGGCGTATCCCACGAGCGGGATGAGCGAAAGGGCGACGATCCCGAGAGCGATGGCCCGGTTCACCGTGAACATGTTCGCGACGCTCAGATGTGGGCCGACGACGAATGCGAGCACGACGAACGCTGCCGCGTACATCGCGGAGCGGCGCACCGGCGGCGACGGGAACCAGTCGCGGCTGCGCTTGCCGACGTTGCCGCGCAGACGTGCGTGGGGCAGCGCGAGCAGGACGACGAAGAGGATCATCACCGGGATCGCCGGCCGGATCCCGGCCAGGAAGTCGCCTCGGTTCGAGAGGTAGCCCACGCCGTACGACTCGGCGAGCCCGAGAACGATGGCGCCGACGAAGGTGGCCGGAAGACGCGATAGCCGGCCCATGATCGCGGCGGCGTACGCGTTGACGATGAGAAGCGTGAGGGGGAGCACGGAGAGCTGCAGCGTGGGGGCGATCAGGATGCCCGACAAGGTGGCGAGCGACGAGCCGAGCGCCCAGCTCAGCGCCGACACCCGATCGGGGCTGCCGCCGTAGATCACCAACAGGTCACGATTGTCGACGACGGCGCGCATGTCGGTGCCGACACGGCTCCGTCGCAACAAGACCGCGAGCCCTATAGCGACGGCCACCGCGCAACCCATGCTGATGAGCTGGTGCACCGTCACTGCGGCGCCGACGATCGTGAACTTGTCGCCGTTGAAGAACGCGGGGAACGGTCGGGCGACGTTCGGCGGCCAGATCCAGAGCGCGAGCCCGACGAGCGCCGAGAGAATCGCGACGGTCACGACCACGCGCACCGCCTCGGTCGTCTGCTCGAGGCCCCGCAGGATCCCCGATTCGAGCGCAGCACCGAAGAGTGGCGCGATGACGCCGAGGACGATGACGAGTGAAAGCGGGGCCGGCCAACCCCACCCGTACGTGAACTGCCAGTAGGTGAACGCGCCGAGCATGCCGATGGCGCCCTGCGCGAAGTTGAAGATCCCCGACGTCGTATAGGTCAGGACGAGGCCGCCGGCCGCGACGGCATAGATCGCACCCGCGGACAGGCCCAAGACGGAGTAGATCAGGAAGTTGTGCACGCTGCCTGCGACTCCTCGACGATGGGTGACTGTCCGCGGGTGCTCGTGTCTAGTTCGTCTTCTTCGCTCCGAGACCGAGGCCTGGGATGGCGACGACGGCATCCGGTGCGCAGGCGAAGCCCTGGTCGCTCGGGACGAACCGTGTCCAGGCGGTGGGCGTCAGCTTGAGCAACATGGCGCAGGCCGAGATCCGGTTCTGCGCGACGTTCGTCGACACTTGGAGCCCCCCGGCGTCCCAGCTCGTGACCTTCGACGCCTGGTCGTTGAGGCAGGTACGGGAGAGGTTCGAGCCACACGCCTTTGCGGCGTTCGCCCAGAGCAGCCACGCCTCGAAGGCGGTCACCGCGAGCCCGGTCTGCGCGGTCTTCGGCGAGAACTTCGCCTGGATCGCGAGGTACTTGGCGATCAGCGGGTTGGTCGACGCGTCGGAGAAGGGGACGCTCAACGAGTACGTGTAGATGTTCCCCTTGTCGGCGAGCGATCCGGCGAGCTTCACGAACGTCTGGGTGTAGAGGTTCGGACTCATGATGAAGCCGCCCGGGAAGGCGTTCTGGTCGGCCATCGCCTGCAGGATCGACGTTGCGGTGTGCTCGTCGCCGATCCAGAAGAGCTGCTTCACGCCGGCCGACTTCGCCGCCTGCACGAAGGGGGCGTAGCTCGCCTCACCCGAGGAGCTGATCACGCCCTGGTAGACGCATTTTCCGCCGGCCTTGGTGATCGCCTGGCAGTTGCGGGTCTGGTTCGTCTTCGAGACGTCGAAGATCAAGCCGCCCTGGTTCGACCAGCTGCCCGGGATCTTGTCCGACAGCAGCTTCAGCGCCGGAATCGGGTTTCCTTGATCCGTGGCGTTGGGCTGGGTCTGCCACGTCATGGCGCCGTCTTGGCCCCCGGGCGACGCGGTGAATGCGGGAAAGGCTGGCATCCCGCAGTTGACCCGGTCCTGCACGCCGGCCGAGTCCCCGACGGAGCCGTCGCCGACGAGCGCGAGGTCGTCCTTGCACGCCTGGCCGACGACGCTCTTGTAGTTGACGACCTTGGCGTCGAGCTTGTCCACCACGATCTTGCGACCGTTGATGCCGCCGACCGAGTTGCACCAGCCGACGAAGCCGTCGGCGCTGTCGAAGATCTCCTGGTTCAGGCCCGGGATCGCGGTGTAGCCGGGGTCCGAGATCGTTGCGACGCGGATCTCGGAGTCCGTCACGCCCGGACCGGTCGTTCCGGTCGCGCTCCCCTTGCCGCAGACTCCCTTGAGCGTCCCGAAATCACCCGAGGTGAGATCCGCGCCCGAGGCGGGGCCCGGCGCCGCCGTGGTACTCGGTTGGGTTGCGGTCGAACTTGCCGGTTTGCTGCTGTGCCCGCACGCACTCGTTACGAATGCAATCGCGCAAAGGACACCGAAAACGCGCACGCTTCTCACAAAATTCCCCCCGGATGATCAGCCCGACGAGCTCACGCGGCTCGCGGTCGGCTGTGGAGCTCATGATCAGGAGCCGGCGATGTGCACGCAAGGCCGCCGTCCCGTTGAACGGAACCTCGATGTGGCGACGGTTCGTGAATTCGCCGAAGATGCCCGACGAGTTGCACGACGATCTAGGGGGATCGCACATGGCCCGTTGGGACAGCGAGTACGACGTGGTCGTCGTCGGCTCCGGTGCTGCGGCGATGGCCGCGGCATCATCCGCCGTCGCGAGTGGCCGCAGCGTCGCCGTTCTCGAGAAGGCCGCGCAGGGCGGGGGTACGACGGCGAAGTCGTCCGGCGCGTACTGGATCCCCAACAACTCGTTCCTCCGCGCTCGCGGGCTCGAAGACCCGCGTGACGACGCGCTGAAACTGATGGCGCGGATCGCCTTTCCGTCGGCATACGACCCGGATTCGCCGCACCTCGGCCTCACGGCACGCGCGCACCGGTTGATCGAAGCGTTCTACGACGAGGCGTCCACCGTGATCGACGAGCTCGCGACCGCAGGCGCGCTCCGCTCGATGCAACAGCCCCTCTTCGGCGAGCAGGTCGGTGACGTCGACTGGGCGATCCCGGAATACCACGCCGATCTCTCGGAGAACAAGGCGCCGTACGGTCGATCGCTCCTGCCCGAGATGGACCTCATGAGCGGCGTCCTCCCTGGCTTCGAGATCGTCCGGCAGCTGCGGGCGTTCGTGGAGGGCAAGGGAGTCCAGATCCAGACGGAACGGCGCGTGACTGGTCTGATCACGGAGAACGACGCGGTGGTTGGACTCGAGGTCGAGGTGGCCAACGGCAGCGCCATCGCAATCGGCGCGCGATCGGTGGTCTTCGGGACAGGCGGGTTCACGCACGACCGCAGCAAGGTCGCGTCATTCCTGCGCGGACCGATCTTCGGTGGTTGCGCAGTCCCGACGAACACCGGCGACTTCATCGACATCGCCGCTGGCGTCGGCGCCGAGCTCGGAAACCTCGCGAACGCGTTCTGGTCACAGAGTGCGCTCGAGCCCACGCTCGAGACCGGATGCGTCGACTGGGACCAAGACATCTTCTGCCCGTTCGGCGACAGCATGGTCGTGGTGAACAAGCACGGACGACGCGTCGCGTCCGAGAAGGCGATGTACCAGGAGCGCACGCAATCGCATTTCGTGTACGACGCGGTCGGCACGGACTATCCGAACCTGGTGCAGTTCATGATCTACGACCGTGCGGTCGCCGAGTACGAGCCGTTCCACATCTACCGCTATCCGGTGCCGATGCCGGGAACGGACGCAACGTATGTCATACAAGGCGCGACATGGAGCGAGCTGGCGGAGAACATCGATCGGCGGCTCGCGGAGATCGCTCATCGCGCGACCGGCGATTCGGTGATCGGTCCGACCGTTCGTCTCAACCCGAGCTTTGCGCGGAACCTGGCCGAGACGGTCGGTCGGTTCAACGACTTCGCGGCGCGGGGCGTCGACGACGACTTCGGCCGCGGTTCGACCAGCATCCAACTCGCGTGGGGCTCCGTCCCACGGCCGGGTGAGCGCCAACCGAACGCGACCATGCGTCCTCTCGCCGCTGAGGGCCCGTACTACTGCATCCTCCTTGCGCCCGGAACGCTCGACACGTGCGGCGGACCCGTCGTGGACGAACGGGCGCGGGTACTCCGACCGGGAGGCGAAGCGATCCAGGGTCTGTACGGCGCGGGTAACTGCGTCGCTTCGTTGACGGGCGAAGGCTATTGGTCGGCCGGCAGCACGTTGGGTCCGGCTCTAACGTTCGGATGGAAAGCGGGACGAGAGGCGTCCTGTTGAACGCAGCCGCTCCTCGCGGCGTACGAGGCGAACGAACTTGCGGGCCAAACTCTGGGACACGTGTGACACACTCCGACGTGAGCATCATTGACCACGACCACCCGGGCGACGCTGACCCGAAGTCGGTTCTCGCTCGAGCGGTATTGATCCTCGACGCCTTCGAAGTCGACACGCCCGCCCTGTGCTTCAGTGACTTCTGCCGCCACACCGGGTTGCCCCGCTCGACGGTCCACCGCATGCTCGACCAGCTCGTCTCCACCGGCATACTCGAGCGTGCGGGCGATCGCTACCAGCTCGGGACGCGCATCTTCGAGCTCGGCACGTTCGTGCGCAGGTACACGCGCTTGCGGGAGGTCGCACTGCCGTTCATGTACGACCTCCACGAGGCCACGCACGAGACGGTCCACCTCGGCGTGCTGAGCGGTCATGACGTCCTGTACCTCGAGAAGATCACCGGTCACGGAACCAACGCCGTGCCGTCGGACATCGGGGGGCGACGACCCGCACACTGCACCGGGCTCGGCAAGGTGCTGCTCGCGTTCGCAGGAGACGACGTCATCGAGGACGTGCTCGCGAACGGGCTCACCGCGATGACGCCGAGCACGATCGTCGATCCGAGCGTGTTCCGCGACGAGATGCACACGATCCGACAGCTCGGCGTCGCCTTCGATCGCGAGGAGGTCGTTCCCGGCCTGAAGTGCGCAGCGGTCCCGCTGCGAGGCTCCGGCCGCGCGATCGCGGCCCTCTCGATCACCGGGCCCGCTTCGCGCATCCAGGTCGACCGACTCGGTCCCGCGCTGAAGACCGCCGCCAACGGGATCTGGCGCGTGATGTTCCCGCACCGCGGATAGCGCGGACACCGCTCCATCGGTGCGGGCGCCGAGCGGCCGCGACCTTTGGGGACCTACCGCCCGAGGCTCATCGCTGGAGAGACAGCCAAACTTCGCCTCACCAGAGATCTATCAGACTGATCCGGTGAGTCACCGCGTGAAGCTCGGCGGTAGAAGTCCACGGTGACGGGGCCGCGATCAGGGGCCTTAGGACGCTGTGCTCGATCGTCGCGATCAGGTTCAGGTCAGCCCATCCGAGGAGCTGGGCCAGATGAACGTTTCTTCGGCGGAGGACAGGCCAAGCCACGACCCAGGTCACGAACGCCATAGGTACGACCAGCAAAAGAAGCAGACCCCGGATCGCGAGCAGCAGGAGGGCCGCAACGATCGAAAGACGAGATTCACGTCGGGGTCTGTGTCGCACGGATCCTCCGGGAGGATTTGATCGAGCTGCGACCAAAGGTTGCCACGAAGCCCCTCGGGGTCCGGCTCAGGAGGGGGCACGACGCCCGACGGGTCAACTTCGGCCCGGCCCTGTCGGCTCTCCGAGCTCCTCCAAGAGTCGGGCCCGGTCATCGAACCGGGGCGACCGGTACCCCCAAACTGACGCGAGAGCGCGACGGAACTTGGGGTCCGTTCGGGCAAGGTGTTCGATTCGATCCCACAACTCGTCCTCGTGACCGAAGAGCATGAGGGTCTCCAGCGGACCGGCTCCGAGACGGTCGATCCTGTTGGCGTCATCGACGAGGTGACAGTCACCGAGCATGCCGACGATGTAGTCCAGCTGCTCGTCGGGACTTCCGACAAGCCAGATACCCTCCCTGTCCATCACGGTCATCCACGATTCGTCGTCGGTGCCGCCGTCGTCCATGACATCGCACGGTATCGGTCACCTTCGACGGTGGGCCGAATTCACGAGAACCCGAGCGGCGCATTTGCCGTGATCGAATCGGACAGGAATCGGCCGTCTGTTCTGCTGCTTATCTGGCTGGTTCTCGTGACGCCATGAGCCCCGTTCGGTGATCGAGTTCATATCGAGCAGATCGATGGCGCCCATCGCCCTGGCCCCATGGCCCGTACCGTGACCACCGCTGCGGTCCAAGACACTCCCAACCGAATCCACCTGGCCACGGACGCCGTCCCCGTCGATGACGTTCCATCGGCGGAGCGCCGCTTGGCCGCCGCGGTCCCAGGCGGCCGGGTTCAGACCTTGGTGGCGGGCCAGAGGGCGAGCGAGCCGGCAGCCGTCGACCCGCTCTGGACGAAATGGCCACCGACGAAGAGGCCGGCAGGGTTCGACTGTGCCAGCGCCGACACGTCGAGGGCGCCGCCGCGGGTCGCTTGGACGGCGAATCCTTGGCCCATGGCGTGCCACGTGCTGTCGGCGGACGTGTAGCTGGCGATCGCCGGTGCCGCGTGGCCCCCGGCGTTGGCGAACGCGCCTCCGGCGAAGACGGTCGATCCCACCGTGGCGACCGACGACGCGGGGCCGTCGAGCCCGAGGGCGAGCGCCTCCCAGTTGCCGGCGCCGCCGCCGTGCCAGACCGCGATGTTCGCGGCTGGGATGCCGGTGCGCCCCGGGCCGGTGCCGGCACTGCCGAACGCGCCGGCGACGTAGAGGTCCCCGGCGGCGGTCACGGCGAGGGCGTTGACGTTGCCGTTGACGCCGCCGAAGTCGCGGTAGCCCGCTTGAGGCGCCGTGCTGGTGTTGTTGGTGTCGTACTCGACGAGGTTCTGGGTGAGCGAGGTCGTGGAGCCGGTCGTGAGGCTCGAGAAGTTCCCGCCGACGAACAGCTCGGTCTGGTAGGCGGTCAGCGTGAACACCTCCCCGTTGTCATAGACCGGGTTGCTGCTGAGCGGGTGCCACTTCCCGGTGGCGGGGTCCCACACGGCGAGATCGTGGGCGGAGGCACTGCCGGCGACGCTGAACGATCCGCCGGCATAGAGGCGGCCGTTGACGGCCGTCAAGGCGTGCACGATGCCGAGGTCGCCGGTGAGGCCGCCTCCGAGCGGCTGCCAGCTCCAGCCGTCCCACCGGGCGATGTTGTGGGCCGGCTTGCCGCCGGCGGTGTCGAAGCTGCCGCCGACGTAGAGGTTGTTGCCGATCTGTGCCATCGCGTTGACGGTCCCGACGCCACCACCGCTGAGCGTCAGGCCGGTGCCGACGGTGTGCCACGCCGTCCCGTCCCACCGCGCGATCGAGCTCACCGGTACACCTCCGACCTGAAGGAAGTGCCCCCCGGCGTAGGTGCCCGAGCCGATGACCGAGAGCGCGTGGATCGAGTCGACCGTCTGGTTCGCGCTCTGCACGCCCTGGCCGAACGTCCCCCAGCGGCCCGTTCCCCAAGTGGCGAGGTTGGCGAGGAAGACCGATCCGGACCGGTCGAACGAGCCGCCGACGGCGACCGAGCCTTGGTTGGTCACCGCCAGCGCCTCGACGGCCCCGTCGACCCCGGCGCCGACCTGGGACCACACGGAGCCGTGCTGCACCGCGAGGTGGGCAGCCAGGCCGCCGCCGGCCACGGAGAAATCACCGCCGGCATAGAGGGCGCCGCCGGTGAACGCCAAGCCGCGGACCATGCTGGCGGACCCGAACCCGTCCGTGATGTTGCCGGCACCCGCCCAGCTGGTGCCCGTGAGCTTGGCCAGGCTCTTGGCCGCCACGCCTCCGGCGGAGTCGAACTGGCCGCCGACGTAGATCGCTCCCGAGCCGGGGTCGACGGCCACCGCGGCGACCGTGCCGGTGGTCTGCGCGGCCGTGAGCACCCCGGAGCCGTAGGACGTCCAGCCCGATCCGTTCCATCGGGCGAAGCTGGACGTCAGGACCGCCCCGGCCTGCTCGTACGTGCCTCCGGCGTACAGCTGGCCCGCCACGTCGAGCAACGCTCGCACCCGGCCAGGCCGGGTCTTGCCACAGCTCGTGCACGTCTGGATGCCCGCGCCCAGCGGGCTGAACTTGCCGGTCGCCGGGTCGTAGGACGCGACGCTCATGGCGGGAACACCGCCGGCGTGGTCGAACTGGCCGCCGAGGAACAGGTGGGTCCCGTCGGTCGCCAGCGCCTCCACGTCCTCCGGTATGGGCAAGGACGGGTCGGTGGCGACGCCCGATCCGACCGGGGCCCACCACAGGCCGTTCCACACGGCGAGATGGCGGGCCGGCTTTCCGCCAGCGGTCGTGAAGGTGCCGCCGACGTAGACCTTGCTCCCGATGACCGCGATGGCGTTGACCGTGCCGTTGAGGCCGGTGCCCATGGGAACGAATCCGCCGCCGGTCCAATGGGCGACATGCGCGAACGAGCTCGTCGGCATCCCCGCGACGGAGACGAAGTCTCCGCCGATATAGGCGTCGCTCCCCGCGTAGGTCACCGCCGTGACCGCCCCGTCGGTGCCCTGCAGGCCGAAGCGTCGATCCCAAGCGGGCGCTGCAGCAGCGGACGTCGCCGCCAGCCGGTTGCCCGCTTGCGCCACGACCAGCGGCGCCGACCGACTGCTCGCCCGGGAGATCGGCGCGGCGGCCACCACGTTGGGGGTCGTCACCGCCACGAGTGCCCCGGCCACCGTCATCACGCGAAGCCCTGCCGCCAACCCGACCCGGAGACCGCCGACCGAGCGCCGAGCGCCTCGGAGCCGCAGCGTGGCCACTGCTCGTTCGACCCTCATGCCCCGCCATCCCTCTCCGCCCCGACTGGGTGCCCGTTCACCGTACGGTCGAAGGACCGTGCTTCATATACGGGGAACCCCGTGTTCTCGCCGTCGAGGGTCGATCGTCCTGGTGGCGCTGGGCACTCACCGGCCGGAGCTCACGCCCGGCCAGCCCCGGCGCTCAACGCAATCGGGCCTGAGAGCTGAAAGCGGTAGGGTCGCGGGCGGTCGGGCCGCGATCGGGCCCGGGCGGGAGGGCGCGTCGAATGGCGACGACGAAGCGGCACAGCCGTGCTGGGCTGGCGAGCCTGCTCGCGGTAGCTCTTGTGGCCGCGGGGTCGGTCGCGACATCGACGCCGGCGGGCGCCGTGCCCACGGCGGAGCTGTCGATCGATCAGACGAGCCTCAACCTCGGTCCGGTGGCGCCCGGGGGAGTCGTCCGCGGCACGGTCCACATCAGCAACGTGGGCACGGCGCCGCTGACCGGCCTGGCCAACGGCGACCCGACCGATCCGCGGTTCAGCGCGGCCAACGCGTGCCCTGCGAGCCTCCCCGCGGGGAGCGGCTGCAGCCTCGACGTGGCCTTCGCCCCGCCGGTCGGCCCGGCGACGGCCACGGGGACAGTGGACGTCATGTCGAGCGCCGGGACACGCACGGTGCACCTCTCGGGCACGGCGGACACGCCGACGTTCCCGATCGAGGTCGGCGTGAGCGGCCTCGACTTCGGGGAGGTGCCGATCGGCTCGAGCTCGGCGCCCCAGCCGGTGACGCTGACGAACGTGACGACCGCTCCCGTCTCGCCCAAGTTCGGGCTGTCGTTCCTGCCTGACCCGCCC
Source organism: Acidimicrobiales bacterium (assembly GCA_025463985.1). Lineage (GTDB taxonomy): Bacteria > Actinomycetota > Acidimicrobiia > Acidimicrobiales > Iamiaceae > JAODBM01. The sequence continues at coordinate 125,839 of JAODBM010000002.1, forward strand.
TTCTTCCAGTCGAGCACGTGCACGGCAACGCCCATGGCTCCCGGGGCCAGCTGCGCGTTTCGCTTCCGCTTCTCGCCGACCAAGACCGGATACGCGTCGACCACCCATCTGGTCCAGCTGAGCGTCGGCGGCAAGAGCCGGTCGGTCAACGTCGAGCTCAGGGGCCACGGCATGTCGAACCTGCGGGTGTCGGGCACCCTGCACGACTTCGGCGAGGTGAAGGTCGGCTTCGGGTCGACGCAGAGCCTCCTCACGGAGGTCACCAACACCGGCGCCGTCTCGACCAGGCTCACCGTCAGCGGTGAGTCGGCCTCGGGTGCCTTCCACGCGGTTGACGGATGCTCCGGTGTGGCCATGGCGCCCGGGGCCAGCTGCACGATCTCCTACTCGTTCGGGCCGACGTCGGCGACCCCATCGAGCCTCACCGACGACCTGGTGCTGACCGACGGCGCCCGCCACCTCTCCACCCCGGTGACCGTCCACCTCAGTGGCAAGGGCGTGTCGGGGAGCCCGTTCCCGCTCGTGACCTCCTCCACCGGCCTCGACTTCGGGACCCAGCTCACCGGGTCGCCGGGGGTCACGCATCAGATCGTCGTGTCGAACATGGGGAGCTCCGATGTTGCGCTCGGGCTCTCCGGCCTCCAGCCCGACCCCAACTTCCCGATCCTCGGCAACGGGTGCGGGGCGACCCTCGCCTCCGGCTCCAGCTGCTCGGTCTTCTACGTGTTCAGGCCCGACCAGATCGGCACCTACGGGTCGTTGTCGACCTTGACCCTGACGGCCGACGGATCGTCGCGGAAGGTCACGGTGGTTCTGTGGGGCGTTGCGCTGACGCCCGTCCTCGTGTCGCCCTACCGGTTCGACTTCGGCACCACACCGATCGGCGTCAGCGCCCCGGTCTTCGAGACCGTGCTCAGGAACCTCAGTCCCGTGTCCCTCGTGGCCGTCGACGGCGTTTCGGCCGGCCTGCCCTTCCTGTCGAGCACCGACTGTGGCAACGGGGTGCCGGCCGGCGGCACGTGCAAACTCGATCTCAGCGAGCGCGCGACCTCGACGGCCGCCCAGTCGCAGACCATCGCCATCGGGCTCACGCCCAACAGCGCGGCCCACTACTCCGTCGACCTCGCGTACTCCTCGGCGGGCGGCGCCCCCACCGGGGCCAAACCCTTCGTCGGGGCCACGTCGCTCGACGCCGGGCTGGTGAAGGTCGGAGGCACCCGCCAGGTCTCGACCGTGGTCGCCAACACCAGCTCGGCGAGCATCCCGGCCCCGATGCTGGCCGTGCCGCCCGACCCGCGGTTCACGGTGGCCGACCTCTGCGGTCCGGTCCCGCCCGCGGACACCTGCAGGGTCACCTACACGCTCCACGGCTCGATGCCCGGCGACGTGTCGACCACCGCCACGATCAGCGCGGGTGGCCACTCGACGACCGTGCACCTGCACGGCGTGGTGGTGGCCGCGCCCCATGCCGGGGCCGACGCGGCGACGGCGATGCGCGGGGTGCCCTACCAGGTCACCACCGTGGCCGCCGGGCTCCTGGCCAACGACACGGGCCGCGACGTGTTCATCTCCGCCCACACGAACCCGGCCCACGGCACGCTGGCGGTGCAGACCGACGGGCGCTGGTCGTACCTGTCGTCGGGCTACGTGGGGCCCGACTCGTTCACCTACACCGTCACCGACGCGGTGGGTCAGACGTCGACGGCCACGGTCGCCATCACCGTGCGGGCCAACACGGCGAACGAGGCGTTCGTGCGCTCGGCGTTCGCCGACTTCTTGGGCCGGGCCCCGACCGCCAACGAGCTGTCGACCGACGCGGGCGGTCTCGACGCCGGCACGTTGAGCCGGGGCACCGTGGTGTCCGGGTTGGCGTCGTCGAGCGAGTGGGTGTCGGCGGTCGTGAACCAGTTCTACCTCGACACGTTGGGCCGGCCCGGCGACGCGGGCGGGGTGGCCTACTGGACGAACCGGATCCGCACGGGAGCCAGCACGCCGGCCCAGGTGGCGGCGGAGTTCTACGCCAGCGACGAGTACTTCCACCACACCGGCGGCACGAACCAGGCCTGGGTCACCGCCGTCTATCACGCGCTGCTCGGCCGGGCGCCCGACTCCGCCGGCCTCGCCTACTGGACCGGCCAGGTGGCGGCCACGGGCCGTGCACCGGTCGCGTTCCGCCTCTACCAGTCGTCGGAGTCGTGCCACACCCGGGTTCGCAAGCTGTACCAGAAGCTGCTCGCCCGCCTGCCCGACCCCGGCGGCGCCGACTACTGGGCCACCCAGGTCGCCGACCACGGCGACATCGCCCTGGCCGCCAACCTGGCCGCCAGCACCGAGTACTTCAACCGCTCCCAGACCCGCTTTCCCTGATCCTCCCCCGGCCCAAAGCTGCGCCTCGGTAACGTGGGTCCTCGTGGGCGGCTGGCCACGCCGGCCTGCTGCACCTCCCCGGCTACCAGCGACAGCAGGTCGCCGCCGACTTCGGGGTGCCGATCGAGGACCTCGAGGACGCGCTGCGTGTCGCATCCCGACGAGCTGCCTGACCTCTTCCTCGATCGAAGCTTGGCCCGGATCCAGGTGCCGGGACTGCGAGCCATGTTCCACGGCGTGCTGCCGCTGGAACCGAGGTGGCGACGAGCGCGAGCCTCGGTGTGGCTAGGTGCGGCGGGGAGGAGCCGGCACCTAGCATCCGACCTGCCATGAACAGGTTTCTCAAGTCGCTCACCGACGGATCGCCGCGGGCGGAAGGCGTCCTCGCCGTCCAGCATCTGCAACGGGCACTCGATGCCGACGTGATCTCTGCCGACACCGAGATCCCGGGGGCGAACCTCCAGCCGGCGAGCCTCGATCTCAGGCTTGGGTCCGAGGCGCTGCGGCTGCGGTGCAGCTTCCTCCCGAACAGGTACGACGTGGAGACGCGCGTCGCGGGGCTGACCGATGGTGAGCCGATCGACCTATCAGGGGACGGCGCCATCCTCGACAAGGGAAGGCCCTACCTGATCCGCCTCCAGGAACGGCTCGCCCTTCCGCCGGAGCTCCGGGCTCGCGCCAACCCGAAGAGCTCGACCGGGAGAGCCGACGTGTTCACGCGAGTGATCACCGACAAGGGTCGCACGTTCGACGACATCCGGCCCGGCTACCACGGCGCGCTGTGGCTCGAGGTCGTCCCGTTGTCTTTCGCCGTGCGTGTTCGAGAAGGGCTGACGCTCAACCAACTGCGCCTGTCGATCGGATCGACGCGGTTGTCCGATCAGGAGATCGCCGAGATGCATCGCACGCTCCCGCTGCTGTACCGCGGGGGCGGAGTCGTGAACGATGCGCAGTTCACGGTTTCCAACGGCCTGTTCCTCGGGCTCAACCTGAAGGGGGACCGCTCGGGTTTCGTCGGCTATAGAGCACGCAACGCCACTCCTCACCTCGACCTACGTCAGGTCGGTGAGGCCGACATCGAGACGTATTGGGAGCAGGTCCACAAGGAACCAGGCGATCAGATCGCCCTCGAACCGCGGCGCTTCTACCTTCTCATGTCCGACGAGGCGGTCGTGATCCCTGCAACGTGTGCCGCTGAGATGACCGCGTACGACCCGACCAGCGGTGAGCTGAGGACGCACTATGCGGGCTTCTTCGATCCTGGCTTCGGATACGGCCGAAAGGGTGAGATCAAGGGGTCCACTGCCGCCTTGGAGGTTCGAGCGCACGACGTCCCGTTCCTCATCGAGCACCGCCAGCCAGTGTGCAAGCTGACGTTCGAGCACATGTTGGACGAGCCCGACGCCGTGTACGGCGAGTCGATCGAGTCCAACTACCAACAGCAGACGAGCACGCTCGGCAAGCACTTCCCCCGAGGTCCCGGCGCGCCGCCCGACAAGAAGCCGCGTTCCGACGACCACACGCCACAGCTGTTCCCCGGGTGACGGGCCGTCGCCCATGAGCGCCGGGGGCGTCTATCACTGACCGACGCGTCGCTTCGCCGTCGCCCGCACGATCACTGCCTGACAGGAGAAACGCCAGGGCAACCGCGATCGCCGCCGGAACCCACCCGAGGACGAACAAGGTGAGGGCGGCCCAGGCGGCACCGACAAACTGCCTCGCGACAGATCCGGTGATCTGCTGCTCAGCGGCCGTCGAGGTCGGAGCGTGCGGTTGAGGGGTTGGGTCGCCAGTTCTTGAGCGCCGCGTCCCACAGTCACGCGCCGCAGCTGCCAGGCGCCGCGCTGGGACCGCAGAGGTAGAGGTTGCCGGGTTGGGTGGTCAGCGTGTCCGATGCGGGGTCGAGTGACAGGGAGATCGGACCGATCGGAACGTCGGCGGGGTCAGTCGTGTGACGGATACGGCCGAACGCGCGGTTGCCACGCGTGGTCGTGATCACTCCATCCGCGTGAAGGCCCGGGATGATCGTGTTGCCTTGGAACGAGTCGCACGGAGGCGGGCTCGAGGCGCAGTCGACATAAAGCCGCGCCTCGACAACGAAATGCCCGTCGCCGCCAAGGATCAGCTCCCGCGAGTGCCCGGCCCAGGTGCCAGCAAAACGCCCGATGTCGACGCGCGTCGTGGGCGGAGCCGTAGCTGTGGTCGTGCTCGGCATCGTGGTGCTTCTAGCGGCCGTGGTCGTCGTCACGGCAGTGGTCGTCGAAGTCGTGGTCAACGACGTGCTCGTCGTCCCGTTGATGCTGCCGATCGCCACCCACCGGCCACTCCGCAGCAGGCACCGCCCGACGCCCGCCGTCCGCTCGCAATGGTCTCGGGCTGCAAGGTCGACAGTCGACGATGCGGAGCAAGCCAGGAGCAGGCACACGCCTATGCCGGCGCTCACGAGCCGAACCAGAGGGCGCCTTCGGCGGATCACCGAGGGCAGAAGTCTCACGGGAACCAGTACGCACTGATGACGGCAGACGGGTACACGGTCTCGCATGGGATGCCGTTTCCGTCCGCGTCCATCCGCGCCGGCGAGCCCTGGCTGTACCAATAACCGACAGCCTCGGCGTACGACACTCCGGCCATGTACAGGTCAACGCAGAACAGACCGCCTGCCATGCCCCCGTATGAGGTCTGCGGGGTCTGAACGCCCCAGTACGCCGCGACGTCAGACCGCGGGAAGACCGTCTCACATGGGATGCCATTGCGATCCGCGTCCATCTGATTGGGCTGCCCGTGCAGTCTCCAATAGTCGACCGCCGCCGAGTACGAATAGCCACGACCGAACAAGTCTCGGCAGAACAGGCCCGCGGGCTCGGCTCGCACATCACCCGGACCGGGCCGAGTCGTGATCGTGCTTGTGCTGGTGCTCGTGCTCGTGCTGGTGCTGGTGCTGGTGCTTGTGCTCGACGCAATCGATGCCGACGTCATCGGTGCCGGCGGCGCGGTGGTGCCGTTGATGCTCCCGATCGGCACCCACATGCCCTGGCGCTGCACGCAACGACCGACACCAGCGGTCAGCTCGCACTGATCACGAGCCGCGTTCGAGCCCGAGCCTTCAGCTCCGCAGGCGGCGGTCGCAATCAGCGACGCCGCCACCGCGCCACACCTGATCGCCTGGCGTAGCCACCGCACTCGCCCGCGCCGATCACCCGCCATCGCCCCATCCCCTCGGATGCTCTGGCCCGCGAATCGGCTCGCTCGTCGAACCTGCCCGCGTCGCCCTCCGGACGGTAGCCCGCTGACCCCTGCGCCGCACGAGGCGACCGCCAGGCGCTGCGTGCCGCGCTTCGAAGCATGCGGCCCTGTCCGCCGGATCCAGTAGCGGCCCTCGTCTGCGTTGGCCGCTTTGTGATTCTGAGGCGGCGCGTATGCGCGACCGGGTGGTCCACCACCACTTCGACATCGAGCTCGACGTGCCTGGTGGACGATCACGGTTGACCTTCGAGCGCCCCTCGACCTGCGCCCCGAACCGATGCCGGAGTGACCCGCCAGGCACACCGATGCCCGACGTCGGTAGCCGAACCGTCAGACGTCGTCGAGCCTGCCGATGACACCACGGCTCACGCGACCCGCCCGCGACTCGACCGCCTCGGTGGCCGGACGTGGGCGCCGGGCCATGCCGAGGTCATCTGTGGTGTTGCAGGTGCTGGTTGAGGCGCGCGGCTTGTCGCGTCTGATGGTCGCGTTCTGCGAGGTTCGGAGCGTTGCGAGCTGCGTTGGCATACAGGCGGGCAGCGACCTCGAGATCACCGTTCTTCTCGTGGAGGTACGCGGCGACCGCTTCGCGCCGCGGGACGTCCTCCTCGACCTTGGCCAGCGCCGCCAGTCCTGCGGGCGCGCCGTCCGCCTCGCCGACTGCGACCGAACGGTTGAGCCGGACGATCGGAGTGTCGGCGAACCGGAGCAGCTCGTCGTACCACTCCGCGATCTGGACCCAGTCGGTCGCCTCGACACGGGGCGCGTCGGCATGGAGCGCGGCGATCGCCGCCTGCGCCTGGTATTCGCCGAGCTGATCGCGTGCGAGCGCAGCGTGGGCGATGTCGATTCCCTCGATGATCAGCCCTATGTCCCACTGGCTGCGGTCCTGGTCGGCGAGCGGCACGATGCTTCCGTCCGGTCGGGTGCGGCCGCGGCGGCGGGCATGGTGGAGGAGCATCAGGGCGAGCAACCCCTGGACCTCGGGCTCGTCCACCAAGGCCGCCAGCTGCCGGGTCAGTCGGATCGCCTCGGCCGCGAGATCGACGTCGCCGGAATAGCCCTCGTTGAAGACGAGATACAGCACCCGCATCACCGTGCGCACGTCGCCGGGACGATCGACACCGGCCCGACCCACCACGCGCTTGGCGCGGCTGATGCGCTGCGCCATGGTGGGCTCGGGCACGAGGTATGCCTGAGCGATCTGCCGCGTGGTGAGGCCACCCACGGCTCGCAGCGTCAACGCGATCGCCGACGACGACGTCAGATCGGGGTGCGCGCACAGGAAGTAGAGGCGCAGCGTGTCGTCGGCGCTCGGGATCGCGCCGGCCGGCGGTTCGATGTCGAAGCGGCGCTCTCGGTCGCGGCGCGCGACGTCTGACCGCGTCATGTCGAGGAAGGCCCTCCAGGCGACCGTGATGAGCCATCCCGTGCGGTCGGCAGGCGCCCCGTCCCCCCACGCGGCGAGCGCCCGCATCAGCGCCTCCTGCACGGCGTCCTCGGCCGTCGCGAAGTCCGCCCCGCGACTGACGAGGACGCTCAGGACCCGCGGGACGAGCTCGCGCAGGTCGACGTCGTCCACGGTCACTGGGTGACGGTGGGCGGCGCGGTCAGGAAGGGGCGGACCTCCAGCCATTCGTGGATCGGTTCGCCGCCGGCCCCAGGTGCAGCCGACAGCTCACCGGCGAGCTCGATCGCTCGCTCGTAGCTGTCGACGTCGATCACGAACCATCCCGCGATCAGGTCCTTCGTTTCGGCGAACGGGCCGTCGGTCACCGGCGGTTGCCCGTCGCCGTCGGAACGCACCCACACGCCGTCGGGCGACAGCGCCTGTCCCTCGATGAGCTCGCCACTGCTCTCGAGCCGACCTGCGAAGTCGTTCATGAACTGCATGTGTGCCTCGACCTCGTCGGGCCTCCATTGATCCATCGGGACACCGTTGACGGCCTCCGGCGCGCCTCGGTAGTGCTTGAGCAGCAGGTACTTGGCCATGGTGTTCTCCTTGTGCGGCGCCGGCCCGGCGGCCGGGTGCACCACTGGGACGGAGCAGGCGCCGACTTCTCGACATCACCAGGGGGAATCTTGCACGAGAGCTCTGCGGGTCGCTCCGGTGGAGTGAGCGACGGAAGCGCTACCGGCTCGGAGAGACGCCGCCATCCGCCGGTCGCCTCATCGATTCAGTTCCAGCTCAACGATCAGTATTCGCCCTTGATCACGAAGTACGAGCCGCGGATGGTTCCAGCCAGCTTCGACTTCTGTCTCGCGAACTTGAACCGCGAGGCCAGCTCCTCGGGGACATCCATCCCGTCGGAGAGCTTGAATCCGACGGCCCGCTTCGCTGGCGAGTCGATCGTGTACATCACGTTGATCGACAGGCCGCTCTCGTAGAAGACGTAGTCCATCCGGATGTTCTCGACCTCGAAGGTCGTCGCCTCCAAAGGTCGGGAGGAGATGACGATGTCGCGCTCCTCCTTGAGGATCCGGTGCACCCGATCGATCGTCTCCGTGGCCTGATCGGCCGGCTCCACGGTGAAGACGTGGTCGTACTTGTTCTTGAAGTAGCGGGCCTCGTTCGCCCGAAGCCCGGCCAGCGCGGGCGCTACCGGCGAGGACTCCAGGCCGACGGTCGAGACGGAACCGAAGTCCACTGCGTAGGACATCCCACTCTCCAGACTGGCGCCGAGGATCGATTCCGGCGAGGACGGCAGGCTATCGCTCGCCCCGCCAGGCACTCGGCGCTCGAGCGCGGAGCGCCTTCCCCCTGCAACACCTCGATTGCTGTGGGGAAGGCGCCGAATCCATTCCCAGCAGAGTCCCCGGGTTCTCTCAGACGCTCCCATGGATCCGCTCGCATCGTGGCATCAAGCACGAAACCCACGAATGCAAGAGAGGAATCACCATGGCCAAGAACATGACGACAGGAAGGCGGGGCAAGCTCACGAAGTGGCTCGCTGGTGGCGTGGCGGTCATCACGCTCGGGAGCGGTGGCTATGCCATCGCAAACGCCAGCTCCAACAGCAGTGCACCGGCCGCCGCGAGCGCGACCAGCGCGGCGAAGGTCATCCCGTTCCAGGCCGGCCAACCCGGCGCGTCCAAGGTGGTAGGCCAAGTGCCCGCGAGCTACAAGGCCGGCACCGGCACGATCGTCACCGGGACGGCCGCGGACAAGGCCAAGGCTGCTGCGCTCGCCGCCTATCCGGGAGGCACCGCCAACCGTGTCGTGCTGCTGAGCGACGGTAGCTACAACGTCCACATGATCGGCGTGAACTGGCCACACCACGTCTTCGTGAACAGCGCCTTCACGGTCATCGGCGCGGAATAGAGGTGCGCCACATCTAGCGCGGCAGCCCGAGCACGCGCTCGCCGATGATGTTGCGAAGGATCTCGGCCGTGCCGCCCATGATCCGATACGACGGCGCGTAGCAGACCTCTCGCGCGGCCCGGCCGCCGAGTCCGGAGTCGGGGCCCCAGAGCATCGCGGCCGGGCCGAGCAGTCGGGCAACGACGTTTGCGATCTGGACTTCGAGCTCGGTGCAGAACAGCTTCGTCGCCGCGCTGAAGCCATGTGGGGCCTGCTGGAGAACCTCACGCAGCACCAGGTTCCGCCCGATCCGGTAGCCGGCTTCGATGTGCGCCAGCTCCTGCCGCACGACGGGATCCCGCGTCGTGGCCGGGTCGATCATCGAGCGCACCGCCGTGTAGAGCGCATAGTTCGAGAGGAGGCGGTCGATCCCGCCGCGCTCGTGCTCGAGCTGGCGCATGAGCTGCCTGAAGCTCGAGTTCTCCTTGCCGACGAGGTTCGATCCGGGCACCCGGACGTCGGTGAAGTTGACCTCGCAGAAGTGCTCGCTCGCCGTCATGTCCTTGATCGGGTGGACGCTGATGCCGGGCGAGCGCATGTCGATCACGAGGTCGGAGAGACCCGCGTGCTTGGCGGCCGAGCTGTCCGTGCGTACGACGCAATAGCACCAATCCGCGTGCGCAGCGCCGCTCGTCCACACCTTGTTGCCGTTCACGATCCAGTCGTCGCCGTCCCGATCTGCCCGAGTCCGCGCCGAGCCCACATCGCTGCCGGCATCCGGTTCGCTCATGCCGATGCACCACATGGACGTGCCGGCCACGATGCCCGGAAGCCAGCGCTTCCGCTGCGCCGGCGTGCCGAACTGAAGCAGCGACGGTCCCATCTGCCGGTCGGCGAAGTAGCCCGCGCAGATCGGCGCGCCATGCCGGATCAGCTGCTCGTAGACGACGAACCGTTCGAGGGCAGTGCGGCCGTGCCCGCCATCCTCGATCGGCCAGGTCATGCCGATCCAGCCTCGCTTGCCGAGCTGCTCGGTGAACGAGCGATCGAAGCCGATGAGCCACGATGCCTCGGGGAACGGTAACGACAGCGCTGCGGCGCGTGCGACGTCCTCAGCTTCCGCGGCGAGCTCTCGCAATGGCCGACTCAGCGCAAAGTCCATTCGTCGCAATGTAGGCGCAGGTGCGGTTGCGGAGATCGCCGCGCGCGCCGGGCTCACGGAGCGAACGTTCTTCCGGTACTTCGCTGACAAGCGCGAGGTGCTGTTCTCGGGCTCGGGCGCGCTGCAGGAGGTCCTCGTGAACGCTGTCGCCGGCGCGCCCGACGCCGCCGCACCGATCGACGCGGTCGCCGCCGCCCTCGAAGCCGCCGGCGCCGTGCTCCAGCAGCGCCGCCCGTTCGCCCTGAAGCGCCAAGCGGTCATCGCGGCGAGCACCGAGCTGCGAGAACGAGAGCTGATCAAGCTCGCGTCGCTGGCCTCGGCGCTCGCCGACGCGTTGCACCGGCGCGGCGCCACCGGTCCGGCCGCGACGCTGACCGCCGAGGCCGGCATCGCCGTCTTCAGAGTGGCGTTCGAACGCTGGGTGACCGAGCGCGACGAGCGCGACCTGCCGCAGCTCATCCGGGACTCACTGGCCGACCTGAAAGCGATGACCGCCGGCAGCCGATGACCGGCAGCGGTTCCTCGCCGACCGGCAGCGAGCGCTCGTCCGCCCCGACCGTGTCGCAGTGAGGATCGGGCGCACGCGCCGAGCCCGCGCGTGACCCCGGCAGGACCAGCTGCCGGGGCCACGGGCGGGGGGCTGGAGGGCCTAGTGGACGTCCTTGACCGCCTGCTGGACGAACGCGGTCGTGAAGGTCGCGTTCAGGTCCGCGGTCTTGCCCTTCATCGACGGGTTGAACTGGCTCAGGACGTCGTAGACGGTCTTCGGACCATCAGCCGGCATCACGCCGTCAGGGGAGTAGATGGCCTTCTCGGCGTCGAGCGCCTTGACGTAGGCGGCCTTGCCGACGCCGGTGTAGTAGTCGGGCGGCATCTGGTCGGCGATCTGGGCCGCGGTGTGGTTCTGGATGAAGTGGAGCGTGTCGACCAGCGCGTTGACGAGGCGCTGCACGGTGTCGCGGTTGTTGTTCACCCAGTCGGTCTGCATGTAGACCGACGTCGAGGGATACGTGCCGCCGAGCACCTGCCGCGTGCCCTCCATCGACCGCATGTCCGTGAGCACGTAGCCGAGGTGCTTCTGCAGCACGGCGGTGATCGTGGGCTCGGTCGTCATGCCGCAGTCGATCGCCTTGTGCTGCATCGCTGCGATGAACGTGTTGCCGGCCTGGACGGCGATGGGGGTTACCTTGTCGACCGCCACGCCGGCATGCACGGCGAGCGCCTTGGTCAGGAAGTTGGTCGACGATCCCAGCCCGGTCACGCCGAGCTTCCGGCCGCTCCAGTCGGATGCGGAGCGGATCTCGCCCTTGAGGTCGGTGCGGCACAGCTCGACCTCGCCGGGCGCCCGCAGCAGCTGGATCACCGACTGGGTCTGCTTGCCCTTCGTCTGGAGGTCGATGGTGTGGTCGTAGAAGCCACCGACGCCGTTGACCTGGCCGGCGAGCATCGCGGTCTCGGCGTCCACGCCGGCCGGTTCGTCGTTCAGCGTCACCCCGATGCCGTACTTGTCGTAGTAGCCGAGCTGCTTGGCCAGCGTGAACGGGAGATAGATCTGCTTGTTCAACCCGCCCACCATGAGGCTCACCTTGGGCTTGCCCGAGCTGGTGGTGGACGCCTTGGTGCTGCCGCAGGCGGCGAGCATCGTGACGGTGAGGAAGGCGAGCGCGAGCGCGCCGAGCTTGCGGTTCATGGCAACTCCTTGTCGTGGATGCGGTTCCGGGAGGCCCGGTGTCCTCAGAGGTCGGCGCCGGAGAGCTGCGGCGGCCGCCAAGAGAGGAGGCGACGCTCGAGGAGGCTGATCGCTCCCTCGGCGAGGAGTGCGACGACGGCGATGATCACCATCGCGGCGAGGACCCCGTTCGGGTTGAACGTGCCCTGCGAGTGGCTGATCAACAGGCCGAGGCCCTGCTGCGCACCCAGGAACTCCCCGACGATCGCCCCGATGAGGGCGAACCCGAAGCTGACGTGGAGGCTGGCGATGATCCACGTCAGCGCAGAGGGCAGGACGACCTGCATGGTGACGTGCCGCCGCTTCGCACCGAGGATGCGCGCGTTGGCGACGAGGTTGCGATCGACCTCTCGCGTGCCTTGGAAGGCGTTGAAGAAGACAGCGAAGAACACGAGCACCACCGCGAGCGCGACCTTCGAGGACGGCCCGAGGCCGAACCACAGGATGAAGATCGAGCCGAGCACGATCCGCGGGATCGAGTTGAGGACCTTGATGAACGGCCCGAAGACCTCCGCGAGCAGGCGGACCCGGCCGAGCGTGATGCCGGCGACGATGCCGGCCACGACGCCGATGGCGAACCCGGTGAGCGCCTCCTGCAGCGTCACCCGGACCTGGGTCCACAGCGGCCCGACCTCGGTGCCGTGCTGCGCCCACGTCTTCAGCTGCGACGCGACGCCCGAGGGCTGGCCGACGAAGAACGCGTCGATGTGGCCGGTGCGGACGCCGAGCTCCCACCCGCCGAGGGTCACGCCGAGGACCAGGAGGCGGATGACGTTCACGAGGAGTCGACGGCGGCGCTGCCGGCGCACGGCGACGGGGTCGACGACCACGACGGGCGGACGCGTCAGCGCCACGGCGGGGTCGGGCTCGACGGTGAATGGATGCACGGCGGCACTGCTCATCACACGACCTCCAGCGCGGTCATCGAACGGGTGTAGGTGAGCTCTACCTCGCTGCGCAGCGACTGCCAGATCTCGTGGTAGAGCTCGACGAACTGGGGGGTGAAGCGGATCTCCTGCACCGAGCGGGGCCGCGGCAGGTCGATCGTGAAGATGTCCTTCACCGTCGCGGGACCCGCCGTCATCACCACCACCCGGTCCGCCAGGGCGATCGCCTCTTCGAGGTCGTGGGTGACGAACAGCACCGTCGGCTTGGTCAGGTCCCAGAGGCGCAGCAGCTCGTTGCTCATGATCGACCGCGTCTGGACGTCGAGCGCGCTGAATGGCTCGTCCATGAGCAGCACGCGGGGCTCGTTGATGAGGCTCTGCGCGAGCGCGACGCGCTTGCGCATCCCACCCGACAGCTGATGTGGATGGCGGTCCTCGAAGCCGGCGAGCCCGACGCGCAGGAGCCAATCACGCGCCTGCTGGACGGCCTCGCGCTTCGATGCCCCCCGCCACCTCGGCCCGGCGCTCACGTTGTCGAGCACCGTCTTCCACGGCAGCACGGCGTCGTTCTGGAAGACGAAGCCGACCTCCGAGCTGATGCCGTCGACCGGCTGGCCGCCGACGCGCACGTGTCCGACGCTCGGACGCTCGAGCCCCGAGACGAGCGAGAGCGTCGTCGACTTCCCACAACCGGTCGGACCCACGATGGCGCAGAACTCGCTCGCAGGAACCGAGAGGTTGAGGTCGTGCAGCGCCGTATAGGTGCCATGTGGCGTGCGGAACGCCTTGGTGACCCCATCAAGATCGATCGCGTCCATGTGCTTCCCCCTTCGCGATGTGACAGCGGTCTGACGGTCGCATTGCGAGGGGTCGGCGAGAAGCGTTGTGCGCGAAGACCCGACTAAGCCCGCGTTTCTCGCCGTTCTGCTCGTTCTCCTCACGAGCCCTGTCCAGCGCGGCTCCAGAAGACGACACTGGAGGTGTGACACGTCGCACACGTCGGCTGTCCGCGCAGATCCTTGCGGGCCAAGTCATCGTTCTCGTCGTCGCCGGGCTGGCGGGCCTCGCGCTGTACGTGCGGCACACCCGTGACGACCTCGACCGCCAGTTCGAGCAACGGGCATTGACCGTGGCCCAGGCCGCCGCGGCCGACCCCGACATCCGTGCGGCGATGGTGTCCGGAGACCGCGATGCCACCGTTGCCCGCATCGCCGAGGACCTCCGCAAGGCCACGGCCGCCTCGTACGTCGTGGTGATCGACGCCGCCGGTGGCCGCCACTCGCACCCGAACCCGACGCTCATCGGCAAGCGGATCGAGGAGCCGGTCGTCGCGCTCGACGGTCGGACCCACGTCGGCATCGATCATGGGCACCTCGGCCGGTCGGCGAACGGCAAAGCACCGCTCCGGGCGCCCGATGGCCGCATCATCGGGGAGGTGTCCGCCGGCATCCTCGAGACGCAGATCTCCTCGGAGCTGTGGCGCCAGGTGCCCACGTTGGTCCTGTCCACGATCGTGGCCCTGGCCGCGGGCGTGGCCATCTCGCTGCTGCTGGCGCGACGCCTCAAGCGCCGCACGTTCGGGCTCGAGCTCGACGAGATCGCCGAGCTCCTGCAGGAGCGCGAGGCGATGCTGCACGGCATCCGAGAAGGCGTCGTCATCCTCGATCCTGCCGGACGCGTGTCGCTCGTCAACGACGAGGCCTGCCGGTTGCTCGATCTCCACACGACGCAGATCGGCCGCGTGCTGCACACCGACCTCCCGCCGGGCCGGCTGCGCGATCTCGTGGCCGGGGCCGAGCCCACCGTCGACGAGGTCGTCGTCACCGACGACCGTTGCCTCACGGTGGCGCGGATGCCCGTCTCGCTCGGGGGCCGGCCGCTGGGTGCCGTGATCACGGTGCGGGACCAGACCGAGCTGGTGAGCCTGCTGCGCGAGCTCGACAGCGTGCGCGCCCTCACCGACGCGCTCCGGGCGCAGCAGCACGAGCACGCCAACCGCATGCACACGGTCGCCGGCCTGCTCGAGCTCGGCCGCACCGAGGAGGCCGCGACCTACGTCCACGAGATCGCCGGCACCTCCGCGGCGCGAGCCGAGGTGCTGCAGGAGCGGATCGGTGAGCCGATGGTCGTGGCGCTGCTGCTCGGCAAGTTCCTCGTGGCCGCCGAGGTCGGCGTCTCGGTCGACATCGAGGCCGACGACTCCGTCGAGAGCATCACCGCCAGCGACATCGCGGTCGACCCGGCGGCGCTCGTGACCATCCTCGGCAACCTCGTCGACAACGCCATCGACGCCGCCCAGTCGAGTGAGGACAAGACGGTTCGGGTCCGCTTCGGTCGGGCGCCGAACGGGGACGTCACGATCGAGGTGAGCGACAGCGGGCCCGGGATCGCAGGTGGCGCCGCGGACGTGTTCGTCGATGGCTTCACCACGAAGCCGCCGCGACCGGACGGCGTCCATCGCGGGCTCGGCCTCGCGCTGGTCCGGCGCCTCGTCGTCCGGGCCGGCGGCGAGATCGACGTCGAACCCGGTCCGGGCGCGACGTTCGTCGTGCGGCTTCCCGTCAAGGTCGCGGCGGGCCGCCGATGATCCGGACGCTCGTGGTCGACGACGACTACCGGGTCGCCGACGTCAACGCCGCCTTCGTGGCCAAGGTGAAGGGCTTCGAGGTCATCGGGCAGGCGCACACCGCGCGGGCCGCGTACGAGACCGTCGCCGCCGCCGCTCCCCCGGACCTGATCCTGCTCGACCTCTACCTGCCCGATGCGCACGGCCTCGAGCTGCTGCGCCGGCTGCAACCACCGGATGGGCGACGGCCCGACGTGATCGTGATCACGGCGGCCCGAGACGCCGAGAGCGTCCGAACCGCGCTCCAGCTCGGTGCGGTCAGCTACCTCGTCAAGCCGTTCGCGTTCGATGCGCTCGCGCGCCGGCTCGAGGCCTACCGGGCGCTGCACGAGCGGCTGGCCTCGCTCGACGAAGCCTCACAGGACGACGTCGATGCGCTCTACGCGCTGCTGCGCACGTCGCCCGACCCGAAGCTGCCGAAGGGCAACTCGGAGCCGACCATGCGACGCATCCTCGAGGTCGTCCGCCAGTCGGACCGCGACCTCGACGCCGTCGAGGTCGCGGAGCGGGCCGGGGTCAGCCGCGCCACGTCGCAGCGCTACCTCGCCGAGCTCGCCCGGGCCGGGCTGCTCGAGCTGCACCTCCAGTACGGCGCCACCGGGCGCCCATCCCACCGCTACCGCGCCACCTGAGTGGCCGTGCGGCGGGAACGAAACCACGCGCACGCGGGAAGGACGCAGCGTCGACGGCGGCGCACGATGTCGGCGATGGAGGCGGTCTGCGCATGATCGGTGTCGCCTCGCTGCTCATTGCCCTCGCGGTCGGGCTCGTGGTCACGCGGGTCGGCACCGTCGCCCTGCGCAGCACGGGGCTCTCGCAGGCGACCGCCCACTTCCAGGCCCGCTCGGCGTTCACCGGCGTCGGCTTCACCACGGCGGAGTCCGAGGACATCGTCACCCACCCCGCCCGCCGCAGCATCGTGCTCACGCTGATGCTGCTCTCCAGCGCCGGGGTCGTCACGACGCTGGGATCGCTCCTGCTGTCGTTCGGCGGCAGCCCGGGGCTCCGCCAGGCGGGGGTGCGCGCGCTGGCCATCGCCGTCGGGGTGATCGTGCTGTGGCGCGTCTCGGAGAGCGCGTGGGTCGACCGCCACCTCTCCCGGGTGATCGAGCGCGTCCTGGCCCGGTTCACCGACCTCGACGCCCGCGACTACGTGCGCCTGCTCGACATCGCCGGCCCGTACTCGATCTCGGAGATCCGCGTGGACCCGGGTGACTGGCTCGAGGGTCGGTCGATCGAGGACCTGGCCCTGGGCCGCGAGGGCGTCGTGGTCCTCGGCGTCCACCACGGCGACGGGACGTACGAGGGCGTCCCGACCGCCTCGCTGACCCTGCGGGCTGGCGACACGCTCGTCGCCTACGGCGTGTCGTCCAGCCTGGAGGAGTTGGAGCAGCGCCGGTCGGGTCGACCGGGCGACGAGGCGCACGAACGGGCGACGACGACCCACCGCGCGTCCCTCAGGGACGCGGCGTCGCGGGCCGCCCACCCCATCGCGGCCGGCCCCGGCCGCACGAGGCGCGGCGCCGCCGTCCGCCGCGAGGGCTAGACGTTGAGCCGCGCGGTGCGGGCGTACACCAGCGTGACGAGCGTGTCGGTGGACGTGTCGACCAGCTCGACCTCGACGGTGGCATCCGGGCCGGAGCCGAGCAGGCGGGCCCTCGTCCGCACGGGGCCGGCCCCGGTCTTGGCCAGGTAGCGCAGGTCGAGGTCGGTCACGACGACCGGACCGTCGACGCGGGTGGCCATGAGGTCCTCGGCCGCGGCCTCGGCCACCAGCGCGACCATCGCCCCCTGCAGGGTGCCGGCCGGGTTGCGGACCTCCTCGGCCAGCTCGATCTCGACGACCCCCGCCCCCGGGTCGACCGCCTCGATGCCGGCCTCGTCGCGCAGCGGGCGGGTGAGGACCGCGAAGCCGTCGAACTGTTCGAGGAGAAGCGCCGGCGTGATCATCGGCTTGGGTGGGTCGGTCGCCTTGCGGGGGACCCGGGTGAAGCCCACGGCGCCCGTGGCGACCAGCGCGCCCGCGTCGTCGGTCAGGTCGACCTTGCTCACCACCGACCGTCGGCCCTGCCGCAGGACCCGCTGGACGGCAGTGACGCGCGACGGCGCCGGCACCGGCTGCATGCGCACCGTCATGTCGGTGGTGAGCGACCAGGCGCCCGGGTCGCCGTCCATCTGGATGCCGGCGACGGAGTCGATGAGGAAGGACAGGACGCTCGCCCGCACCACGCCGTGGTGCACCGTCTCGGGGCGCGGCGCCAGGTCGAGGAACAGCTCGTCGTCGACGTAGCGGGCGGTGACCCCGAGCCGGGCGTGCACCCACCGTCCCCCGACGCCGACGTCGGTCATGGCCGCTCGTCGCGGCGCAGGAGCAGGACCCCGGAGGGCGTCCCTCCCCCGGACGTCACGACCGCGGTCGACGCCCCGCCGACCTGCCGCTGACCGGCGTCGCCGCGGAGCTGCGTGATTGCTTCGTAGATGAACCCGTAGCCGTGGGTGCGCCCCTCCGAGAGCTGGCCGCCGTGCGGGTTCACCGGAAGCTCACCGTCGAGCGCGATCCGCTTGCCCCCGTCGAGCCAGTCCTGGGCCTCGCCCAGCCCGCAGAAGCCGAGCCCCTCGAGCCACGAGACCACGTTGAACGTGAACCCGTCGTAGACGAGCGCGACGTCGACGTCGCTCGGACGGAGGCTGGTCCTGGTCCAGAGGTGGGCGGCCTGGCCGAGGACCTGTGGTTCGTGGGTGATCGTGCCCTGGTCCCACGAGACCCGTTCGAGGATCTGCGTGCCGACGGCCTCGATGCGGATGGCCGGCTTGGGCAGGTCGCCGGCCACCGAGGCGTCGGAGACGACCACTGCGATCGACGCGTCGCACGGGACGTCGCAGTCGTAGAGCCCGAACGGGGTCGAGATCGGCCGGGCCGAGAGGTAATCGTCCATCGTCATCGGCTCGCGGTAGATGGCGGCCGGATTGAGCGCCGCGTTCGTGCGGCCGTTGATGGCGATGGCCCCGAGCATCTCGCGGGTCGCGCCGTAGCGGTGGAGGTACTGGTTGGCGTTCATGCCGATCCAGTTGGCGGCGGACAGCGCGCCGAACGGGGCGCTCCACTGGTGCCAGCTGGAGACCCGTCCCCCGCCGCCCCCGCCGAGGCGGAGGGCCGCATACGTGGACTGCCAAACGGTCCGGAAGCACAGGACGTGGCGGCAGAGCCCGCCGGCCACCGCGAGCATGGCGGCGATGACGGCACCACCCGGACCCGGGATGTCGCCGCCGCCGTTGATCCAGGTCGGGTGCAGGCGCAGGGCCTCCTCGACGGCCGTCACTCCCCCTTCGCTGATGCCCATGCCCGCCCCACCCGGGTACGTCGAGAGGCCGTCGATGTCGTCGAACGTGAGCCCGGCGTCGGCGACCGCTTGGGTGCAGGCGTCGATGGTCAGCGAGAGCGGGTCGACCATCAGCCGGCGGCCGAGCGCCGACCGCCCGATGCCCGACAGCACGGACCGGTGCTCGAACCGGTGGTCGGACAGTGGCGCCCGGGGCGTGGGCAGGAGCGGCTCGGCGATCGGGTTCGGGAGGTCGGCCCCGGTCGGTTCGAACAGCGGCAGCCAGACGTCCTCGACCTGCTCGAAGCGCACGGCGACCTCCTGGCCGACGTGCACCTCGTCGGGCTCGCACCCGACGATGTTGGTGGTCAGCCGGACGTCGGGGTTCTCGGCCAGGGCCACGACGGCGATCGCGTAGGGCGGGTCGAGGTCGAACCCAGGCAGCCATGGGTGGGCGTTGACGGTGCAGCCCACGACCGTGCCCCGCCCCGACACCGGTGTCGGCTTCCAGGCGCGGCTGCGGCAGCGGGGGCAGATCGGCACGGGCGGGTGGACGAGGGTGGCGCACTCGGTGCAGCCCTGGATGCGCAGCCGGCCGTCGGCGCCGGAGGTCCAGAACCAGTCGTTCGCCGGCGTCAGCTCGGGCAATGGCCTCATCGGTTCGCTCCGAGCATCGCGATGACCTGCGGGAGGTCGACGATCGTGCGGATGCCGGGCTCGGCGGCCACCACATACGGGATCGCGTTGACCGGCCGGTGCGCCGTGAGGCCCGGCGTCATCGCCGCGTAGTCCTCGGGGGCCACCGGGAACGAGACGGTGACGTCGAGCGGGGCGTCGCCGGCCACCGCGACGTGCCAGCCGCTGGCCTGCAGCGGCCAGGCCGGCTCGATGTCGGGCGTGCAGTACCAGTTGGCCCGGAACGTGAGCAGCGGCTCGCCCTTGTGCATGCCGGTGGCGATCATGCGCTGGGCCGCAACCGTGCCGGCCTCGATGGTGCCGGCCGCGATCTGCGTCGTGTGCCGGGCGGTCGCCACCTCGCCACTGGCCTCGACCGAGTCGAGCGGCAGCCCGAGGGCGTCGGCCACGACCGACAGCGACGGGCCGAACGACATGGCGCCGTGCTCCCAGCGCCGGGAGCCGCCGAACGCGGACGGGTCCTTGCCGAACCCCATCAGGTCGAAGAGCAGCTCGGGCGAGTCTCTCGACGACAGGTCGGCGAACTCGTCGATGACCAGCGAGTCCAGCCGCCGCTGGATCGACGTGAGCACGAGCGGCAGCGCCTCGCTGATGAAGCCCGGACTGCTCCCCGTGCTGTGCACCGTCGTGCCGCCCTCCCGGCAGGCGGCCTCGATGCGCTCGCGGACGGCGGGGTCCAAGCTCGCCGGGCGGTGCAGCTCGCCGCGTGTCGCGACGACGTTGGCGCCCGACGCCAGCAGCCGGCAGAGCACGTCGACGTCGAAGCGGTCGCCCATGTAGATCACGCAGTCTGCCTCCAGCGCGAGGATCTCATCGACGTCCTGGGTCGCCGTCACGCCCACCGGCCCGAGGCCGCACAGCTCGCCGGCATCCCGGCCGGCCTTGGCGTCCGAGTACACGAAGAGCCCGACGAGCTCGAGGTCCGGATGCTCGATCACGACCCGCAACGAGCGCAGGCCCACGTTCCCCGTCGCCCACTGCACGACGCGGTACGTCGGTCGTTCGGGCATCTGGCCCCCCTTGGTCGGTCAGCGCTCGCCGGTGGCGAGCGAGGCTTTGTACAGGATGTTCTCGGCGAGGCGCATGTGGGCGGCGTCGACGAGCTTGCCGTCGCGCCCGATGGCGCCCACCCCTTCGGCCTCGGACTTCCGGTAGATCTCCATGGAATCGTGGGCCTCGGCGATCTCCTTCTCCGTCGGCGAGAACACCTCGTTGGCGATCGGGATCTGGCTGGGGTGGATCGCCCACTTGCCGTCGAAGCCGAGCAGGCTGGCGTGGACGGCGGACCGTCGGTACCCGTCGGGGTCCTTGTAGGCGGGGAACGGTGCATCGATGGCGTCGATCCCCGCCGCCCGCGCCGCAGCCAGCACCTGCACCCGGGCGAAGTGCCAGAAGTCGCCTGGGTAGTCCTCGACCGGGTCGAAGTTGCCGTCGACCCGGGCCCGCAGCGAGGCCGACAGGTCGCCGGCGCCGAAGATGATGGCCTCCAGGCGGTCGCTGGCCTTGGCGATCTCGGCCGCGTTCCCGAGGCCCTCGGCCTCCTCGATGAGCACCTCGAGCCCGATCCGCTTGGTGAGGCCGAGCTTCATCTCGAGCTGGGTGAGCAGCACGTCGACCCACCACACGTCGCGGGCGGTGCGCGCCTTCGGCACGATCAGCACGTCGAGCGACTCCCGGGCGCCGGTGACGACCTCGATGATGTCGCCGTGGCACCACGGCGTGTCGATGCCGTTGACCCGGACGGCCCGCACCGTCCGGCCCCAGTCGAGGTCCGTCAGCGCGGCGACCGCGGTGCCCCGGGCCGCCTCCTTCGCGATGGGCGCGCAGGCGTCCTCGAGGTCGAGGAAGACCAGGTCGGCGCCCGAGCTCGCCGACCGCTCGCACATCTTCTCGCTGCTGGCCGGCGTGGCCAGCTCGGAGCGTCGGGCGCGCAGCTCGCGCACGGTTGCCTCCCGGGGTCGTGGGTCAGATGGTCTTGGCGGCGCGCAGGGCAGCCAGCCGGTCGGGGTCGAGGCCGAGCAGCTCGCCGTAGACCGCAGCGTTGTCGGCGCCGAGGCTGCGCCCGAGGTGCTCGATGCGCCCCGGGGTCTCGGTCAGCTGCGCCACCGGCGCCTGCACGGTCATCGGGCCGAGGTCGGGGTCGTCGACCTCGACGAAGAACCCGCGTGCGCGGAGGTGCTCGTCGGCGAGCAGCTGCTGCGCGTCGTAGACGGGCGCGGCGGTGACCTCGGCCGCGTCGAAGACCTTCATGGCCTCGTCGAGGGTCCGCTCGCGGATCCAGTCCGCCACGAGCTGGTCGACCTCGCCGGCGCGCTCCTGGCGGCGCACCGGATCGACGTAGTCGGGGTTCTCGGCCAGGTCGGGCCGGTCGATGGCGCGGTAGACGCGCATGGCGATGTTGGGCGACGCGCTCGAGATCGCCACCCACTTGCCGTCGGACGTGAGGTAGGCGTTGCGCGGCGCGCTGGCGTCGAGGCGGTTGCCGACCCGGCCGGTGGTCACGCCGAGCTGGTCGTAGGCGAGCGTGCTGGACTCGATGAGGCGGGCGAGCGGCTCGATGAGGTTCACGTCGACGAGCTGGCCGCCGCCACCGTGGACGTCGCGGTGGTAGAGGGCCATCATCACCGCGTACGTCGCCGCCTGCGCGGCGACCCCGTCGGCCAGCATGAACGGCGGGAGGGTGGGCGGCCCGTCGGGCTGGCCGGTCACGGAGGCGAAGCCGCTCATGGCCTCGGCGAGCGTGCCGTAGCCGGGCAGATCGCTCTTCGGTCCGCCGCGCCCGAAGCCGCTCACATGGAGCATCACGAGGGACGGGTGGCGCTCGTGGACGGTCTCGTAGTCGATGTTCCAGCGCGCCAACGCGCTCGGGCGGTTCCCGACGATCAGCACGTCGCTGACCGCGAGGAGGCGGTGGAACAGCTCCTGGCCCTCGTGCTGGCGGAGGTCGAGCGTGACGCAGCGCTTGTTGCGGCTGACGCTCTTCCACACGAGCCCGATGCCGTCCTTGCGGTTGCCCCACGTGCGCAGGGGGTCGCCCCGGCCGGGCTCCTCCACCTTGATGATCTCTGCGCCGAACTCGCCGAGCGCGGTGGCCACCATCGGCCCGGCCGCGAGCGTCGCGGCCTCGACCACGCGCAGCCCGTGGAGCGGGCCGTGCGCCTCAGGCATGGTGCACGACCTGCGGACGGGCCAACCCGAGGTGCTCGCGCAGGGTGTGGCCCGTGTAGCGGTCGCGAAAAAGCTCGCGGCGTTGGAGCTCGGGGACCACGAGCCGCACCACGTCCTCGTAGGCGCCCGGCGTGTGCGTCGCCGCGATCACGAACCCGTCGCAGGCGTCGCCCTCGAACCACTCCTGCATCTGGTCGGCGACCTCGGTGGCCGTGCCCACGAAGCGCGGGCCCTGCAGGAGGGTGGCCCGGTGGCCCGCCAGGTCGGCGAGGGTGACGGTCTCGCCGCCGATGTGCTGGCGGAGGTTCTGCACGAGGCCGCGGATGCCCGACACGGACTCGATCAGCTCGTCGGTGATCGGCGAGTCCAGCGCGAGCCCCGAGAAGTCGTAGTTCATGAGCTCGGACAACAGCGTCAACGAGGCCAGCGGGTCGACGAGCTCGTTGAGGAACGTCTGCTCGCGCTCCTCGGCATGGGCGTGGGACTCGCCGACCACCGTGTAGGCCATCGGCAGCATCTTCACCGAGGCCGGGTCACGCCCGTGCTCGGCGATGCGCTCCTTCTGGTCCTTGTAGTGCGCCCGCGCCACGTCGATGCCGGGGTCCCCGGTGAAGAGCAGCTCGGCCCAGCGGGCGGCGAAGTCGCGCCCCCGGCCCGAGGAGCCGGCCTGCAGCAGCACCGGCCGGCCCTGCGGCGAGCGCGGCACGGTGAGCGGGCCCCGGACGCTGAACCACTCGCCCTCGTAGTCGAGCGCGTGGACCTTCGTGGGATCGGCGAAGACGCCGCCGGCGCGGTCGTGCACCAGCGCGCCGTCCTCCCAGGTGTCCCAGAGGCCCGTGGTTGCCTCGAGGAACTCGTCGGCCCGGTCATAGCGCTCGTCGTGGCCGAGGTGCATCTTCACGCCGTAGTTCTGGGCCTCGCTGTCGTTGACCGACGTGACCACGTTCCAGGCCGCCCGGCCGCCCGACAGGTGATCGAGGGTGGCGAAGGTGCGGGCGACATGGAACGGCGAGTAGTAGGTCGTCGAGTACGTGGCCCCGAGACCGATGTGCTCGGTGGCCGCGGCGACCACGCCGAGCACGATGCTCAGGTCGAGCTTCACCGGCCGGGCCCCGAGGCGCACCGCGTCGGCCACCGACCCGCCGTAGATGCCGGGCATGGCCAGGCGGTCGTCGAAGAACATCATGTCGAAGCAACCCTCTTCGAGGGTCCGGCCGAGCTTCTGGTAGTAGCTCGCGGAGAGGTAGCCGTGCTCCGTCGCTGGATGGCGCCACGACCCGGCGTACACGGTCGTGCTGCCCGCCTGCATGAACCCCACCAACGACATCTGGCGTTCTGCCGAAGCCATCAACGTCTCCTTGGTCAATTGCCGGCCGCGACGGCGGCCTTGGCCCGGCGGCGGAAGCCCTCGAGCTTCTCGTCGGGCGTGCGGACGCGGCTGCTCCGCGACATGATCGACACGTCGTGGCCGACGGCCTGAGCGCGCCGCGCGCCGACGGTCGCCGCTTCCTTGGGCACGTGGGCGAACGGATCGAACGAGTACCAGCGCATCGCGTTCTCGTGGGTGATCTTGCGGACCTGGTCGTCTGGCACCGCGTTCGCGGCAAAGACCGCGGCCAGCTCCTCGGGCGCGTTCGGCCACATCGAGTCGCTGTGCGGGTAGTCGGCCTCCCAGCACATGTTGTCGACGCCGATCCGCTCGCGCAGCTCGACGCCGACCGGGTCGCTGATGAAGCAGGTGAGGAAGTGCTCCCGGAACACCTCGCTCGGGAGCCGGCCCCCGAAGTCCTGCTGCGTCCACGCGTGGTGCATCTCGTAGGTGCGGTCGAGGCGGTCGAGGAAGTACGGCACCCAGCCGTTGCCGCCCTCGGACAGCGCGATCCTGATGTCCGGGAAGTTCTTGATCACCCGGGACCACAGCAGGTCGGCGGCGGCGGACTGGATGTTCATCGGCTGCAACGTGATCATCACGTCGGGCGGTGAGTCGGCAGCCGGCACGGCCAGCCGGCCCGACGAGCCGAGGTGGATCGACAGGACGGTGCCGGTGTCGCAGCAGGCCTTCCACACCGGGTCCCAGTAGTCGGAGTGGAAGCTCGGGTAGCCGAGGGCGGCGGGGTTCTCGGTGAAGCTGAGCGAGTGGCAGCCCTTCGCGGCGACCCGCCGCACCTCGGCGGCCGTCAGCTCGGCGTCCCAGATCGCCGGGATGGCCATCGGGATGAACCGGCCGGGGTGGGCACCGCACCACTCGTCGATGTGGAAGTCGTTGTAGGCCCGCACGAGAGCGAGCGAGAGGTCGAGGTCGTCGCTGAGCAGCGTGCGGCCGGTGAACGTCGGGAACGACGGGAAGTTCATCGAGGCCAGGACCCCGCCGGCATCCATGTCCTTGACCCGCTCGTGGACGTCGTAGCAACCGGGCCGCACCTCGTCGAGGCTCTGCGGCTCGAGGCCGTACTCCTCCTTCGGGCGTCCCGCCACCGCGTTGAGCGCGGCGGTCTCCATCACGAGCTGGCCGAACGTCCACACGTCGTTGCCCTCGGCGTTGCGGCTGAGCTTGGGGGCCCGGTCCAGGTATCGGGCATCGAGGTGGTGCACGAAGAGGTCGGGCGGCTCGATCAGGTGGTCGTCGACGCTGATGAGGATGAGGTCGTCGGCTTCGGTCACTGTGGCCCCCTGAAGAGAACGTGGTTTTCACCTACGTAGAGGGAGCTTAGCGCCTTTCGGGAAGCCGTCGCCCGTCGTGGCCTCCTCAGAGGGCGACGTCGATGACGACCTTCCCGATGGCCTTGCCGTCGGCGACGTAGCGCAGCGCGGCGGCCGCGTCGTCGAGCGCGAACGTGGCGCCGACGTGCGGGGCGATCCGGCGCTCGGCGAGCAGCGCGAGCAGGTCGGCTTCGTTGCGGCGGTGCTCGTCCGGGAGGTGCGTCGCGAAGCTCAGGAACTCGAAGCCGAGCACGGCGATGCCCTTGAGCAGCACGAGGTTGAGGGGGATGCGCGGGATCTCACCGGCCGCGTAGCCGACGGTCACGAACCGGCCGCCCCAGCGCAGCGAGCGGAGCGCCGGTTCGGCCAGGCCACCGCCCACAGGATCGACGACGACGTCCGTACCGCCGGGCAGTCGCTCTCGCAGCGCGCCGCGCAGGTCGGACGTGCGGTGGTCGATGAGGTGGTGGGCGCCGTTGGCCTCGGCGGCCTCGAGCTTGGCCGTCGACGAGGCCACGGCCGTGACGGAGGCGCCGAGCACGGCGCCGAGCTGCACGGCGGCCAGGCCGACGCCGCCGCCGGCGCCGAGCACGACCAGCTCCTCCCCCGGCTGCACCCGAGCCACCGAGCGGAGCACGTGATAGGCGGTGCGGTGGGCGACGCCAAAGGCCGCTGCGGTGCGGAGATCGACGCCCGCCGGGACCGGGACGAGGGACGCGGCGCTGACGACCGCCTGCTCGGCGAAGGCGCCCACCAACCCCGATCCCATCACCTGGTCTCCCACGGCCACGCCGGTCACGCCGTCCGCGATCTCTTCGACCGTGCCGGCGAACTCGCTGCCGGGCACGAACGGCGGCGGCACCTTGATCTGGTACGTGCCGGCGATCAGCAGGACGTCGGGGAAGTTGACCGCAGCGGCGCCGACGCGCACCCGCGCCTGGCCCGCGCCGACCACGGGCGTCTCGACGTCCTCGACCCGCACGACCTCGGGCGGGCCGTACGTCGGGCAGATGGCCGCGCGCACGTCAGCGGCCCCGCCACTCGGGCGGCCGCTTCTCGACGAAGGCCGTCGCCCCCTCCTTGGCATCGTCACTGGAGAACACGACCGAGCGCCAGTGGTCGAGGCGTTCCGCGGCCTGCCCTGCATCGGTCACTGTCAGGCGCACGAGCTCCTTGCATGCGGCGACGCCGAGCGGGGCGTTGGCGGCGATCCGTTCGGCGAGCGCGAGCGCCGCGTCCAGCACTTCTGCCGGCTCGACGACCGCGTTGACGAGGCCGAGCTCGTAGGCCCGCGCCGCCGAGATGGGGTCGCCGGTCAGCGTCAGCTCCATCGCGACACCGAGCGGCAGCCGCAGCCCGATGGCGGTGCCGCCGCCGGCGGGGAACAGGCCCCGCTTCACCTCGGGCAGTCCGAACTGGGCCTCGGACGACGAGACGATGAGGTCGCAGCCGAGGAGCAGCTCGAGGCCGCCGGCGACCGCCGAGGCGTTGGCGGCACCGACCAGCGGAACCGTGACCTCGCCCCGGACCAGCCGGAGGAAGCCGGCCATGGCCTCCTCGCTCCCGGCCGGTGCCGGCTCGCCGGCCGCGAAGGAGCGCAGGTCCATGCCCGCGCAGAACGCCCGGTCGCCGGTGCCGGTGAGCACGACGACCCGGACGTCGGGGTCGGCCTCCGCGTCGTTGAGGGCCGCGCCGAGCGCGGTGACCAATCCCGGCGTGAGCGCGTTCCTCGCCTCGGGACGGTTGAGGCGCAGGATGAGCACCGACCCGCGCCGCTCGCGCACCAGCTCGTCGCTCATCGGCCGTAGTCCGTCGACGCGGCCAGGTCGGCGGCGGCCTGCATCAGGTCGAGGACGACCGGCCCGAACGCCAGGAGCTTCTCGTCGTTCCCGGCCCGCTGGAAGCCCTGCTCGAGCACCACCGCCAGCTTCCACTTGGCCAAGACGCAGTAGTAGTCGATGTCGTCGACCTGCCGGCCCGACACCTCGGCGTATCGATCGAGCATCTGCTCGCGCGACGGCATGCCCTTCATGTCCACGTAGCTGAAGGCATCGTCGACCACGTTCGTGTCCTCGGGCCACGGGTGCATGACCCAGCCGAGGTCGAGCTTCGGATCGCCGACCGTGCCCATCTCCCAGTCGACGATCGCGGCCAGCCGCGCCGGCCCGCCGTGCTCGTACATGACGTTGGCGAACTGGTAGTCGCCGTGCATGAGCCCGGGCACGAAGTCGATCGGCTTGTGGGCCCGCAGCCAGGCGGACGCGTCGTCGAAGCCGGGCAGCTCCCGGCCCTTGATCCGCTCGAGGAACGCCGTCCAGCGGTCGACCTGGCGCTCGTGGAAGCCGTCGGGCCGTCCGAGGTCGTGCAGGCCCTTGGCCTGCCAGTCGACCTTCGACAGCAGCGCGATGCCGTCGACGAGCTGGTACGCGAGCCCGGCGCGGGCGTCGAGATCAGCGTCGAACGGCGCCGGCCAGCCGTCGGTGTTCATCGGGGACCAGCCGTCGACGTACCCCATGATGTAGAAGGACCGGCCGAGCACCGACCCGTCCTCGCAGGACGCGATCGCGGCCGTGTGCGGCACGTCCGTCCCGTCGAGCGCCTCGATGATGCGCCACTCGCGCATGATCCCGGCGTCGCGGGACGCGGGGGCGCCGGCCGGCGGCATGCGCAGCGCGCCGTGCAGGTCGCCGCGGCGGACCTCGAAGATCTCGTTCTGCGTGCCCCCCGAGATGAAGGTGGCCTCCAGCGGCTCGCCCGCCCCCGGGAGGCCCCGGTCGTCCATCCAGGCCGCGAGTCGGTCGGTGTCGATCACAGGTTCCCCACTTCCAGCTCGAGGTGGTCGGCGAACTTGGCCTTGGCGGCGGCGAGCCGCTTCGGGAGGTGCCCGGTCGGCCAGAGGTCGTCGGTCGGCTTGTAGTCGCGGAGGACCTGGCGGGCGACGGTCATCTTGTGGACCTCGGTCGGGCCGTCGGCCAGGCCCATGACGCTGGCGCCGAGGAGCATCTGGTGGAACGGCATCTCGTTGCTGACCCCGAGCGCACCGTGGATCTGGATCGCCCGCCACGCGATGTCGTGCAGCACGCCGGGCATCAGCACCTTCACCGCGGCGATGTCCTTGCGGACCTTGCGGTAGTCGTTGTGCTTGTCGATCGTCCACGCCGTGTAGAGCACGAACATCCGGAACTGCGTGAGCTGGGCGTAGGAGTCGGCGATGAAGCCCTGCACGAACTGCTTGTCGGCCAGGATGCCGTCCTTCGTCTCGCGGCTGAGGGCCCGCTCGCACATCATGTCGAGCGCCTTGCCGGCCAGGCCGATCGTGCGCATCGCGTGGTGGATGCGACCGCCACCGAGACGGGTCTGGGCGATGGCGAACGCCTGGCCCTCGCCGCCGAGCAGGCCCTCGGCCGGTACTCGCACGTTCTCGTAGTGGATCAGGGCGTGCGAGCCCTCGCCGAGCGGCTCGCCGCCGAGGCCGACGTTGCGCACGATGTTGACCCCCGGCGTGTCGCTCGGGACCAGGAACATCGACATGCCCTGGTACGCGCTGATCTCCGGGTTCGTCACCGCCATCACGATGAGGAACGCGGCGGTCGGGGCGTTCGACGAGAAGTACTTCCACCCGTTGATCACCCACTCGTCGCCGTCGCGCTCGGCGCGGGTCTTGAACAGCGTCGGGTCGGAGCCACCGTGCGGCTCGGTCATCGAGTAGCACGAGAACAGCTCGCCGTCGAGCAGCGGCCGCAGGTAGCGCTCCTTCTGCTCGGGCGTGCCGTAGTGGGCGATGATCTCGGCGTTGCCGGTGTCGGGCGCCTGGCAGCCGAAGATGATCGGCGCCCACGACGAGCGGCCGAGGATCTCGTTCAGCAGCGACAGCTTGAGCTGGCCGTAGCCCTCACCGCCGAGCTCGGGGCCGAGGTGCGTGGCCCACAGCTTCTGGCGCCGGACCTCCGCCTTCAGCGGGTCGATGATCGTGCGGAGCTCGTCGCTGGGCGGGGTGAACTCCAGCCCGGGCCACAGCATGTCGAGCGGCTCGACCTCCTCCCGCACGAGCGCCGCCGCCCAGTCCAGCTTCTCCTGGAGCTCGGGCTCGGTCTCGAAGTCCCACGCCATGTGCATCCCCCCTTGGTCCGCTCAGAATAACATTCTGGATCTAAAGAATCTAGTTTTCTGTCGGCAGAACGAGCAGTAGGCTGCCGCTGTGGAACCGACGACCCCCGAGCCGCGGGAAGACGTCGCCGAGCGCATCGCCCGCCGCACCCTGGCGAGCCGTGCCCCCGACTATCCGGGCGAGGTCCGGCGCCTCCTCGACGCCGGCCGAGAGGTCATCCGCCGCTGCGGCACCGAGGCGCGGCCGCGGGTGGCCGACATCGTGGCCGCCGCCGGGCTGTCGAACGACGCCTTCTACCGGCACTTCACGTCGAAGGACGCCCTCGTCGCCGCCATCCTCGAAGACGGCACCGAGCGGCTGCGCAGCTACCTCGACCACCAGATGGCGAAGGAGGTGACCCCGGAGGGCAAGCTGCGCCGCTGGGTCGAGGGGGTGCTGTCGCAGGCGGCCGACGACGACGTGGCTGCCACCACGCTGGCCGTGCTGTGGAACGCGGACGGTCTCGCCGACGGTCCGGCCGCGGCTCGCGCCCCGCTGGCCACGCTCCTGCACCAGCCCTTTGCCGCCCTGGGCAGCGTCAACCCCGAGCTCGACGCCTCGCTCGCCGGCCATTGCGTCATCGGTGCCCTCAGCGACTTCCTGTGGCAGCGCTCCCGGCCGACCCGCGAGGAGATCGAGCACGTGGTCGCCTTCTGCCTCGCCGCGGTGCGCCCGCGAAACCCGAGGCAATAGCCCACCGGTTCGGGCGGTCATTGCCTCGGCTTTTCCGCGAAGGCAATAGCCCCGTCTCGGGCCGTCATTGCCTCGACGCGAAACCCGAGGCAATAGCCCACCGGTTCGGGCCGTCATTGCCTCGGGTTTTCCGCGAAGGCAATAGCCCCCCGTCACGACGAGACGCCCGGGCTCGAGAGCCGTTGGCTTGCTACGATAATGCCGCTCTCGGCAGACGAAAATGGCGTTTGCCCAAACCGCACCCTAGGAGCCCGCATGGCCACTTCCCGTCCGCCAGAACGGCCGACCCACCTGCGCAGCGCGCGCATGCTCGACGTGGTGAAGGGCGAGCTGGTCGAGCCCGGTGACCTCTTGATCGAGGGCGAGCGGATCGTCGAGGTCGCGCCCGCGTCGGTGCCGGCGGATGCCCAGGTGCTCGACCTGGGCGACGTCACCCTGCTCCCCGGCCTCATGGACATGGAGGTCAACCTCCTGCTCGGAGGGCCGAACCACTCCAGCCCCCTCACCGCGGTGCAGGACGACCCGGCCATCCGCACGCTGCGGGCCGTGGCCAACGCGCGACGCACGCTGCGGTCCGGGTTCACGACGGTGCGGAACCTCGGGCTCTTCATCCAGACCGGCGGGCTGCTGCTCGACGTCGCCCTCATGAAGGCGATCGACTTCGGCTGGATCGACGGCCCGCGGATCGTGCCTGCCGGGCACGCCATCTGCCCGACCGGTGGCCACCTCGACCCCACGATGTTCCAGGCGTTCGCGCCCCACATCATGCCGCTCACCGTGGAAGAGGGCATCGCCAACGGCGTGTCCGAGGTGCGCAAGGCCGTCCGCTACCAGATCAAGCACGGGGCCAAGCTCATCAAGGTCTGCGCCTCGGGCGGCGTGATGTCCCACACCGGGCCGGCCGGCGCGCAGCAGTACTCCGACGAGGAGCTCGCGGCCATCGCCGACGAGGCCCACCGCGCCGGCCTCAAGGTGGCCGCGCACGCGCACGGCGACGACGGCATCCGCGCCGCGATCGAGGCGGGGATCGACTGCATCGAGCACGGCTCGCTCATGAGCGACGAGACCCTCACGCTGATGATCGAGACCGACACGTTCCTCGTCGCCACCACCTACCTCGCCGACGGCATGGACACGTCGCACGCCCCGCCCGAGCTGCAGGCCAAGGCGGCCGAGGTGTTCCCGCGGGCCCGGGCCACGATCAGCAAGGCCATCGAGCGCGGGGCCCGCATCGCCTGCGGCACCGACGCGCCGGCCATCCCCCACGGCCGCAACGCCAAGGAGCTGATCGCCCTCGTCGACCGGGGCATGACGCCGCTGCAGGCCATCCGCTCTGCGACGACCGTGTCGGCCGAGCTCATCGACGTCGACGACCGCGGCCGGCTCGAGGCCGGCCTGCTCGCCGACGTGATCGCCGTGGCTGGCAACCCGCTCGCCGACATCACGATGACCGAGCAGGTGCGGTTCGTGATGAAGGGCGGCAAGGTCTACCGCCACGAGCACGGCTAGCGCAGCGAGACGCCGTTCAGGATCAGGTCCCAGAGCTCTTCGGCGGGATCGACGGCGCTGCGCTTGAGCGGCGTGCCGATGATCGTGGCCGAGAAGGCGTTGAACATGATCGCCTCGAGCACGATGCCGGCGATCGGGCCGTGGCGCAGGCCGGGCCGGATGGCGCCGGCGGCCCCGGCCTCGTCGAGCACCTCACCGAAGAGCGTGACGATCGGCGCGAACGCCCGGGCTGCTTCGGCCGGATGGCTCGTGAGGAGCTGTTGGGCGAAGTCGACCATCATGACGGGAGCCGCCGTGGCCTTCTTGGCCGCCTTGCCGCCGCGGCTCGGGCGGCACAGGCGGTAGTACTCGACCACGAAGCGATGGACCCGCTCGACGGGGTCTTCCTCTTCGGTGACCTTCTTCCCGACGAACTCGGCAGTCCAGCGGACGGACTCCTCGAACAAGGCGAGCAGCAGCTCGTGCTTGCCGCCGAAGTACTGGTAGAAGGTGCGCAGCGACTGGCCGGAGCGCTCGACGACCTCTTGGACCGTGAAGTCCTTGCCGGTCTCGCTGTCGTTCATCAGCTCGACGGCGGCGTCGAGGAAGCGCTGGACGCGCTTCTCGGCACGCGTCCGCGCCGAGCCCAACGACCGTGCCACCGCCTGTTCACGCCAGCTGGCCGCCGACGGGTCGGCGGGCTCGTTCGTCGTCACGACCGAGAGCGTATCCGAACGTTGACGAGAGTCGACGTCTCGGAAGATGCAAACAAAGTTTCCGCAGGCGCGCCGCGCGTGGTCAGGGGACGGGCTCCACCACGACGTCGAGGGCCGAGGCGCCGCTGTCCGGCACCCGCGGCTGGCTCCAGACCTCGACCGGGAACGAGACCGTGACCAGCGAGGAGAACAGCCACAGGAGGCTCCGGTCCTCGTCGGAGATGCCGTCGAGCGCGACCTGGCGGAGGTAGTCGACGCTGTCCTCGAGCCGGGGGAACACGGCGTCGTAGAACGTCTGGAGCTGGTGCATGGTGCTCGCGATGCGCTTGGCGTAGCGGTCGTGCTCGCTCGGGAGCGCCCAGTCGGCGAAGGGCTCGAGCTCGGCGAAGGCGGCGGGAAGGGTGGCCATGATCCTCGTTCTTCTCAGGACGCAGCGATGACGCTGACGGGGGTGCCGGGCTGGTGCTGCTGGTAGTCGTCCACGTAGCGGCGCGTGACGGTGTGCAGGTGGCGCAGCATGACCTCCTGGTCGCACAGCGGGAACTGCGTGACCGCCCGCGACTCGAGCATCGTCTGCGTCGCCTCGAGCGTGTTGCCGTCCTGGAGGCCGTACTCCTTGAACGTCACCGCCGCGAGCTCCTGCTGGAGCCGCTCGTAGGCGTTCTCCGGGGGCACGAAGTACAGCGTGCCCTCGAAGATGTGGGTGTTGTACGACGTCGGCCAATAGTGGTAGGTGAGGTACCAGTTCGGCTTCCACACGAGCAGCATGAAGTTCGGGAAGAAGAGGAACGAGTCCTCGCCCCACGCCGGGTGGCGGGCCGGGTTGAGGCCGTCCGGCAGCTCGCCGATGTCGGGGGCGTCCCAGACGCCGAACAGGCCGCTGCGCAGAACCCGCTCGATCGGCTTCACCATGCTCTCGTCCTTCGGCGGCGCCATGCCGCCCCACGACGACACCATGGCGTGGGGGCCGTCGACGTCATAGGCCAGCGCCTCGTACCCGTAGCCCTGCAGCTTGCGGGACTCCTCCTCGGTCGCCTGCTTCGCGTGTAGGACGGGTGCGTGGTAGAACTCCATGAAGGCGTCGATGAAGAGCTTCCAGTTGCTCCCGATCTCGGCGCGGTACTTGTGCACCTGGGTCATCTTGTGAAACGGGTAGCCCTCGATGCCCGCTCCGAGCCGGCCCATGTACTGCCTGAGCGGCGGCGCCTCGGGATCGAAGTTCACGAAGATGAACCCTTCCCAGACGTCGACCCCGACCGGCACCAGCCCGTAGTCGCCCTTGTCGAGGTTGAAGAACTCTGACTCCTGCTGCACGAAGGTGAGCTCACCCTCGAGGCCGTAGCGCCAGCCGTGGTACTTGCAGGTGAACTGGCGGCAGGTGCCGCTCGTCTCGTGCTGCGGGAAGTCGTTCCAGACCAGCTTGTTGCCGCGGTGGCGGCACATGTTGTGGAAGGCCTGGATCTCGCCCTTCATGTCGCGCACGAGGACGACCGACGTGCGGGCCGCGTCGAGCTCCCTCGTGAAGTAGCTGCCGTTCTTGGGCAGCTGCTCGACACGACCGACGTTGAGCCAGGTGCGGCGGAACACGGCGTCGCGCTCCAGCTCGTAGAAGTCCGGGGAGATGGAGTCTTCGTAGGACACCGGTTCGGTCGGGAGCTCGAACGCCTCGGTCCAGGTGCCCGCAGCAGGCTTCGTGAAGTGGGGCATGTGGATCAGTTCCCTCCGGTCAGGCCGACCCAGCAACTATAGCATGAGTCTCTGTTAAAGAGAATCCCGTTTCCAAGCTTTCAGATCGTCGTCCAGCTGCACCCCGAACGAGCGGAAGGCCATGGCCAGCAGGTCGTAGGCACCGACGGTGAAGACGACATCCATCAGCTGCTGCACGTCGAGCTCGCGGGCCAGGGTCGCCCAGGTGGCATCAGCGATCCGGGCGTCGCGCAGCAGCTCGTCGGCCGCGCTGACCAGCGCCTGGTCGAGGGCCGACCAGCCGTCGGCGTCGGGCCCCTCGGCGACCCGCTCGACCTCGTCGGGTGCCACGCCGGCGTCCCGGGCGAGGACCAGGTGCTGCGTCCACTCGTAGTCGGACTGCCGCACCCAGGCGACTCGCAGCACGAGCAGCTCGCGCATCCGGGGCGTCAACGTCGTGGCGAACAGCACGTGGCCGTTGAACGTGTTGTAGGCCCGCGTGAGCTCGGGGTGCAGGGCCAACAGGCCCAACGCGTTGAGGCCCTTCGGGCGGCTCGGGTCCTGGTCGGGGAACGGATGGCGGGCGTTCGGGACGCGGAGGGCGCCGAGCGCGTCGCGCATCGACGCCGGCCACTCCTTCGGCGGCAGCGGCGTGAGCCGCGGTGCGTCAGGTGTTGCGTCCACCGTTGACCCCCAGGACCTGGCCGGTGACGTAGCTCGCCTCGTCGCGCACGAGGAAGGCGCACATGGCCGCGATGTCCTCCGGCTGACCGACCCGGCGCACGGGCGTCCGCTTGGCGTGGTACTCGACGCTCTCGCCGAGCCGACCCTTGGCCTCGCTGGCCCGCAGCATCGGGGTGTCGATGAACCCGGGCGGGATCGTGTTCACGGTGATCCCCTTCGAGCCGAACTCGAGCGCCAGGGCCTTGGTGAAGCCGATCACGCCGGCCTTGGCGGACACGTACGGCGTCATGAGCGGCTGGCCGCCCTGCGCGCTCGACGACGAGATGTTCACGATCCGGCCCCAGCGCTCCTCGATCATCTCGGAGATGACCGCCTGGCAGCAGTGGAACGTGCCGGTCAGGTTGACGTCGAGCACGTGGTTCCACGTCTCGGCGGTGATGGACAGGAACGGCTGGAAGCAGTCGAGCCCGGCGTTGTTCACGAGGATCGTCGGACGGCCGAGCCGGTCGCGCACCTCGGACACGCCGGCGTCGATCGTGGCGCGGTCGGTGACGTCGACCTCGAGGCCGAACGCCGTCGCACCGGATGCCGCGATGCCGGCCGCGGCCTTCTCGGCGGCCTCGCCGTTGCGGTCGAAGATGGCCACGGCGTTCCCGTCGGCGGCCAGGCGCTCGCTGATGGCCAGGCCGATGCCCGAGGCCCCCCCGGTGACGATGGCGACGCGTCCGGTGCTCACTGGACCGCCTCGTCGCCGTAGAGCGTGGTGCGGTGCATGTCGCGCGCCGACGTCGCGTCGTAGGGCCTCGCCCGGTGCAGCACGCCGCGGTTGTCCCAGATGACCATGTCTCCGACCTCCCAGGTGTGGCGGTACACGCGTTCGGGCCTGGTGGCCCTCGCCAGCAGGTCGTCGAGGAAGGCTCGGCTCTCCGCTGGGTCCATCCCCACCACGTGCGAGGCCGTGGCGCCGAGCACGACCGAGCGGCGGCCGGATCCGTGCGTCCACACCAGCGGGTGCTCCTTCGCCGGCCGCGAGCGCCACCGCGCCAGCTCCTCCGGCGTCGGCGACTTGTTCCCCATCAGCTGGGCCGCCTCGAAGCTGTGGACGACGCGGATGGACTCGTAGCGCGCCCGCTCCTCGTCGCTGAAGTCGTCGTACGCCGCATAGGTGCTGGCGAACTCGGTGTCGCCGCCCGACGCGGCCACCGCGTGGGCGCTCAGCAAGGTGGCCATGATCGGGACGTCCTCGGTCATCCCGTCGATGTGCCAGTCGAAGGTGCCCTTCAGGTACCCGGCGGCTCGGTTCTTGGTCGGGTCGAGCGTGACCCGGAAGATCTCGGGGTGCTCGCCCTTGCCGAACACCTCGACCCGCCCGAGCCGCTTGCTGAACGCGACCTGGGCGGCGTCATCGGCGTGCAGGCCGCGGAAGACGAGGGCGCCGTGCGCCTCGAGGGCCTCGAGCGTCCAGGCGGCGAGCGCCGCGTCGTGCGCGAGCCGCTCGAGATCGACGCCGACGACCTCGGCGCCCACGGTCTCGCTGAGCCGCTCGGTGGTGATCACGGTCATGCCGCTCTCCTTTGGGTGGGACATCGTCGTCAGCGGGCACCGGCGTCGAGCTGGCCGTCGCGCAGCTGCTGGCGGAGCCGGAACTTCTGGACCTTGCCGGAGGGCGTGCGGGGGAGCTCCTCGACGGGGTGGATCGACTCGGGCCACTTCTGGCGGGCCAGGCCCGCGGTGGCGAGGTGCTGGCGCACCTCGTCGAGCGTCGGAGCCGGCCTGCCCTCGCGGACGCGCAGCACCGCCGCGGCGTGCTCGCCCAGCCGCTGGTCCGGCGCGGCCACCACGCTGGCCTCGGCGACGGCGTCCATCCCGAGGAGCAGCTCCTCGATCTCCTGGGCGCTGATGTTCTCGCCGCCCCGGATGATGAAGTCGGCGATGCGGTCGGTGATCGTGAGGTAGCCGTCGTCGTCGAGCACGCCCACGTCACCGGTGCGATACCACCCGTCGTCGTCGAAGGCGGCGGCCGTCAGCTCGGCGTCGGTGTAGCCGGGGAAGCAGTCGGGCCCCCGGCTCAGGATCTGGCCGTCGGCGTCGAGGCGCACGTCGACGCCCGGCAGGGCGCGACCGTCGGTCGTGAGCCGCTTCACCTGGTCGTCGTCGATCATGCAGGCGGTGATCGACGGGTGCTCGGTGCTCCCGTAGGACCGGAACACCTTGATGCCCATCCGCGTCGCCCGCTCCGTCACCGCGACCGGGACCGACGAACCGCCGAGGCCGGCGTACGGCATGAGCGCGAGGAGCTCGTCGTCGAAGTCGGGATGGTCGAGGAGGCTGGTCAGGAAGAAGGTCGCCCCGCCGCCGACGCCGAGGCGCTCCTCGCGCATCATCCGCAGGACCTCGGCCGGGTCCCAGACGTCGATCAGGTTCACGGCACGGTCGCGCAGCAGCGGGACGAGGAAGGCGTTGAGCATCCCGATGAAGTGGCCGACCGGCGCACCGGTGATCTGGGGCGGCCCGCCGGCCGGGAAGAAGGCGTCGAGCTGACGGACCTCCGAGCCGATCGTGCGGTGGGTGTGCACGACGCCTTTGGGGTCACGGGTGGTGCCGGACGTGAAGCCAACGACGGCCGGGGAGTCGGGGTCGACGGCGAGCGGTCCGGCGATCGGATCGGCGTCGAGCATGGACGCGAAGGGCGTCGCCGCGGCCGGTAGCGCCTCCCGGGGCGTGTCGCCGACGACGAGCCACCGGGGGCCGGGTCGGGCCGCCAGGAGCGACTCGTACACGGCGAGGTAGTCCCCGTGCCCGAACCGGTCGGCGGTCACGATGACGTCGGGCGACGTGGTGCGCAGGATGTAGTCGACCTCCTTCGCGCCGTAGAAGTGCACGATCGGCACCACGACGGCACCGAGGTAGGCGGCCGCCCAGAACGCGATGCCGGCCTCGACCCAGTTCGGGAGCTGGATGACCACCACGTCGCCCGGGCCGATCCCCTGCGCGTGCAGGGACGCGGCGAGCGCGCGGGCCGCCCGGTCGACGTCGGCGAACGTGCCCTGCCACGGGCGGACCTTCGAGCGGACCCGGAAGCCCGAACCGCCCCTGGTCCCGAGGCCCTTGGCGACGGTCTCGCCGAGCGTGGCGTCATCCCACCAACCGTGGGCGCGGTAGCGCGCGGCGCGATCCCGCGGCACCGATCGCAGGTGCCACCGATCCGCTGCCGCGCCGCTCTGGTCCCCCACGCGTCCTCCTCGATCCCCGAGCACTATGCCACGGCGGAAGAGTTTTTGCTAACCGCATTGCTGCATTGAGAGAACTACGTTATCTTCCTGATACATGGCGATCCCGGCACCGACGGCGCGACCTGCGGGCGCCGGCCGCGACCGTGGGTACCACCCGCTCCGCGTCCGGCGCATCGTGCAGGAGACCGTCGACGCCTGCTCGATCGTGCTCGAGGTGCCCGAGGATCTGCTCGACGCCTTCGCCTACGACGCCGGGCAGTTCTGCACGTTCCGCGTGTCGATCGAGGGCCAGGAGCGGCTGCGGTGCTACTCGATGTCCTCGTCACCGGAGGTCGATGCCGAGCTGCAGGTGACCGTGAAGCGGGTGCCGGGCGGCGCCGTCTCGAACTGGCTCAACGACGCGCTCGCTCCGGGCGACGTCATCGACGCCAGCCCACCGTCCGGCCTCTTCCGGCTGGGCGACGCGACGGGCGACATCGTGGCCTTCGGTGGTGGAAGCGGGATCACCCCGATCTTCTCGATCGTGAAGTCCGCGTTGGCCACGACCTCTCGGCGCGTCCGGCTCCTCTACGCCAACCGCGACCAGGACGCCGTGATCTTCAGCGCTGAGCTCGCGGCCCTCGAGGCGCGGCACCCCGACCGCCTGCTCGTCGCCCATCACCTGGACGTCGACCGGGGCTTCGTCGAGCCCGGCACGGTGCGCCCACTCATCGACGACGCCATCGACGCCGACTTCTACGTCTGCGGACCCGGGCCGTTCATGGACGTGGTCGAGGGCACGCTGCTCGAGCAGGGCATCGCTCCGGCCCGGATCCACATCGAGCGGTTCTCGCGGGCGGACGAGCCGGCCGTGCCCGAGCCGCTCCCCGCCGAGGCCAGCCGCATCGAGGTGACGATCGAGCTCAACGGCCAGGTCGGCCGCACCGAGCACCGCCCGGGCACGACGATCCTGCAGACCGCCCGGCAGCTGGGCATGGCCGCGCCGTTCTCCTGCGAGTCCGGCAACTGCGCGACGTGCATGGCCAAGCTGGTCGTGGGCGAGGCGACGATGCGCACCAACAACGCCCTGGCACCCGACGAGGTGGCCGACGGCTGGGTGCTCACGTGCCAGGCCGTTCCGACGACGCCGTCCGTGCGCGTCCTCTACGAGTAGGAGAAGATCCGCCAATGCCGCCGCTCCCGATCGACGACGTGCTCGAGCTCCAGCAGCTGCTGGCCCGGTACGCCGTCGGCATGACCAAGGACGACATCGAGGCGGTCATGGAGGTGTTCGCGCCGGGCGGCACCTACAGCGCGTTCGGCGACACCTACTCGCTGACCGACTTCCCCGCCCTCGTGGCCGCCGCGCCCAAGGGCCTCTTCATGGTCGGCCCGCCCGCGCTCGAGCTCCACGGCGACCGCGGCACCGGCCAGCAGCCGCTGTGCTTCG
This sequence comes from Acidimicrobiales bacterium, assembly GCA_025463985.1. GTDB lineage: Bacteria > Actinomycetota > Acidimicrobiia > Acidimicrobiales > Iamiaceae > JAODBM01. The sequence continues at coordinate 165,114 of JAODBM010000002.1, forward strand.
TCGAGCAGACGACCCACGACATGCGCATCGGCTGGTACACCGACACCTACACCCGCACGCCCGACGGCTGGCGGCTGCAGACCCGTTCGATGACGTTCTTGCGCAAGAGCGGCTCCCGCGACGCCGGCCGTGCCCACGACCCGACGCGGCCGGCACCGACCGCAGGTTGATGCAGCTCGACGCGTTCCGGGCCGCGCTCGACGCGTGGCTCGACGAGCACCAGCACGACCTCGTGCCCGACCACGCGGGCGTGGGCAGCCTCGACGAGCAGATGGCGCACCTGTCCAAGGTCAAGCGGCTTGCCTTCGACGCCGGCTGGATGCGCTGGGGCTGGCCGGAGGCGGTCGGCGGGCTCGGCGGGTCGACGCTGCTGCGTGCCTACCTCGGCGAGGCGCTCACGGCCCGGGACCTCGTGGAACCGGGGATCTACTCGATGACCGAGGTCCTGGCTCCGACGATGATCGACTACGCGCCGGCCGAGCTCGCGGCGGCGATGGTGCCCCGCCTGCTGCGCGGCGACGAGACGTGGTGCCAGGGGTTCTCCGAGCCGGACACCGGCAGCAACCTCGCCTCCCTGTCGTGCCGGGCGGCCCGCACCGACGCCGGGTGGCGGGTCACGGGTCAGAAGGTGTGGACGAGCCTCGCCCAGTACTCCCAGCGCTGCGTGCTCCTGACCCGGACCGGCACGCCCGAGTCGGCCCACAAGGGCATCACCGCCCTGTTCGTCGACATGGACAGCCCGGGGATCACCGTCCGGCCGATCGAGACCATGCATGGCGCCCCGGAGTTCTCCGAGGTCTTCTTCGACGGCGTCCTGGTGCCGTTCGACCGGACCCTCGGCGAGGAGGGCCAGGGCTGGTCGGTGGCCATGGACCTGCTCCCGTTCGAGCGGAGCACCGCGCTGTGGCACCGCGCCGCCTACCTCCACCGCCGGTTGGAGCAACTGCTCGGCGCGGCACCGGCCGGCAGCCTCGACGCCGCGGACCTCGGCGAGGTGACCCAGATCCTGTACGCGTTCCGGGCCCGCTCCCGCGCCACCCAGCACCGTCTGGACGCGGGCGAGCGGCTCGGGCCGGAGACGTCGATCGACAAGGTGCTGGTCGCCACGGCCGAGCAAGCCGTGTACGACCTCGTCGCCGACGCCCTGCCCGCGGCGGTCACGATCGGTGACGACCCGGCCAGCGAGCGGTGGCGCACGGGCTTCCTCTACTCCCGGGCCGCGACGATCTACGGCGGCAGCGCCGAGATCCAGCGCAACATCATCGCCCGCCGCCTCCTCGACCTCGGGAACGACCGGTGATCGACGGCGCCGACCTCGAGCTCTTCACCCGCAGCCTGCGCCATGCCACCGACAGCAGCACGGGAGCCGCGCTCGACGCCGCCCTCGACGACCTCGGCTGGCCGGACGCGCTCGCCGACGACCCGCGCGCCGCCGTCTCGATCCTGTTCGGCCTCCAAGGCGGGGCCAACGCGACCTCGTCCGCCCTCGACCACGTGCTCCTCGCCGCCCTCGCCCCCCTCACCCCCTTCGCCCCCCTCGAACTGGGCGGAAGCCCGGTCGCCCCAGCAACCGCCATCCCACCCGCCTCCAACCCCCTCGAACTGGGCGGAAACCCGGTCGCCCCAGCAACCGCCATCCCGCCCAGTTCAGGCGTGGGGGTGGGCGCGGGCGTGGGGGTGGTGCTGCCGGCGCTTGGCGGGTGGCACCCGCCAGGGGACCTGCGCGGTGGCCGCTTGGCCGTGGCCGGACTCGGCACCGCCGGCCTCGCGCACCGCGCGACGGCCATCGTGGTCGCCCGCGCCGGCGACAAGACCGTCGCCGTCGCGGTGCCCACCGCGAGCCTCACGCTCCGTGCGGTGCAGGGCGTCGACCCAGAGCTCGGCCTAATCGAGGTGACGGCCGACGGCCTCATCGTGGCGGTCGACCCCGACGCCGACCCCCTGACCGGTTGGACCAACGCCGTGGCCCTCGCCCAGGTCGCCCTCGGGCACGAGCTGGTGGGCGCGTCGCGCACGATGCTCGACCTCGCCCGCATCCATGCCCTCGAACGGGTCCAGTTCGGCCGGCCGATCAGCGCCTTCCAAGCCGTCCGTCACCGGCTGGCCGAGACCCTGGTCGCCATCGAGATGGCCGAGGCCCTGCTCGACGCCGCCTGGCTCGACCAGTCACCGCAGACCGCGGCCATGGCGAAGGCGCTGGCCGGCCGCGGCGCGCGCACCGCGGCCCGCCACTGCCAACAGGTGCTGGCCGGCATCGGCTTCACCACCGAGCACCCGCTCCACCGGTACGTCCGGCGGATCCTCGTGCTCGACCAGCTGTACGGCGCCGCCCAGTCCCTCACCGCCGCGCTCGGCACCGAGCTCATCGCCACCCGCCAGCTCCCACCCCTGCTCCCCCTCTGACCCGCCCCCGCCCCCAGCCCACCCCCCAGCGAATGTGGAGTAGAAGCGGTTGCCAGGACGACCGCTTCTACTCCACATTCGGGGATCGGGATCGGGATCGGGGTCGGGGGGCGGGGGGCGGGGGGCGGGGTCAGTGGGCGGGGGTGAGCTCGAGGTGGAGGCGGTTGAGGCCGCGGAGGATGTACGTGGGGGCGTACTCGTAGCGGCGGGCGCCGGCCGGGCCGTGGTGGTCGTCGGAGATCCGGATGTCGGCCGTGCGGGCGAGCAAGCGCTCGACGGCGATGCGTCCCTCGGCCCGGGCCAGGGGACCGCCGGGACAGGTGTGGATCCCATGGCCGAACGCGAGGTGCTCGCGGGCGTTGTCGCGGTCGACGCGGAACGTGGCGGGCCGGTCGAACCGCCGCGGGTCGCGGTTGGCCGCAGCGTTCAGCACCATCACCGTGGTGCCCGCCGGGATGTCGACCCCGCCGATCGTCGTGGGGACGCGTGACAGCCGGAAGTCGCCCTTCACCGGGCTCTCGGTCCGCAGCACCTCCTCCACGAAGTTCGGGATCCGCTCCGGCTCGGCGCGCAGCAGGCGCTGGAGGTCGGGGTCCTCGCCCAGCAGCTGGAACGCAGCGGCGAGCATGCGGACGGTCGTCTCCTGGCCGGCCCCGAAGAGGTTGGCCGCGACCCGGACCACGTCGATGACCTCGGGCGTCGAACCGTCGGGGAACGTGGCTTTGGCCAGGCCGGTGAGCACGTCGTCGCGCGGCTCGCGCCGGCGGTCTTCGACGTAGGTCGTGAACTGCTCGTAGAGGAACTCGAGCGGGCTGTGCGCGAGGGCGTCGTCGCCCGTGCTCCCGACCGCGCTCTTCGACCGGTGCCCTCCTTGGAGTCGATCCCGGAAGCGCTGGTGGTCCGACTCGGGGACGCCGAGCAGGTCGGCGATCACGAGCAGGGTGAACGGGCCGGCGAAGTCCCGCACCAGCTCGCACTCGCCGCGGGCGAGCACCTCGTCGATCTGCCGGTCGGCGAGGCACCACATGGCCTCCTCGTTCTGCTTCAGCCGCAGGGGCGTGAGCAGCCGCATCAGCAGCATCCGATGGTCCTTGTGCCGCGGCGGGTCCATCGTGGGGAGCTGGTCGCTCATCGGCAGCTCGTCGCGGTGCTGCTCGATGAGCGCGCTGACGTCGTCGCCCTCGAGCGGGACGGGGAACCCTGGGAACGGCCCGGTGACCGCGTTGCACGACGAGAACGTGGCGGTGTCGTGGTACACGGCGAGCGCCTCCTCGTAGCCGGTCACCATGACGACGTCGTGGTGGGGCTCGCGCTGCACCGGGCAGCGGTCGCGGAGGTGGTCGAGGTACGGGTACGGGTCGTCGACCACCGACGCGTCACGGAAGAAGTCGATCGCGTCGAAGTCGCTCATGTGGGTCATCCCTTGTCGAGGAAGCGGTCGAGGTTGGCGCGCAGCTCAGGTGACGTGAACGACCGGTCCTCGGCGGCGAGGGCGAAGTCGATGGTCGCCAGCACGGCGCGCTCCATGTGGAGGTTGAGGAGGCGCTTGGTGTCCTCGGTGGCCCGCCGTGGCAGCTTGGCGATGCGGTGCGCACAGGCCAGCGCCTGCTCCAGCACGTCGCCGTCCGGGCACACGTGGTTGACGAGACCGATCTGGGCGGCGCGGGCCGCCGGGATCCTGTCGCCGGTCAACGCGTACTCCTTGGCCAGCTGCATGCTGATGAGCAGGGGCCAGGTGATCGGACCGCCATCGGCGGCCACCAGGCCGACCGCCACGTGCGGGTCGGCGAGGTAGGCGCCCTCGGCCATGAAGACGATGTCGGAGAGCGCGACGAGGCTGCAGCCGAGCCCGACGGCCGGGCCGTTGACGGCCGCGACCACGGGGACGCGGCAGGCGAGCATGCGCGTGACGATCGCCTTCCCGTCGACGAGCGACTCCTCCCGCAGCCCCGCGTCCTTCGTGAGCTCGTCGATGTAGCTCATGTCGCCTCCAGCCGAGAAGGCCCGGCCGTTGCCGGTGAGCACGACGGCCCGTGCCTCGAGGTCGGCGTCGACCTGCGGCCACAGCTCGGCCAGTCCACGGTGCAGCTCGCGGTTGGTGGCGTTGAGCTGCTCGGGCCGGTTCAGGCGGACGATCCGGACGGCGCCGTCGGCCTCGACCTCGATGGCGCCCGGCACGTCGTAGCCCGTCATGCGGGCAGCCCGAGGATGCGGCGGGCGACGAGGTTGCGCTGGATCTGCGAGGTGCCGCCCATGACGCTCTGGGCCCGGCTGTAGAGGTACACCTTCAGCGCCGTGTCGTCGGCGTCGCCGTGGCCGGTGCCACCGATGCCGAGGGCGGCGTGGCCCACGGCCTGCTCGACCTGGGTCATCAGCAACTTGTCGACCGAGCCCTCGGGGCCGTGCGAGACCCCATCGAGGCGGTCCGACAAGCGGCGGCACACGTGTAGCCGCAGCATCTCGGCCTCGACGATCGCCCACCCGAGGTCGCGGGTCTGCTCGGCGTCGTAGGCCTCCGGGTTGGCGCGCACGTGCGTGGCCAGCTCCTTCACCACCTTCTTGTAGCGGGACACGTAGCCGAGCTCGCCGGGCTCCCGCTCGTGGCTGACGACGGTCATGGCCAGCGGCCAGCCCTCGCCGGGCGCGCCGATCATGTTGGCCGCCGGCACCCGGGCGCCGTCGAAGATGACCTCGCCGAACTCCTTGGTGATGCCGTTGATCATCTTGAGCGGCCGCTGCTCGATGCCGGGCTGGCCCATGGGCACGACGAACGCCGAGATCCCCTTGTGCTTCGGCACGTCGTGATCGGTGCGGGCGAGGACGAGGCACCAGTCGGCGTCGTCGGAGTAGCTGGTCCAGACCTTGTGGCCGGTGAGCACGTAGTCGTCGCCGTCGCGGTCGGCACGGGTCCGGAGGGCGGCGAGGTCCGAGCCGGCGTCGGGCTCGCTGAAGCCCTGGCACCACCGCTCCCGGCCGCTGACGATGCCGGGAAGGAACCGCTGCTGGATGTCCTCGTTGCCGTGCTCGAGGATGCCCTGCACCAGGTAGCCGAGGCTGGGCCGCGGCGGCGTGCCGGCGGCGGCGAGCTCTTCATCGAGGATCACGTCGAACACGCTTGGCAGCTCCTGGCCACCGATGGCCTTGGGCCACGACATGCCGAAGAAGCCGGCGTCGTAGAGCGCCTGGTGCCAGGCCGGCTGGCCGCGCCAGTACGCGTCGTCGGTCGAGGACGCGGGCAGGCCGGGGTCGTTGTCGGCCAGCCAGGCCCGGAGCCGCGCCCGGAGCTCGGCCTCGTCAGGCGAGTCGCCGAAGTTCATCGTGAGCTGCCGATGCCGTGGTGGTCGAGGACCCGCGCCAGGTTGGCGCCGGCACCGCCGAGCACGTCGCTCGACATGAGCGCGCGCCGGAGGAAGACGTGGGCCAGGCACTCCCAGGTGTTGCCGATGCCGCCGTGCACCTGGACGGCGGTCTCGCACACGGTGCGGGCGGCGCGGGCGCAGTACGCCTTGGCCAGCGCGCCCGCGGCCAGCGCCTCGTCGGGCGGCAGGGCATCGACCGCCCACGCGGCGTGGAGCGCGACGCTCCTCGACCCCTCCATAGCGACGAACGCGTCTGCGAGCAGGTGCTGGACCGCCTGGAACGAGCCGATGGCCGCGCCGTACTGCCTGCGGTCGACGGCGTAGTCGCGGGCCAGCTGGACGGCACCGCGCATGACCCCGACCAGGTCCGCGCACGTCAGCGCCAGCCCGAGCGCCGTCCACGAGGTGACGTCGTGATCGGTGAGCACCCGGGCCTGGTCGGCGAGGGGCGCCGGCGTCCCCGACGGCACGGCGGTGGGGCGGGTGAGGTCGGTGCGCTCGTCGACCGGTCGCACGGCCACCTCGGCCAGCATGTGGCCGCCACCGGCGGCGAGGAGCACGAGCGCAGTGCCGGCCCCCTCCGCGTCGATCGCCACCGCGCCGTCGAGCACCACCGCGCCGTCGAGCGCCGCGGCTACGACCGGTGACGACAGACCCCGGGCGAGCAGGACGGTCTCGGCACCGGTCGCAAGTGGGGCGCCTGCGAGCCGCCGGAGCTCGGCAGACAGGGTCGGCCCGAGGAACGGCGCGTCGACGAGGCCGCGCCCGAGCTCCTCCGCGACGATCGCCGCCTCCACGCCGGACGCGAGGGGCTGGCCACCGTCCTCGGCCGCGCGCAGGTCGCGCCAGCCGGACGCCGCGATCGCGGCGTCGAGCTTCGCGGCGCGCTCGGGGTCGTCGAGCTGCCGGACGGCCTTGGGCCCCAAGCGATCGACGACCTGCGCCACCGAGTCGCGCAGCGCGTGCTGCTCCGGGGACAGACGCACATCCATCAGTCGGCCTTCCGCGCTGCGAGCAGCGACGGCGTCCACTCCTCGCGCAACGTCCGGCGCAGCGCCTTCCCGGACGGAAGCCTCGGAATGGCATCGACGACCACGACGTGGCGGAGGTGCTTGTAGGTCGCGAGCGAGTCGGCGATGAGCTGGCGGATCTCGCCGTCGGCGACCACGACGCCGGCGTCGAGCTGGACGGCGGCCACGGGCACCTCGCCCGCCCGCTCGTCCGGGAGGCCGAAGACGGCGCAGTCGAGCACGGCCCGGTGGCCGAGGAGCACGGCCTCGATCTCCGCCGGCGCCACCTGGAAGCCGTTGACCTTGATCATCTCCTTCGAGCGGTCGGTGAGGTGCACCCACCCCTCCGCCTCCAGCCAGCCGACGTCGCCCGTGCGGTACCAGCCGTCGGCGAACCCCTCGGCCGTCGCCTCGTCGGGGAGGTACCCGGCCATGACGGACTCGCTGCGGACCTGGATCTCGCCGGTCTCACCCGGCGGCAGGACCGCGCCCGTCGCGAGGTCGGCGACCCGCAGCTCGACGCCCGCGGGCGGCAGGCCGGCCGAGTCCAGCCGCCACCGGTCGGGCCGGTCGACCGGGTTGCAGGCGATGACCGGCAGCTCGCTGGCGCCGTAGGCCGGCAGCCACGGCACGCCCGTGCGCTTGGTGACGAGCTGGGCGACGCTCTCGGTGACGGGGGTCGCGCCCCACATGATGTAGCGCAGCGACGAGAGGTCGTAGGCCTCGATGTTCGGATGGTTCGCCATCGCGAGGGCGATCGGCGCGACGGCCATCTCCAGCGTCATGCGGTCGCTCTCGATGCGCCGCAGCACCTCGTCGAGGTCGAACCGCGGGTGCAGCCTGACGGTCGCCCCGGCCTCGGCGGCCGCCAGCAGGTTGAGCAGTCCGAGGATGTGCGACGGCGGCGTCGCGACCTGGAAGCGGTCGTCGGGACCCAAGCCGAGCACCTCGCACCAGTGCCTGGTCGCGTGCCACATCGAGCGGTGGGTGTGGCGCACGGCCTTCGGGAGCCCGGTGGTGCCCGAGCTGAACACGAGCACCGACTCGTCGGTGTCGTGCACCGGGAGGTCCAGCGGGCCGGGGTCGCGGGCCAGCGCGGCGTCCATGACCGGTCGGTCGTCGAGGTCGGTCACCGGCAGCCGCTCCGCGAGCAGCGCGACGGCGGCGCCGTCGGCGACCGCGTGGATCGGACGCGTCAGGTCGAGCGCGTGGCCTACCTCGACGGTCTTCCAGGCCGGGCTGAGGAGCACGGCCGCGGCGCCGAGCTTGCTGATCGCGTTCACCGCGACCACGAACTCCACGCGGTTGCTGGTCATGACCGCGACGCGCTGGTGCGCCGCCACCCCGGCCGCCGCGAGGTGGCGCCCGAACGCGTTGCTCAGCCGGTCGAGGTCGCGGAACGACCAGGCGTCGTCACCGGCCCGGAGGGCGGCGCGGCCACCGAACCGGCCGGCGGCCCGCTCGAGCCCCCGGTGCATCAAGGCCCCCATCGGGAGCATTCTTCTCTCTATCCGAGAGGCGAGTCAACACAGATGGACATATAGAGTTCTCGTCATGTCCGCCACCGATGCCGATGTCCGCCGCGAGATCATCGAGACCGTTCGCCGGTTCGTCACCAAGGAGGTCGTGCCCGTCGCGTCCGACTTCGAGCGGGACGACCGCTTCCCCGCCGAGATCGTCGCCCAGATGCGCGCGCTCGGCCTGTTCGGGGTCACCATCCCCGAGTCCTACGGCGGCCTCGGCCTCGACCTGCTCACCTACATCGGGGTGATCGAAGAGCTGGCGTACGGGTGGATGAGCCTCACCGGCATCATCAACACGCACACGATGGCGGCCACGCTGATCATGGCCCACGGCACCGAGGAGCAGCAGCGGCGGTGGCTGCCGTCGATGGCCGCCGGTGATCGCCGGGGCGCGCTGTCGCTCTCGGAGCCCGACGCGGGCAGCGACGCCCGCAACATCTCCTGCAAGGCCGTGCGCGACGGCGACGAGTACGTCCTCAACGGCACCAAGGCCTGGGTCACCAACGGCGAGCGGGCGAGCATCGTGGCGCTCGCGGCGCGGACCGAGGAGGGCATCTCGGCCTTCATCGTCGAGAAGGAGCCCGGCGAGACGTTCGAGGGGATCTCGGTCAGCAAGCACGTCGGCAAGCTCGGCTACAAGGGCGTGGAGACGGTCGAGATGGCGTACGTCGACCACCGCATCCCCGCCGCCAACCTCATCGGCGAGGCCGGGCGCGGCCTGCCCCAGATCCTCGGCGTGCTCGAGGTGGGCCGCATCAACATCGCGTCGCGGGCCGTCGGCGTGGCCCGGGCGGCGTTCGACGCGGCGCTGAGCTACGCCCAGCAGCGCGTCTCCATGGGCAAGCCGATCGCCGAGCACCAGGCCATCCAGCTCAAGCTCGCCGACATGGCCACCCGCCTCGAGGCGGCCCGCCTCCTCACCAAGAACGCCGCAGAGCGCAAGGCGGCTGGCCTGCGCTGCGACGTCGAGGCCGGCATGGCCAAGCTGTTCGCCAGCGAGACCGCGCTCGAGTTGGCCATCGAGGCGATGCGGATCCACGGCGGCATGGGGTACACGACCGACCTGCCGGTCGAGCGCTACTACCGCGACGCGCCGCTCATGATCATCGGCGAGGGCACCAACGAGATCCAGCGCCTGGTGATCGCCCGCGGCCTGCTGGCCCGGGCCGCGGCCAAGGGCTGAGCACCTCGAACTGGGCGCGACTGCGGTCGCCAGGGCGACCGAGTCCCCGCCCAGTTCGGGGGTTTCGGGTCAGGGTGTGGTGGCCGGGGGGACGCGGGCCCGCAGCACGTCCTTCATCACCTTGCCAGTGGCGTTCAGCGGCAGCTCGTCGACCAGCTCGATCGCCCGGGGCACCTTGTAGTTGGCCATCTGGGCGCGGCTCCACTCGCTGATGTCGGGACCGGTCGTGGCGGCGCCGGCGCGGACGACGACGAACGCCATGCCCACCTCGCCGAGCCGCGCGTCGGGGACGCCGATCACCGAGGCCTGGTGGATGTCGGGGTGTCGAAGCAGGGCGTTCTCGATCTCGGCGGGGTACGCGTTGAAGCCGCCGACGATGAACATGTCCTTCGACCGGCCGACGATCTGCAGGCAGCCGGCGTCGGTCAGCACGCCGAGGTCGCCCGTCCGCAGCCAGCCGTCCTCCGACAGCGCCTGGGCCGTCGCCTCGGGGTCGTCGAGGTAGTGCGACATGATGCTGCCGCCACGGAGCAGGATCTCGCCCGGCTCCCCCGCTGGCACCTCCGCGCCGTCGCCGTCGACGATGCGCAGCTCGAATCCCGGGCGGGGCCGACCGACGGTGGTGGCGATCGTCTCGACGTCGTCGCCCAGCGAGGTCGCCGCCGCCGTGCCGCCCTCGGTGAGGCCGTAGCCGGTGATGATCGTGGGGAACGGCAGCTCGTCGACCACCCGCCGGATCAGCTCGACCGGGATGTCGGCGGCGCCGGTCACCGCGACCCGCAGGCTCGACAGGTCGTGGCGGCCGCGGTCGGGGTGATCGAGGATCGACTGGTAGAGCGTGGGCGCCCCCGGCAGCACGGTCACCTGCTCGGCCGCGACCCGCGCCAGCACGCGGTCGACGTCGAACACCGCTTCGGGGAGCATCGTGGCGCCGGCCGCGACCGACGCGAGGATCCCGGCCTTCAACCCGAACATGTGGAAGTACGGGTTGACCATGAGGTACCGGTCGCCGGCGGCGAGGCCGGTCATCGCCACCCAGTCGGTGGCGACGCGCAGCGTGCTGCCATGGGTCTGCACGACGCCCTTCGGCACGCCCGTGGTGCCCGACGTGAACAGGATGTCGGAGACGTCGTCGGTGCTCACGGCGGTGCTGCGGCGGCCCGCCTCGAGGCAGGCCTCGTCGGTCGCCTGCGCCAGGAAGCCGCTCCACGACGACGTCCCGAACGGCGCCGGGCCGCGGGCGATCACGATGGTCCGGAGGTCGGGCAGCTTGACCCCGCTCGCCCGCAGCATCGCGACGTAGTCGGTGCCGAGGAAGTCGGTGACCGTCACGAGCGTCGTGACGCGGCTCCGGGCCAGGATCTCCGCCGCCTCGGCGCCCTTGAACCGCGTGTTCACGGGCACGAGCTCCGCGCCCGCCTCGAACAGGCCGAGCAGGGCCACGATCCACTCGGCGCTGTTGAACGCCCAGATGCCGACGCGGTCCCCGCGTTCGACCCCCGACGCGACGAGGGCGGCACCGAAGCGCTGGGCCTGGTCGAGCAGCTCGGCGTACGTGAGCCGGGTGTCGCCGTCGACGACCGCGAGCCGGTCGCCGTACCGGTCGACGGTCGCGGCGACCAACGCCGGCACCGTGGTCAACGCAGGACCTTGTCCTCGATGTTCATCAGCCGGGCCAGGTTGCCGCCCATGATCTTGCGGACGGACTCCTCGTCGACGCCCTCGAGCTCGTCGACGTAGCTCGCCGGGTCCGCGAGCCCCTCGGGGTGCGGGTAGTCGGAGCCGAAGAGCACGCGGTCGACCCCGATCAGCTCGGCCAGCGCGCCGAGGTCCTCCTCCCAGAACGGGCTGACGTGGATCTGGCGCGTGAACACCTCGACCGGGTTCTCGAGGAAGTCCTGCGGCATCTTCTTGTGGACGTCGGCGAGGTTCTTCAGGAGCGGCTCGACCCAGCTGCTGCCGTTCTCGACCACGGCGACCTTGAGGTCCGGGAAGCGGGACAGCGCGCCGTGGCAGATGAGCGCGCCGCAGGCATCTTCGACCGGCCGCCACGACGAGAGCATCCGGAACGCCTGGGGCTCGAACGGCAGCATCTCGCTGCCGTTGCCCATCCAGTCGTTGGTGTAGCGCTCGTAGCCGCTGTCGGAGGAGTGCATGGCCACGAGCACGTCGTGCTCGACGACCTTCTGCCAGAACGGGTCGAACTCCGGCAGGCCGAACGAGCGGGGCCCGCGCCAGCCGGGCACGGGCGCCGGCCGGATCAGCACCGCCTTGGCCCCGCGCTCCACGACCCACTCGAGCTCCTCGATGGCCTTCTCGACGATCGGCAGGGTGATGACCGGCGTCGCGAAGATCCGGTGCTCGTAGTCGAACTGCCAGGTCTCGTACATCCACTCGTTCAGGGCGTGGACCACGACGTGGATGAGGTCGGGATCGTCCCGCAGGCGCTCCTCGAGCAGGCTGGCGAGCGTCGGGAACATCAGGCACCGGTCGATGCCCTGCTCGTCCATGAGCTCGACGCGGGGCGCCGGCTCGCGGAAGGCGGGGATGGCGCGCATCGGCTCGCCGAAGATCTCGCGGCGGCTCTTGCCCTCCGGGTTGCCCTTGCGGAAGTAGTCCTCTTGCGCACCTGGGCGGGCGACCACGTCGAACGTGGGGTTCGGGATGTACTCGCTGATCTGGCCCCGGACGACGATCTTCGTGCGGCCGCGCACGTCGACGTAGTCGATGGCCCGCTTGTGCCGCTCAGGCAGGAACTTCGTGAGCGCGTCGCGCGTCTCGTAGAGGTGGTTGTCGGCGTCGAACACCGGGATAGCGAGAGCAGGCTTCGACATCGGACCCTCTTTCATCGTGCGGTTCTGGATGAGAACGACATTATCGCCAATGAAGAGTTCATGTGCAGCCAGTTGGCCGACGGTCCGCCTGATCAGGCGGAGGTCGCCAGCGACGCCAAGAGCTCGCGCGTGCGCTTCGACGAGGCGACCAGCTCGTCGCGACCCTGGCCGATCGGCACGACGCGGACGGAGACGTCGGTGACGCCGGCGTCGGCGAAGGACTGCAGCCGCTTCTCGATCGTGGCTTCGCTGCCGGCGGCGAGGATGTCGCCGACCTGGCGAGCGTCGCCGTGCTCGAGCAGCTTCTGGTAGTTGGGCGACACCTCTGCCTCGGAGAGGATGCGGTTCGTCCGCGCGACCGCGAGGTCGATCTCGTCGTCGCCGCAGAGGCACACGGGGACGCCGGCGACGACCCGCGGTGCCGGCCGCCCCGCCGCCGCGGCGGCCTTGGTCAGCGTTGGGACCACGTGGCTCCCGATGGCCCGCTCGTCGGCCATCCAGAGGATGGTGCCGTCGGTGCGCTCGCCGCAGAGCTGGAGCATGCGCGGCCCGAGCGCGGCCAGCAGGATCGGCGTCGGCGTGATGTCGGTGATGTCGAGCGGGTTGTGCACCCGGAAGAGGTCGTTCTCAACGTCCACCATGCCCGGCCCGCGGAAGGCCTGCTCGAGCACGTCGAGGTGGGCCCGCATCGTCGGGACGGGGCGCTCGTAGGGCAGGCCGAGCATCTCGTCGATGATCCAGTGGTGCGAGACGCCGAGTCCGAGCGAGAGCCGGCCGCCGCAGACGGCCTGGACCGACAGCGCCTGTTGGGCCAACGCGATGGGGTGCCGGGGCTGCACGGGCACGACGGCGGTGCCGATCTCGATGCGCGACGTGGCGAGCCCGACGATGGTGGCGGCGGTCAAGGCGTCGAGCTCGTCGGGGATCTGGGGGATCCACACCGTCGAGAGGCCGGCGTCCTCGGCCCAGCACGCGTCGGCGCGCAGGCGGTCGATCTTGGTTGCGTAGCGGCCCCGCTCCGGACCGACCATCAGGCCGATGCGCATGGGTAGCTCCCTTCCAACAGGTGAGAACGTTCCTCTTCATATAGTGTAGTGGCCGTTCCAGCGGGGAGGGGTTCCGTGACTGACGCAGGACGGTTGTTCATCGGGGGGGCGTGGACCGCGCCGAGCACCGACGAGGTCATCGAGGTCGTCTCGCCCCACACCGAAGAGGTCATCGCCACCGTCGCCGCCGCCGGCCCCGCCGACGTCGACCGGGCCGTCGCCGCCGCCCGCTCCGCCTACGACGATGGGCCGTGGCCGCGGCTCGATCCCGCCGAGCGGATCGACGCCGTCCGCCGGCTCGCCGGCCTCTACAAGGAGCGGAGGCGAGAGATGGCCCAGCTCATCACGGCCGAGATGGGATCACCGATCTCGTTCTCCAAGTTCTCGCAAGCCACGCTGCCGCTGCTGCTCCTCAACGCCTTCGCCGACATCGCCGAGGCGATGGAATGGGAGGAGCGCCGCGCCGGCGCCTTCGGGCAGGACATCCTCCTCTGCAAGGAGCCGACCGGCGTGGTGGCCGCCATCGTGCCGTGGAACATGCCGCAGTTCCTGCTCGTCGGGAAGCTCGCTCCGGCCCTTCTCGCCGGGTGCCCGATCGTGGTCAAGCCGTCGCCGGAGACCCCGCTCGACGCCCTCCTGCTCGCCGAGCTCGTCGAGCAGGTCGGGCTGCCGCCCGGCGTGGTGAGCATCCTGCCCGCGGGACGCGAGGTCGGCCAGCACCTCGTCGCCCACGCCGGCGTCGACAAGGTGGCCTTCACCGGGTCCACCGCCGCGGGGCGAGATGTGGCCGCGGCCTGCGGCGCCGCGCTCAAGCGGGTGAGCCTGGAGCTCGGCGGCAAGTCGGCCGCCATCGTGCTCGACGACGCCGATCCGGCGGCGGTCGCCGCCGGCGTCCGCGTCGCCGGCCTCATGAACAGCGGGCAGGCGTGCGTCGCCCAGACCCGGGTCCTCGTGCCCAGCGCCCGCTACGGGGAGTTCGTCGATGCCTTGGCCGCGATGGTCGAGGAGCTGCCGGTCGGCGATCCGACCGAGGCCGCCACCGAGGTCGGCCCGCTCGTGGCCCGCCGGCAGCAGGAGCGCGTCCGCGGCTACATCGAGGAGGGCGAGCGCGAGGGTGCCCGCCTCGTGACCGGTGGCAGCGACCTGCCGAAGGGCGTCGACCGAGGCTGGTACGTGCGCCCCACGTTGTTCGCCGACGTCGACAACCGGATGCGGATCGCCCGCGAGGAGATCTTCGGTCCGGTGCTCTCGGTCATCCCGTACGGCGACGACGCCGAGGCCGTCCGCATCGCCAACGACTCCGACTACGGGTTGTCGGGCTCGGTGTGGACCGAGGACGTGGAGCGCGGCTTGGCGGTGGCGCGGGGCGTCCGCACCGGCTCGTTCGGCGTGAACCAGCCGTACTCGATGGACCCGGCCGCGCCGTTCGGCGGCATGAAGGCGAGCGGCATCGGCCGCGAGCTCGGCCGCGAGGGGCTCGAGGGCTACCTCGAGGTGAAGGCCATCTCGGTGGCCGCGGCGTCGTGACCGGCAGCATGTTCAGCGACAGCAGCTTCACAGGGGGACAGAGATGAGCACGACCGACAGCGACGTCTACTACGACCCGTACGACTTCGACATCGACTCGGACCCGTACCCCATCTGGAAGCGCCTCCGCGACGAGCGACCGCTCTACTACAACGAGCGCTACGACTTCTACGCCGTCAGCCGGTTCGACGACGTCGAGCGGGCCCTCGTGGAACCCGAGACGTACAGCTCGGCGAAGGGCACCCTCCTGGAGCTGATCAGGAGCGGAATGCAGATCCCGCCCGGCTCGATCATCTTCGAGGACCCGCCCGGCCACACGCTGCACCGCGGGCTCCTCTCGCGTGTGTTCACGCCGCGCAAGATGGCCGCCATCGAGCCCAAGGTCCGCGAGTTCTGCGCCGCCAGCCTCGACCCGCTCATCGGGACCGGCGGGTTCGACTTCATCGCCGATCTCGGTGCCCAGATGCCCATGCGCACCATCGGCATGCTCCTCGGCATCCCCGAGCAGGACCAGGAGGCCCTGCGCGATCAGATCGACGAGGGCCTGCGGCTCGAGGACGGCACCATGCCCGAGTGGGACCAGGAGCAGCTGTCCGACTCGGGAGCCGCGTTCGCGGAGTACATCGACTGGCGGGCCGAGCATCCCTCCGACGACCTCATGACCGAGCTGCTCCAAGCCGATTTCGAGGACGCGACCGGCACCATGCGGCGCCTCGACCGCGCCGAGGTCCTCAACTACGTGAACCTCATCGCCGCCGCCGGCAACGAGACCACCACCCGCCTCATCGGTTGGATGGGCAAGGTGCTCGCCGAGCACCCGGACCAGCGGGCCGAGGTGGCCGAGAACCGGGACCTCGTGCCGGCGGTCGTCGAGGAGGTGCTGCGCTTCGAGGCACCGTCGCCCGTGCAGGGCCGGTACATGACCGCCGACGTCGAGCACCACGGCCAGGTCGTGCCGGCCGGCAGCGTCGTGATCCTGCTGAACGGCTCGGCCAACCGGGACGAGCGGCGGTTCCCGGACGGCGACCGCTTCGACATCCACCGCAAGGTCGGCCACCACCTGAGCTTCGGCTACGGCATCCACTTCTGCCTTGGCGCGAGCCTCGCCCGGCTGGAGGGGCGCGTGGCCCTCGACGAGGTGCTCAAGCGCTTCCCGACCTGGGAGGTCGACGCGGACAACGCCAAGCAGGCGCGCACCTCGACCGTGCGCGGCTGGGAGTGCCTGCCGGTCTTCACGTCCTAATACGCACGGCGAACAAGGGGATCAAGATGAGAGCAGTCGTGGTGGGAGCGTCGAGCGGCCTGGGCCGCTGCATCGCGGTCGGGCTCGGGCAGCGGGGGGCTGAGGTCGCGCTGATGGCGCGCCGAGTCGACCGCTTGGTCGACGCGGCGAAGGATGCCGGTCCGGGCTCGCTGGCGATCGCGTGCGACGTCACCGACACCGCGTCGTGCCGGTCGGCGATCGACGAGGCCGCGGCGGGGCTCGGCGGCATCGACGCCCTCGTCTACGCCGCGGGCGTCGGGTCGCTCGTGCGCCTGGTCGACACCGACGCCGACACGTGGCGCCAGACGTTCGACACGAACGTCATGGGTGCGTCTCTGATCACGGCGGCCGCCCTCCCCCACCTCGCCGCTTCGAGCGGCGCCGCGGCCTACCTGTCCTCGGTGAGCGCGTCGATGACGCCGCCATGGCCGGGCCTCGGCGCCTACGCGGTCACCAAGGCGGCGCTCGACAAGCTCGTGGAGGCGTGGCGCAACGAGCACTCGGGCGTCGGGTTCACGCGGGTGGTCGTGGGCGACTGTGGCGGGGGCGCGGCGGGCGTCAGCGAGTTCAACGTCGGCTGGGACGGCGAGCTGGCCGCCGAGGTGGTGCCGACCTGGATCGCCCGGCGCTACCTCAGCGGGTCGCTGGTGGAGGTCGACGAGCTCGTCAACGTCATCGACACGGTCCTGCGGTGCGGCGCCAGCGCCAGCATCCCGTCGGTCGCCGTGGTCCCCCGCCCGCCGGAGGAGGCCAGGTGAACAACTTCCTGCAGTTCGCGGTGATCGGCCTGGGGGCCGGCGCCTGCTACGCCTTGCTCGCGCAAGGCGCGGTGCTGATCTATCGCGGCTCGGGGGTCGTGAACTTCGCACATGGCGCCTTCGCCATGCTGGCGGGATACGTCACGTTCGTCGAGCTGCGCGACACCGCCGCGGTCAACCGCTTCCTGTTCATCCCCGGCACGCACTTCCTCGGCGACGCCTGGCCGACGATCCCGGCCATCCTCGCCGGCGTCGTCGTGGCCGGTCTGGTCTCGTTCCTGTTCCAGCGAATCGTCCTGTATCGGTTGCGGCACGCCGCACCGATCGTGCGCGTCATCAGCACCCTCGCCGCGCTGGCCGTCGTGCAGGCCTTCGTGGTGATCCGCTACGGCGGCACCACGCACCGCATCCAGAACTTCCTGCCTGAGAATCGCTACAGCTGGGGCGGCGTCAGCTTCCAAGAAGAGCGACTCATCGTCATCGGCATCGTGGTCGCCTTGACCGCCGCCCTCTGGGCCTTGGCGAAGTACACCCGCGTCGGCCTCGCGATCACCGCCTCGGCGCAGAACGAACGCGCGGTCGCGACGCTCGGATGGTCGCCCGAGCGGCTCTCGATGCTCACGTGGACCGTCGGCGGAGCGCTGGCCGGCTTCGGCGGCATCCTGGTCGCGCCGTTCACCGGCCTGACCCCCGAGATCTTCACGTTGGTGGTCACGATCTCCGCGCTGGCCGCCGCCCTGCTCGGCGGCTTCGAGTCGTTTCCCCTCACCCTGCTCGGTGGGCTCGTGATCGGGGTCGGCGAAGCGGAGATGACCAACTACCAGATCAAGGTGCAGCACGTCCTGCACCTGGGGTCGTTGACCGGAGCCACGCAGGCCGTCCCGTTCCTGGCCATCCTGCTCGTGCTGGTCGTGCGCGGGAGAGCGCTCCCGCTGCGCAGCCACGTCAGCGACGTCCTGCCCAGGCTCGGCAACGGCGTGATCAACTGGCCCGGCATCATCTTGGGCTCCGGCCTCACCCTCGCGGTCACCCTCGTGTGGCTCGACAACAACTGGGCCACCGCGATGTACATCTCGCTCGCGTCGGCCGTCTTCGTCGCCTCGATCGTGGTGCTGACGGGCTTCGCCGGGCAGGTGTCGCTCGCACAGTGGGCGATCGGCGGCATCGGGGCGCTCATCGCCGGGCTGCTCGTGAAGGCCGGGCTGGAGATCGAGATCGCGATCGTCCTCGGCGTCCTGCTCACGATCCCGGCCGGGCTGCTCTTCGCCCTCCCCGCGCTGCGCACCCGAGGGGTCAACCTCGCGGTGATCACGCTCGGCCTCGGCTTCACCGTCTCCCAGGTGGTCTTCGCGAACCCGTCCTGGATCGGTGCACCCGCGGACGGCGGCACGAGGATCGGCACGGTCAAGCTCTTCGGCATCGACGTGAACGCGGTCGACCATCCGCACCGGTGGGCGATCGTCTGCCTGATCACGCTCGTGCTCGTCGGGCTGCTCGTGGCGAACCTCCGCCGATCGCGGACCGGCCGCCGCCTGATCGCCGTGCGCACCAACGAGCGCGCTGCGGCGTCCCTCGGCGTGAGCGTCTTCGGCGTGAAGCTCTACGCGTTCGGGGTGGCGTCCGCGATCGCCGCCATCGGCGGCATCCTCCTCGGCTTCACCGCGAACACGATCACCTACGGGCGCTACAACGCCTTCCAGTCGATCAACTCGGTGGGCCAGGCGGTCATCGGCGGTCTCGGCTACGTCCTCGCCATCGTCGTGTCGGCGCCCAACGCGATCGGCGGCCTGGGGACGCGGGTCATCCAGGACTGGTTCCATCTGGACCAGGGGAACTGGGACCAGCTCGTCGGTGGCGTGATCCTGTTCGCGATCCTCCTCATCCACCAGCACGGCATCGCCGACGTCGTGTCGGCCCACCTGCCGGCTGGCCAGCGACGCGTCCTCGAGCGGTTGCACCTCGTCGTGCGTCCGGAGCGACGGGCTCCGCTCCAAGACGTGGCCCGCGAGCCGGTGGCGCCGGCGACCCTGAAGGTCGAAGGCCTCACCGTGCGCTTCGGCGCGGTGCTCGCAGTCCACGACGTCAGCTTCACGGTGACGCCCGGCGAGGTGGTGGGCCTGATCGGCCCGAACGGCGCCGGAAAGACCACGATCATCGACGCGGTGACCGGCTTCGTGCGCCCGGCGCGCGGCTCGCTGTGGCTCGACGACCAACGCATCGACGGGTGGACCGCGGCCCGGCGCTCGAAGCGTGGCCTGCGCCGCTCGTTCCAGTCGCTCGAGCTCTTCGAGGACATCACGATCGAGAACAACATCCACGCGGGCTCCGATGCCACGGAGTCGAAGCTGTCGTGGGTCACCGATCTCTTCTGGCCCGGGCGCCACGCCCTCAGCCCGAGCGCTGTGGCGGCCATCCAGGAGTTCGAGCTCGAGGACTGCCTGAGCCTGCTGCCGGGCGAGCTGCCGTATGGCCGTCGCCGGCTGGCCGGCATCGCGCGCGCCGTGGCGTCCGGCCCGTCCATCGTCATGTTGGACGAGCCCGCGGCCGGGCTCGACGAGGCGGAGAGCGGCGAGCTCGCCCGCCTCATCCGGCGCCTCGCGGACCAGCGCAAGATGGGCGTGCTCCTCGTCGAGCACGACGTGGGCCTCGTGATGTCCACGTGCGACCGGATCGTGGTGATCGAGTTCGGCCGCGTGATCGCCTCGGGCACTCCCGACGAGATCCGCGAGGACCCGGTCGTGCGCGCCGCGTACCTCGGCACGCACGAGCCGGAGCACGCCGAAGAAGACGCTGCAGCCGACGGCTCCGAGCGCGTGGGAGTAGAGCGATGAACGGCGACGTGCTGCTCGAGGCGAAGGATCTGTCGTGCGGCTATGGGCGCATGTCGGTGGTGCGCGGCCTCGACCTGCCGGTCGTGGCGGGCGAGGTGGCGGCGCTCATCGGGCCGAACGGCGCGGGCAAGACGACGACGCTGCTCACCCTCGCCGGCGAGCTGGCACCGATCAGCGGCGAGGTGCGCTGGCTCGGAGCGCCCACGAGCTCACCGATGCACCAGCGCTGCAAGCAGGGCCTGAGCTACGTCACCGAGGAGCGCTCGGTGATCATGAAGCTCACCGCCCACGAGAACCTGCGCCTCGCGAACGTGACCGTGGCGGCGGCGACCGCGCTGTTCCCCGAGCTCGAGCCGCTGCTGAAGCGCCCGGCGGGCCTGCTCTCCGGCGGCGAGCAGCAGATGCTGACCGTCGCCCGGGCGCTCGGTCGACATCCCGCAGTGATGCTGCTCGACGAGCTCTCGCTCGGGCTCGCGCCGATCATCGTGCAGCGCCTGCTCCAGGCCGTGCGCACGGCGAGCAAGGAGCGCGGCGTGGGCGTGCTGCTCGTGGAGCAGCACGTTCGCCAGGCGCTCCAGGTGGCCGACCGCGTCTACGTGATGCAACGCGGGCGCATCGTGCTCTCCGGCTCTGCGCACGAGGTGGGAAGCCAGCTGTCGGAGATCGAAGCCGCCTACCTGACCGCCGCTCCCGAAGGCGACCAAGGCCCCGCGTGACGGGGCCGGCTCCGACGGGGCGCCCGCGAGATGAGACCAAGCCTCTCATTCTGCGAAAATGCCTTTTACGCGAGACGACCATGGTGTAACATTCGGTCCACTGCTGGCATGGGGTGTGCCGCACGTTCGCAAGGGGCCCGATGAAGCTGAAGCTGGTTCTCCGACTCATGGCCGCGTTCGTTGCGCTGGCGGTCGTCGCCGCCGCATGCGGCAGCAGCAAGAGCAGCGGCGGAGGCGCGGCAACCACGGCGTCGCCTTCCAGCGGCGGCGGGAGCGCGAAGTTCGTCTCGCTCGGCGGCTGGAACGACGGGGCGTGCAAGGCGTCCCAGCCGGCCGTCGTGGTGGGCATGAGCGAGCCGATGGACGTTGCTGGGACGTCCCTCAAGGACTACGCCGACGGCGCCCAGGCGGCCGTCGACGCGTTCAACAAGCGGGGCGGCATCGGGGGCGGGTGCCTCAGCCTCAAGGTCTGCGACGGGAAGGGCGATGGGCCCACCGAGCTGTCCTGCGCCCGCCAGGAGACCGAGAACACGAGCATGGTCGCCGGCCTCGCGTCGACCTTCACCCGCAGTGAAGCCGACGCCTATCAGCTGTTCGAGAAGTCGGGCCTGCCGCAGGTCGGCGCGCAGGTCACCATGCCCGGAGCGTGGAACTCGCCGATCAGCTTCGAGTTCAACATGGGCGGGGCCGGCGCGCTCTTGGCGGGCATGCCGGCACTCAAGTCCATCGGGGTCAAGAAGTTCGTCGTGCTCCTTCCCGCGAGCGGGCAGTCGGGAGCGTTGAAGGCGTTCGCGGACCCGCTCATCAAGGGCCTCGGCATGAACCTGGTGCAGATCATCGAGATCCCCCCGACCGCGGTCGAGTTCACCCAGTTCGTGCTGACCGCTCAGAACGCGGGCGCCGAAGGCGCTGTGCTCGCGCTGCCGGGCAACGTCGGCAGCCAGATCCTCGACGCCATCGGCTCGCTCAACAGCAAGCTGAAGCTCGCGGGCAGCTGGGGGACCTTCTCGCAGAAGGACGTCAAGACGCTGCCCGACACGACGTCGGCCAACATGGCGTTCAGCGACGCGGTTCCGCCGGCCAGCGCCGACCCGACCAAGTGGCCGATCTTCAACGTGATCCTCGACGACTTCAACGCTTCCGGGAAGGCGAACCTCGCGGGCGACGCGGCCACCGCCCAGGCCACCAACGGCTGGCTCTCCGTCTACGCCCTCATCAAGGTGATGCGAGATGCGAAGGCGACCAGCGTCACGCGGGCGACCGTCAAGCAGGCGTTCGACAAGGCGAAGGATGTGCCGATGTTCGGCCTCCTCCCACCCTGGACGCCGTCGAAGCAGTCGACCAACGCCATCTTCAAGGGGATCTCGAACCCGACCTACTGGACCGGCCACTGGGACACCAGCAAGAAGGCGTTCGTCGTCGACGCCAAGCAGGTCGACCTCCTCGCGCTGCTCGGGTAGAGGTCCAGATGATCCTGATCGTCGTCAAGCAACCGGTGCGGGCCAAGTACGCCGATGACTTCGGGTCGCTCGTGGCGGACTTCACCACGGCGTCGCGAGCCGAGCCCGGCAACATCTCGTTCGACTGGTGCCGGAGTGCCGACGATCCGAACCTGTGGGTGCTGATCGAGGTCTTCCGTGACGCGGAGGCCGGCGAGGCCCACGTCCAGTCCGATCACTTCAAGGCGGCGTCCGAGCAGATGCCGCGGTGGCTCGCCGCCGCCCCGGAGATCATCCACGTCGAGGTGCCCGGCGACCGTTGGTCCGCGGTCAGCGAAGGCTCCTCATGATCGGCGCAGCTCGCGCTTGAGCACCTTGCCCGAGGGGTTGCGGGGCAGCGCGTCGAGGAACGTGATCTCCTTGGGCACCTTGAAGCGGGCGAGCTGCAGGCGGCAGTGCTCGATGAGCGCTTCCGCCGTCGCCGTGGCATCCGGACGCAGCACGACATAGGCCACCGGCACCTCACCCCACCGATCGTCAGGGCGACCGACGACGGCCACTTCGAGGACCGCCGCGTGCTCGTACAGCACGCGCTCGACCTCGGAGCCGGCGATGTTCTCCCCACCCGACACGATCATGTCCTTGAGCCGATCGACGATGAAGAGGTAGCCGTCCTCGTCGCGGACGCCGACGTCGCCGGTGTGGAACCAGCCGCCGGCAAACGCTGCCGCGGTCGCGTCCGGGTCCCGCCAGTACCCCTTGAAGACCTTTGGGCCGCGCACCACGATCTCGCCGCGCTCCCCCGCCGGCACCGGCCGGCCCTGCGTGTCCCAGATGTCGAGCTCGAGGTAGGGGCAGGGACGGCCGACGCTGCCGAGCTTGGTGACGGTGCTGTCGCGGTCGAGGAACGTGTCGCCCGAGACCGTCTCGGTGAGGCCATATGCGTCGGCGAGCCATGCCGCTGCGAACGTGCGCTGGATCCGTTCGATGAGCGGGATGGGCATCTTCTCGCCGCCGTTGACGATCAATCGCACTGACGAGAGATCGCGCTGGTCGACGTCCGGCAACGCCATGATCGAGTTGACCATCGCCGGCGCGAGCCACACGGTGGTGACCCGCGAACGCTCGATCTCAGCGACCACCGCAGCGGCGTCGAACCCACGATGGATGATCGTCGTCGCGCCCACGGCGAGCAGCGACGTGGTCGTGAGGTCGAGCGCACCCACGTGGTACAGCGGCCCGCAGGCGAGCCCGACGTCGGCGCTCGTGAAGCCGAGCTCGGCGACGTGCGCGAGGTTCTTCCACGCCAGGTTGGCGTGCGTGATCATCACGCCTTTGGGGCGCCCCGTGGTGCCGGACGTGTACATCAAGCGATGGACGTCGTCGGCCGCCGCGGGGACCGCCGCCACCCGGCGGGACGCGGCGCGCAGCTCCGCGAGTGGCGTCCACCCTTCGGGAGCCGGTTGCGAGACGCACGCCCGCACGAGCGTGCCTTCGATGCCCTTCGTCGCCTCGTCCGCGAGCTCGACGAGGGCCTCGTCGCATACGAGCGCGCGTGCGTCGGAGTGCTCGAGGATG
Source organism: Acidimicrobiales bacterium (assembly GCA_025463985.1). GTDB lineage: Bacteria > Actinomycetota > Acidimicrobiia > Acidimicrobiales > Iamiaceae > JAODBM01. Next base: position 188,585 of record JAODBM010000002.1, read on the forward strand.
TAGCGGACCTCTGCCGCGGCGAGCCGCCAGTTGATCGGCATCGCGATCGCGCCGAGGTAGTTCGCGGCGAAGAGCGCCTCGAGGAGCTCGGGGCAGTTGTACGACAGGAGCCCCACGACCTGCCCGGGCGCCACACCACGCTCGGCGAGGCCGCCGGCCAACGCCGCCGCCCGGGTGGCCATCTCCGCGTAGGTCGTCGTCTCGCCCTGGAAGACGGTGACCGGCCGGTCCGGCGTTTGGGCCGCGTGGTGCGCGAGCACGGCGAACCAGTTCATGTCCGGCTGCATCGTCAGCAATCGTCGACCCGCGGCTCGAGTTGTACCGACCAGTCATTATACAGATGCCCGCGTTGCTCGCTGGGCGTTCCGGTAGCGTCGCCGCCATGGCCCCGACGGACGCGAGCAGCGAGGCTCGGCGCAGCCCGAAGTGGCACGCCCGCCGCCAGTCGATCATCGACACGTCCGCACCGCTCTTCGCCGGTCGGGGCTACCACGCCACCGGCATCACCGATCTCTGCGAGGCCAACGACCTCGGCAAGGGCGCGCTCTACCACTACATCGGCTCGAAGGAAGAGCTGCTCGCCGCCATCCACGACCGCGTGATGGACGAGGTGATGCTCGGCGCGGAGCGCGTGGCCCAGGCCGGGGGCTCCCCGCCGGCTCAGCTGGCCATGCTCGGCGACGAGCTGCTCGACGTGATCCACCGCTATCCGGACCATGTCTGGGTCTTCCTGCACGAGTTCCCTGCGCTCACGGGCGAGCGGGCCGCCCAGTTCCGCGAGCGGCGGCGCGAGTACGAGCGACAGGTCGAGGCGGTCCTGCGGGCCGGCGTCGAGTCGGGCCAGTTCCGCGACCTCGACCCCTGGCTCACGGCACGGGCGTGGCTCGGGATGCACAACTACACCTACCTGTGGTTGCGACCAGGCGGCCGCCTGACCGCGCGCGACGTGGCCAAGCCGTTCGCCGACATCTTCCTGCACGGCATCGAGCGCCCGACGGAAGGCGTCGATCAGGGAGCCGAGTAGCCGCCGTCGACCACCATCGCCGAGCCTGTGGTCCACCGGGACGCGTCGCTCGCGAGGTACGAGTAGGCGCCGACCAGGTCGGCCGCGGCGCCGAGCCCGAGCGGGTGCCGGGCGGCGATCGGGTCGAGCGCCTCAGGTGGCAGATCGGCGTGGATCGCCGAGAGGAACGTCCCCGGGCAGACGCAGTTCACCCGGATCCCGTCCCGCGCGTACTCGACCGCCCCGACCTTCGCGAGCTGGATCACCGCGGCCTTCGTCGCGCAGTAGGGAGCGGCATGTGACCAGGCCGTGAGTCCGGCCACCGATGCCGTCAGGACGATCGAGCCCGAGCCCTGGCGGCGCATGACCGGCACCGCGGCACGGATGCCGTGGACCGCGCCGAGGACGTTGATCCGGAACGCACGCTCCCAGTCCTCTGTGTCGAGGTTGTGGATGCGACCGTTGGGCGAGAGGACCCCGGCGTTGCTGACGAGCACGTCGAGTCGACCGAAGCGCTCGACCGCCAGCTCGATCACCGCTGCCACCTGTGCGAAGTCGCTCACGTCCGCGAGGGCGGTCTCGACCGCACCACGGGCCGCGGGGAGGCCGGCGACCGTGGCCTCCAGCGCGGCCTCGCTCACATCGCTCAACACGACGTCCGTGCCCGGCTCGCCCGCGAGCTGACCGGACACCGCCGCGCCGAGCGCGCCGCCCGCGCCCGTGATCGCGACCACCCGCCGCGCGGCGGAGCCGGACACGGGCTCGGCGGTCATGTGAGCAGGTACCCGCCGTCGACGCTCACCACGGTGCCGGTGATGAACGCGGACGCGTCGGACGCGAGGAACTGGTAGGCGCCGGCCAGGTCCTCGGGCGCTCCCCAGCGCCGTTGCGCGGTGTGGCCGGTGATCGCGGCGGCGAGGCCGGGGTCGTCCTTCCACCCCTGGGCGAGCGGAGAATCGAACCATCCCGGAGCGACCACGTTCACCGTGATCCCGGCCGGCGCCAGATCCAGCGCGAGCCCCTTGGCCATGCCGACCAACCCTGCCTTCGACGCGTTGTAGGCGATCAGGCCCCGGCGCGGGCGCTCCCCCAGGACCGAGCCCGTGAAGATGAGGCGCCCGCCGTTCGCCATCACCCGCGCGGCAGCGCGGGCGCCGAGGAACGCACCCGTGAGGTTCACCTCGAGAACCTGCCGCCACTGCGACGCGGCGAGCTGGCGGGGCGCGGCCACGATCGGCGAGATCCCCGCGTTGCAGATCCACGCGTCGACGCCGCCCCACTCGGCCACCGCGGCATCGGCCACCGCTTCGTTGAAGTCCTCGTCGGTCACGTCGCCGCCGAGCACGAGGGAGGGTCCCGGCAGCGCCCCGGCCACCGCCTTCAGGTCCTTCTCCGTGCGCGCCACCAGCGCCACCGACGCGCCAGCGCGCGAGAAGGCGTGCGCGAGCAACGATCCCAAGCCGCGGCTCGCGCCGGTGATGACCACCCGCTTGCCCGCGACCGCGCCGGGGTCGGGGAACGTCTCGGGGATCTGGATCTGATCGGTCATGTGGACGTCCCGTACTTGTACCGACCAGTACAATACATCCTTCGTGGCCCCCGATCGATCCTCGCCCGGCACGTTCTCGACCGCCGACCTCGTCGAGATGCACCGGCAGATGTTGGTGATCCGCGGGTTCGAGACGCGCGTCTCCGCGCTCTATCGCGCGGGCGAGGTGCCGGGGTTCGTGCACCTCTCGATCGGCCAGGAAGCCGCGGCCGTCGGTGCCTGCTGGCCCCTCGGTCCCGCCGACGTGATCACCTCGACCCACCGGGGCCACGGCCACTGCCTCGCCAAGGGTCTGGACCCCCTCGGCATGTTCGCCGAGCTGATGGCCCGGGAGCAGGGCACGAACCGGGGGCGCGGCGGCTCGATGCACATCGCCGACCCGGGCATCGGGATCTTCGGCGCCAACGGCATCGTGGCCGCCGGCCTGCCGATCGCCGTGGGCGCCGCGACGGCGGCTCAGCTTCGAGCGGATGGAAGCGTTGCCGTCGCGTTCTTCGGCGACGGTGCGGTGGCCGCGGGCGCGTTCCACGAGGCGGTCAACCTGGCTGCCGTGTGGGGGTTGCCCGCGATCTTCTTCTGTGAGAACAACGGGTACGCCGAGTTCTCGCCGGTGGCGACCCAGCACGCGGCATCGCTCGAGCAGCGGGCCGCGGGCTACGGCATGGCGTTCGTCGCCGTCGACGGCAACGACGTGGTCGCGACGGCGGCCGCCATGCATGACGTGGTCGCCGGCATCCGCGCCGGCGACGGGCCCACCCTCGTCGAGGCCATCACCTACCGGTGGCACGGCCACTACGAGGGCGATCCCGAGCGCTACCGCAGCCCCGATGAGCTCGACACGTGGAAGGCGCAGGACCCGTTGCTCGTCCACGAGCAGCGCCTCCTTGCCGCCGGTGTCGGGGAGGACGCCATCCGCGCGCTGGCGGCGTCGGTGATGGAGGAGCTGGACGAGGCCGTCGACGCGGCGCGGCGGCTCGACCCTCCGTCCCCCGACGCGCTGGCCAACTTCGTGGTCCGCCCGCGACCAGTCTTCGCCGAGCCTCCGCCGCCGGCAGCCGATGCGCCGATCTTCCGCACGATGGACGCCGTGCACAACGCGCTCGAGGCCGAGCTGGAGAGCGACGACCGGGTGTTCCTCGCGGGGATCGACGTCGGCGCCGGCGGCAACGTCTTCGCGCTCACCCGTGGCCTCCACGAGCGCTTCGGCCAGCGCGTCCGCGACACGCCGATCTCCGAGACCGCGATCATGGGCGTGGGCGTCGGCGCGGCGATGGCCGGGCTGCACCCGGTGGTCGAGCTCATGTACCTCGACTTCGTCGGCGTCTGCTTCGACCAGCTGTTGAACCAGGCCGCCAAGATGCCGTTCATGACCGGTGGGGCGGCCCAGATGGCCCTGACGGTGCGGACCCAGTTCGGCGCCGGACGGTCCTCCGGGAGCCAGCACTCGCAGAGCCTCGAGGCGCTGCTCGCGCACATCCCGGGCCTGACCGTGGTCATGCCGTCGACGCCGGCCGACACCTACGGCCTGCTCCGCGCCGCGATCCAGGACCCCAACCCCGTGGTCTTCATCGAGAACCGGCTGCTCTACGGCATGAAGGGCCCGCAGCCCGCGGCCGACCACGTCGTCCCGCTCGGGAAGGCGACGATCGTGCGCCCCGGCACCGACGTGACGGTCGTGTCGATCTCACGCATGGTCCACGACGTCGCCGCCGCCGCCGAGCACCTGTCAGCCGAGGGCATCTCCGTGGAGGTGATCGACCTGCGGACGGTGGCGCCGCTCGACATGGCATGCATCCTCGACTCGGTCGAGCGCACGGGCCGGCTGCTGATCGCCCACGAGGCCGTCGTGCCGTTCGGCATCGGCGCCGAGATCGCCGCCACCGTCGCCCGCGAAGCCTTCTGGCACCTCGACGCCCCCATCGAGCGGATCGGCGCCGCACCCACGCCGGCGCCCTACGCCCCGTCCCTGGAGCGGGCCTGGCTCCCCGACCGCGACCGCATCACCGACGCCATCCGCCGCCTCGCCGCGGTCTAGCAGCCGGGAGGCCGCGGCGAGCACGCTGGCGTCCGACGGCAAAGGCCGAACCGGGTAGACACGAGCGACGCTTGGGCTACCATGTAGCACATGGGTCAGGTCGGCGTCCGAGCGCTGAAGCAGAACGCGTCAGCCGTGGTGGCCGCGGCCGCCGCTGGTGACGAGGTCACCATCACCGACCGAGGTCGTCCCGTCGCGCAGCTCGGACCCATCGCCTCCAGCCGACTCGAGGCGATGGTGGCCTCGGGCCGCGCCCGCCCGGCCAAACGGCGCATCGCCGAGCTCGACCCGCCAGCGCGTCGCAGGTCGGGGCGACCGTCGTTGTCCACGACGCTCGCCGAGATGCGCGAGGCCGAGCGGTACTGAGCCGATATGGCCTACTACCTCGATACGTCCGCCGCGGTGAAGCTCGTGGTCGAGGAACGGGGATCAAAGGCCTTGCGCGGATGGCTCGGGCGAGCCCGCACCGCGATCGTCTCGAGCGACCTGCTCCGAACGGAGCTCTTGCGGGCCACGCGTCGCAGCGCACCAGAACGCATGCAGCAGGCGCGGGCGGTGCTCGACTCGCTCGTCCTGGTGACGCTGTCCACCCCGCTGTTCGAGCGGGCCGCAGCGCTCGAGCCGGACATGCTTCGCAGCCTCGACGCGCTCCACCTCGCGGCGGCGCTAGATCTTGGCGACGACCTCGACGGGATCATCACCTACGACGAGCGCCTGGCGGCAGCGGCGCAGACCCTCGGCGTCACCGTGGTCGCGCCGAGCTGACCGAGCTCGACGCCGCCTCCTTGCGGAAGGGCTGGCCGGCATCGGGCAACGAGGCGGCAGCGGTAGGTGAGCCAGCGGGCGGCCTCGAGCTCGGTGGCGATGTCGGCGAGCTTGAACTGGACGGCTTGGAACTTCGCGATGGGCTGGCCGAACTGCTGGCGCTGGCGCGGCTAGGGGCGGACGTCGGCGCGTGCTTTGAGGATCGCTTTGAGGCGGTGCTCGACGGCGTCAGCGGAGTGGTCGTCGGTGAATACGTAATCGCGGCCGGTTCGGATCGCATCGATCACGTTGGTCGCGACAGTCATGGGATCAACGCTCCCGATGGGGTTCATTCCGCTTCTGATGCGGCCGGGCATCACGACGCTCACCCCGACGGGGGCGCCCGTCGCGTCGAGTTCAGCTCGCAGGACGTCGGAGAGCCCGAGCACACCGTGCTTGGCGACCGTGTAAGGGCCGAGGCGAGGTCGGGGTAGCACCGCGGCCATAGAGGCAATGTTCACGACGTGGCCCCCAGCGCCTGAGGCGAGGATGCGCGGTACGAAGGCGCGAACGCCGTGGATAGTGCCCCACAGGTTCACGTCGAGAACTCGGTGCCACTCCTCGAGCGAGAGTTCCCAGCTGTTGCCCCGGTTGACGATCCCAGCGTTGTTGACGGCGACGTGCAGCGCCCCATAGCGGTCGACGACCCTCTGGGCGAGCCGATCGACGGCGTCGGAGTCTCGGACGTCCAGCTCGACCGCCTCGACCTCGGCTCCCGTCCCTCGCAGCGAGAACGCAGCGGCGACGACGGCGTCATTGTTCAGATCAGTCATCACGACTCGCATGCGCTCCATAGCGAACGCTTCGGCGATCGCGAGACCGATTCCGCTGGCGGCGCCTGTCACGACGGCGATGCGCCCCTTGAGCCGGTCCATGCTCAAACACTACTCTCCAATAGAGAGAACCACGTTTACGAAGGAATGACCGTGGGGCGTAACCGGAGAACGATCGAAGCACTGCATGACCTGTCTGGAAAGGTCGCGGTCGTCATCTGATGAGGTAGCGGTCCTCGCCGTACACCTTGCCTCTGACGCCTCAAGCTTCACCACCGGTTCGATCATTCGTGTCGATGGTGGAATCACTCGCAGGGTCTGATCGCTCGCATTCGGTCGGCTTTCCTCCGATCGGTCGATGGCAGACTGGGACCGCGGGCGGCCGGGTCAGCAGCCCAGCTCGCGGGCGATCACGAGGTGCTGGATCTCGTTGGTGCCCTCGCCGATCTCGAGGACCTTCGCGTCGCAGTAGAAGCGGGCCACCGGCGACTCGAGCATGTAGCCGACGCCGCCGTGGATCTGGACCGCCTCGGACGCCGCCCAGACCGCAAGGCGGGACGCCTTCAGCTTGGCCATGGCCGCCTCCTTGCGGAAGGGCTGGCCGGCGTCGCGCAACGAGGCGGCGCGGTAGGTGAGCCAGCGGGCGGCCTCGAGCTCGGTGGCGATGTCGGCGAGCTTGAACTGGACGGCCTGGAACTTCGCGATGGGCTGGCCGAACTGCTGGCGCTGGCGCGCGTAGTCGGTCGCGAGGTCGAGGACGGCTTGGGTCAGGCTGAGCGACAGCGCGGCGATGGAGATGCGGCCGACCTCGAGCGTGCTGAGGAACTGGCCGAGGCCCATCTCCGGGTCACCGACGAGTTGCTCGTCGGGGACCCGCACGTCGTCGAAGTACAGCTCGCGGGTGTCGAGGCCCTTCCAGCCGATGCCGCGCATCTTCGGGCCCATCGTGTAGCCGGGCGTGCCCTTCTCGACGACGAAGCTCCCGTACCGCGGCGCGGGCTCGTCGGCCGACTCGGTGCGGGCCAGGAGCGTCACCCCGAACGACATGTCCGTGCCGGCGTTGGAGATGAACGTCTTGCGCCCGTTGATCGACCAACCGCCGTCCTGCCGCGTCGCCCGCGTGCGGATGCCGCGCGCGTCGGAGCCGGCGTCGGGCTCGGTGAGGCCGAACGCACCGAGGCCGCGTCCCTCAGCGAGCGGTCGCAGCCAGCGCTCTCGCTGTGCGTCGGTGCCGAACCGGTACAGCGGCAACGAGCCGATCGTCACGTGCGCCTGCCATGCGGCCGCGACCGACTGGTCGGCCAGGCCGATCTGCTCCATGGCCGCGACGAAGCCGACGGTGGACATGCCAAGCCCACCCCACTCTTCGGGGATCAGCACGCCGAGCAGCCCCAGCGCGCCCATCTCGCGGAGGAGATCGGTCGGGCACCGCTCCTCCTCCCACGCACGCGGGGCGCGCACGGCGATCTCCTTCTGTGCGTAGTCGCGGCAGAGCGCGGCCAGCTCGCGTTCGGGCTCGGTGAGCGAGAAGTCCATCACCCGATCCTATTGGACCGACCGGTACAACGGTCGTACGATCGCGGCCATGGCGTCAGACCGCCCACCGCACGCGTTCCCGCACTTCGACGACGTCGACGAGGAGCGCCGGCATCGCAAGCAGCGCCTCGCCGCGGCCTTCCGGCTCTTCGGCCACTTCGGCTTCGACGAGGGCGCCGCTGGCCACATCACGGCCCGCGACCCCGAGCTGCTCGATCACTTCTGGGTGAACCCGCTCGCGATGAGCTTCAAGCAGATCCGGGTGAAGGACCTTCTCCTCGTGAACGACGCGGGCGAGGTCGTCGAGGGCAGCTGGCCGGTGAACGGCGCCGCGTTCGTGATCCATTCGCACATCCACGCGGCCCGTCCGGACGTCGTGGCCGCCGCGCACTCGCACTCCGTGCACGGCAAGGCATGGTCGTCGCTGCGCCGTCGCCTCGATCCGGTCACGCAGGATGCGTGCGCGTTCTACGGCGACCACGCGCTGTTCGACGACTACACCGGCGTCGTGCTCGACGACGAGGAGGGCAAGCGCATCGCGCACGCCCTCGGCGACCACAAGGCGGCGATCCTGGCGAACCACGGCCTGCTCACCGTCGGACGCAGCGTCGACGAGGCGGCGTGGTGGTTCATCACGATGGAGCGCTCGTGCCAGGCGCAGCTGCTCGCCGAGGCCGCGGGCACGCCGGTGCTCATCGACGCCGAGCAGGCCGAGAAGACCGCCCGCCGGGTCGGCAACTTCCGGGCCGGCTGGCTGTCGTTCCAGCCGCTCTACGACTGGATCGTCAGCGAGCAGCCCGGCCTCCTCGACGAGTAGGGCCCGGGCCGCTACTCCCGAACGGCGTCGAGCGCGTCGGGCCCGTCGGGCACCAGGTGGGCCATGAACGTGGCCGACCAGTCGCCGAGGTCGGCGGGCACCGAGTAGCCGGACTCGTCGTTGATCGGTCCCCAGTTGCGAGCCACGTCCTCGATGGTCGGCTCCGGCGTGGGGTGGACGTAGCCCACCGTGGAACCGATGAAGATGCGGGCGAACCGGCCGGCGCCGGCCGCGTAGATCTCTCCGCTGACGGGGCAGTCCTGGTGGGCCAGGTAGGCGACCATCGGCGCGACGAGGTCCGGCGCCATCTGGGCCTCGATCGAGCCGGGATCCGGCCGGTCCGTGCCGTCGGCCGGGGGGGTCTGGCCGGCCATGCGGGTCCACGCCGCCGGCGCGATGAGGTTGACCTTGATGCCGTGCGCGGCCCCCGCCGTCGAGATGCTGCGCGTGAGGCCGACGACCGCCCCCTTTGCCGTCGCGTAGGAGGTGTTGTTCGGCAGCCCGAACAGCCCCGCCGACGTCGTCATCACGATGCGGCCGTAGCCCTGCTCGACCATGTGCGGCCAGGCGGCGCGGGTGGTGTTGAAGGAGCCGAGCACGTGCACGGCGAGGTGCCGCGCCAGGTTGTCCTCGTCGACCTCGGGCATGCCCGCCCAGCGGATGATGCCGGCGTTGTTGACCACGATGTCGATGCGCCCGAACTGCTCGACGGCCGCGTCGATCAGCGCCTGCGCCCCGTCGACCGTGGCCACGTCACTGGTGTCGGCGCTGGCCACGCCGCCGGCGTCGACGATCTCGGTGGCGACGCGGAACGCCGGCTGCGCGTCCGCGCCCTTGCCGCCCATCGAGCTGCCGAGATCGTTGACGACGACGCTGGCGCCCCGTGCGGCCAACAGGCGCGCGTGGGCCCGGCCGATCCCGCGGCCCGCGCCCGTGACGACGGCGACGCGGCCCTCGAAGCGGTGCTCGTTCAGGTCCGCACCGGCGCTCGGTACCCCAGGAGGTCGCCCAGCGTGCCGCCGACCAGGGCCTTGCGCTCGTCGGCAGGGAGGTCGCCGAGCTGCGTCTCGAGCAGCTGCCGGCTCCCGCGGAACGTGCCCTCCGCATGCGGGTAGTCGTTGCCCCACACGATCGTCGACAGGCCGGTCACGTGCCGGCAGGCGACGGCGACGGGATCGTCCTGGAAGGAGACGTGAAACTGGCGGCGCACGTACTCGCTGGGCGTCAGCGGGTACGGCCACTTCTCGTTGAGGCGGAACAGCTGGGCCATGCTGGGCTGATCGTCGGCACTGCGGGCGTCGTCCCAGTACCCGAGCCACCAGTCGGCGTCCTGGCCGACGCCGGTGACCCAGCACTTGTCCATCGAGCCCACCAGCGACGCCAGCCAATGGGCGTTGAACTCGATCAGGGCGAAGTGCAGGTCGGGGTACCGCTCGGGCACACCACCGCCGATCAGCTGGCACATGACCTGCTGCGGAACGATCGGGGCGTAGACGCACTGCGTGATCATCCGCTTCGAGGCCGTCTTCTCGGTCATGGGCTGGTTGACCTGCGCGGCCGACTCCATGACGACCTTGAGCGTGGTCGACTCCGGGTCGTTCACCTTCACCCCGCCGGTCTGGGTGTGGATGAACACGTGCACGCCGTTGGCCTGCGCGGCCGCCCACACCGGGTCGTAGTCGCGCGAGTAGTAGGGCTTCGGCGGCGTCGACGGCAGGAGGATGGCCCGGAACCCCGCCGCCGCGACGCGCTCGATCTCGCGGACGGCGTCGCCGACGTCGGTGATGGGCACAGGAGCCGTGGGCGCCAGCCGGGAGAAGTAGGGCGAGAACCGCTCGATGACGTAGTCGTTGTAGACGCGTGCGTGCGCCATCGAGAGCTCGTGGTCGTCGGAGTACAGGCCGAACAGCGACAGGTTCGGGTGCATCACCTGGACGTCGACGCCGTCGAGGTCCATGTCCTCGAGGATCTGCTCGGGGTCGCCTTCCGGCGTCCGCCCGCCCGTCTGGCGATAGCGGGAGATCGTCCAGCCCTCGTACCCGGGCGTGTGCAACCGCCGGAAGACCCGGGCGCCGCCCTCGACGAGCGGCTCGATCTCGAAGTCCTCCTCCCACACGCCGCGGTCGCGCAGGTGCGCGGGCAGCCGGGTCTTGAACAGATCGATGGGCTCGAGGAGGTGCCCGTCAGCCGAGACGACGAAGTCCTTCTGCATCATGTGCTGCGACCTCCCTGTGCGATCCGCGCTGAACGTCCGGCCCGGAAATCTACTTCTCCGCATGCGCGAACGGCGATGCCAAGACTAGACCAACCGGTCGGTACAATTCAACGGAACGGGTCCACATGGATCCACGGCCTGGGGAGACGACGCATGACGAAGCGGTGGACGCAACGCCCGCCCGGATCGACCTGGGGTGACTGGGGCGACGACGACGAGCTCGGTCGCATCAACCTGCTCACCCCCGAGAAGGTCCTGGAGGGCGTGCGCGAGGTCCAGGCCGGCCGCAGCTTCTGCCTCAGCCTGCCGCTCGACTATCCCGGCGGGACGGCCCTCAACCAGCGGCGGCCACCGCCGCGGCTGGCGCCGACCGAGGACATGGACGGCACCCCCGGCACCTTCTTCAACGTCCACATGAGCGAGATGCCGGACTGGGGCGATCCCCGCTACGTCGACGTGTGGGTCGATGACGTGGTGACCCTCTCGCTCCAGTACTCCACCCAGTGGGACTCGCTGGCCCACGTCGGCGCGGAGTTCGATGCCGACGGCGACGGGGTCGAGGAGGCCGTCTACTACAACGGCTATCGCGCCGGCATCGACCTCGTCGGGCCGCAGGCCGACGCCGCGGGCGACGGCGGCCAGCACACCTCGTTCGCGCACCACCTCGGCATGGAGCACATGGCCTACCAGGGCATGCAGGGGCGTGGCGTCCTCGTCGACCTGGCGCACCACCTCGGCCACGACTGGCGGGGGGTCGGCCTCGACACGCTGCTGGAGGTCATGGCCGCCGACGACGTGGTCGTGGAGCCCGGCGACATGCTCCTGCTCCACACCGGGTTCGCCACCGAGATCCTCGCGATGGACCGCGAGCCGGACCCGGTGAGGATCCACACGATGTGCACCTACCTGGACGCGCGGGACGAGGCGCTGCTCGAGTGGATCAATGCGTCGCAGATCTCGGCGCTGATCGCGGACAACTACGCGGTCGAGGGGCTCACCGGCAGGGACCGAGACCCGAGCCGGCACTCGTTCCTGCCGATCCACAACCTCTGCCTGTTCAAGCTCGGCGTCCCCCTCGGAGAGATGTGGTACCTCCACGAGCTCGCCACCTGGCTGCGCGAGCACGAGCGGAGCCGGTTCCTGCTCACCGCGCCCCCGCTGCGGCTCCCCGGCGCCGTCGGCTCACCGACGACGCCGATCGCCACCGTCTGATCCGCTCGGGCCGGGTCGGCGCGGCGCTTCAGGCGCGGGCCGCGGCCGGTGCGGAGGACCGGGACAGCTCGAAGGCCTGGTAGTCGGTGGCCACCACGTCGGCGATCACCTCGAAGAGCTTCGGGCGGCCACCCGTGTTGAGCAGGTACCGCTTCGGCTTGCCGGGGATGTTCGAGCCGACGTACTGGCCGATCGTGCCGAACGTGGTCTTCGCCGCACCACGATCGACCATCCGGGTCCACCGCTCCTCGGACTCGGCCGTCACCTCGATGATGTCGTAGCCACGCTCGGTCGCATGCACGAGCACGTCGGTGACGAAGTCGACCTGGTCGCTGTTGTAGCGCGGGTTGTTGCCGGCTGCGGCGTGGGGTCCACCCGGGAAGAAGAGGTTCGGGAACCCCCGCGTCTGCAGGCCGAGGAACGTGGTGGGGCCGTCCGCCCAGTGCTCGGTGAGCTCGAGCCCGTTCCGGCCCCGGATGCCCATGCGGGCGAGCGCCCCCGTGCCGAAGTCGAAGCCGGTGGCCCAGACGATGATGTCGTGCTCGCGAACGCCGTCTGCCGTCTCGATGCCCGTCTCGGTCAGCTGCACGATCGGCGTCTCCCGGAGGTCGACGAGCGCCACCTTCGGGTCGTTGAACGCCTCGAAGTAGCCCCTGACGAACGGCGGCCGCTTCTGGCCGAACCGATGGTCGTTGGGGATCAGCCGGTCGGCCGTGGCGGGGTCGCGGACGATGCCCCGGATCTTCTCGGCGATGAACGCGCACCACTCCGCATTTGCCGCTTCGTTGAACAGCAGATCGGCGTAGTTGCTGGTGAGCTTCATGAAGCCAGGGCTGTTCCACATCTTCTCGTAGAACGCCTGCCGCTCCGTCGGCGAGTCGTCGAACGCCGCCCGCTCGTTGACCGGGTGGGCGAAGCCGCTGATCGAGGTGTTCAGGATCTCGCACAGGTGCTCGAAGTCCGCCCTGAGCTGCGCCTGCTCCTCGGCGGTGATGGGTGCGTTGTTCAGCGGCGTGCACCAGTTGGCGGTGCGCTGGTAGACGGTGATCGACGCCGCGTCGTCGAGGATCGTCGGGACCACCTGGACCCCGCTCGACGAGGTGCCGACGACCGCGACGCGCTTGCCGGTGAAGTCGACGGGCGTCGACGGCCAGGAGCCCGTGTGGTGCGCCTCCCCCCGGAAGTCGTCCCGCCCCGGCACATCGGGCTGGTAGGGCACCGACAGCACGCCGGTGGCTGCGATCAGGAACCGCGTCCGGATCTCGGAGCCGTCGTCGAGCGTCACCGTCCACGTGCCGGATGCTTCGTCGACCACCGCCGAGCTGACCCGGGCACCGAACCGCATGTGCCGGCGGAGGTCGAAGCGGTCGACCACGTGGTTGAGATAGCGCTCGATCTCCGGTTGCCCCGCGAAGTGCTCCTGCCACTCCCACTCCTCGAAGAGCTCCTTCGAGAAGAGGTAGCCGTAGGTGTAGCTCTCCGAGTCGAACCGAGCCCCGGGATAGCGGTTCCAGAACCACGTGCCCCCCACACCGGCACCGGCCTCGAGCAGCTGGGCGGAGAAGCCGGCCTTGCGGGCGCGATGGAGCTGGTAGATGCCGGTGATGCCCGCACCGACGACCAGCACGTCGACGTCGGTCGTGCGCTGGCTCGAGCGGCGGTCGGATGCGGCTTCGGGGGATGTCATGCGCCCTCTGGAACAGCGAGAATTTGTACCGACCGTTTAGTATAATGTCCATGCAACGCACGCGGCGATGACGGGGGGTCCGGCGTGGTGACCGTGGATCGGAACACGTCAGCAGGCCCCGTGCCCTACGCGCTCGAGCTCGCAGACCGGGCGCCGCGGGAGCGCTACTTCGACCCCGACTTCTATCAGGCGGAGGTCGAGCTGCTCTGGCCTCGGGTCTGGCAGATGGCCTGCCGCCTCGAGGAGATCGCGGAACCGCACGACTTCGCCGTGTACGACATCCTCGATCAGTCGATCGTCGTCGTGCGCACCGAGGACATGGGGGTCACGGCCTTCCAGAACGCCTGCCGCCACCGCGGCGTCCAGGTGGCCGTCGGCCGCGGGACGTGCGAGAGCGGGTTCACCTGCCCGTTCCACGGGTGGTGCTACGGCCCGGACGGCAAGAACACCGCGGTCACGCGCAAGCGGACGTTCTCCGAGCACAACCTGCAGCCGGGCGATCTCGACCTCACCCCGGTGCGGTGCGAGGTCTGGGGCGGCTGCGCGTGGATCAACCTCGACGACGACGCGCCGCCGCTGCGGGAGTGCATCGAGCCGTTCGCCACGATCATGGACGCCTGGGAGATGGAGTCGCTCCGGGCCGAGTGGTGGTACGCCATCCGCCTCCCGGTGAACTGGAAGCTCGCCGAAGCGGCCTTCCTGGAGCAGTACCACGTGATCGAGGCGCATCCGCAGCTCGTGATCCCCGGGCGGTTCGCACCCCGCGATCCCGCGCAGTTCGACCCGCGGACGTTCGTCGACGCGGAGATCCACTACCTGCGCACGATGTGCGAGGGCATGGCCGGCATGGTCCACGCGAACGACGTGCGCATCGCCGAAGGCCTGCGCGACATCGAGCTGCCCGCCGACCCGGAGCTGGCGATGGCGACGTGGCACCGCACGTTCAACGACGCGGTCGTGGACTGGCATCGCGCTGCTGGCGCGACCATCCCGGACCTCAACGAGCTCGAGGCCAACGGGATGAACCAGCCGATGGGCTACTGCTTCCCGCACTACTTCGTGCTGCCGATGTACAGCAGCGCCTCGTCGTATCGCTTCCGGCCGCTCGGGCCCGAGCAGACCTTGATGGAGATCTGGTCGCTCACGCGGTACCCGGCAGGCCAGGAGCCCGCGACCCCCGAGCGACCCGAGCCCTGGGACTTCGACGATCCGCGGGTGCCGCCGATCCCCACGCAGGACTTCTCGAACCTGCCGAGGCAGCAGCGGGGCATCCACGCCAAGGGGTTCGAGTACCTGCGCCTGTCCGAGCAGCTCGAGGGGGGCGTGGCCAACTTCGAGCGGACCGTGGACGGCTTCCTGGCCGGCCGACCGTACGAGCAGCTGCTCCCGGCGTTGCGAGCGATCAACC
Source organism: Acidimicrobiales bacterium (assembly GCA_025463985.1). Taxonomy (GTDB): domain Bacteria; phylum Actinomycetota; class Acidimicrobiia; order Acidimicrobiales; family Iamiaceae; genus JAODBM01. The sequence continues at coordinate 203,624 of JAODBM010000002.1, forward strand.
TGAACCCGCTCGAGCGACCGATCGTCGACCTCGGCTTCTGATGGGCACGGACATGACGTTCGCGGAGGTCGCCGAGGGCGTCCGCGCCACCATCGCCGCCTACACCCAGGCGCTGGATGACGGCCGCACCGACCACGTCGTGGCCACCTTCCTCCCCGACGGCGTCGTCGACATCCAGGGCATGGGCACCCACCGGGGCCACGAGGCCCTCCGCGAGGCCTACACGAGGTGGAAGCCGCGGCGGCCCCAGCGCCACCTGGTGCTCAACACGCTGGTCACCGACTGGAACGACCACGAGGCCCACGCGGTCAGCGACGTGATCTTCATCCTGCTCGGCGACGGCGGCTGGACGATCCAGATGGTGGGTCGATACCTCGACGTGCTCCACCACGTCGACGGCGTCTGGCGGTTCCAGCAGCGGGCGGCGACGTTCGTCACCGCCTGACCCGCGGTTCAGGCGACGGTGAAGACGACGCGACCCCGGACCTTGCCGGCGAGGATCTCGTCGGCGAGCTGCGGCGCCTCCTGCACCGGGTGCACCACGGTGAGCGAGTCCAGGAGATCGAGCGGGAGGTCCGCAGCCAGCCGGCCCCACGCCTCGGTGCGACGCGGCAACGGGGCCATCACGCTGTCGACCCCGGCGAGCGTCACGCCCCTGAGGATGAACGGGGCGACCGAGCCCGGCAGGTCCATGCCCTGGGCCAGCCCGCACGCCGCGACGGTGCCGCCATAGCGGGTCTGCGCGAGGACGTTGGCGAGCGTGTGGCTGCCGACGCTGTCGACGGCTCCGGCCCACCGCTCCTTGCCCATCGGGCGTCCCGGCTCGGACAGCTCGGCTCGGTCGATGATCTGCGAGGCGCCGAGCGACCGGAGGTAGTCGCCCTCGACCTCGGCTCGCCCGCTCGAGGCGACGACCTCGAACCCGAGGTTGGCGAGCACCGCGATGGCCACGCTGCCGACGCCGCCGGCCGCGCCGGTCACGAGCACGGGACCGGCGGCCGGCGTGAGGTCGCCCCGCTCGAGGGCCATCACGCAGAGCATCGCCGTGTAGCCCGCCGTGCCGATGGCCATCGCCTGCTGCTCCGAGAGACCGGAGGGCAGGGGCACGAGCCAGTCGCCGGGAACCCGGGCGAGCTGCGCATAGCCACCGAGGTGCGTCTCGCCCGCCCCCCAGCCGTTCAGCACGACGAGGTCGCCCGCGCCGTGCGCGGCGTGCGTGGACTCGCGGACGCGCCCGACGAGGTCGATCCCGGGGATCATCGGCCAGCGGCGCACGACCGGCGAGCTGCCCGTGAGCGCCAGCCCGTCCTTGTAGTTGAGCGAGGAGTGCGTCACCTCGATGGTGACGTCCCCGTCCATCAGGTCGGACTCGTCGATCTCGGTCCAGTCGAGGGACTGCCCGTCGTCGACCTTGGTGAGAAGGAACCCCATGAACGCTGGCATCCTCGGACCCTACCTTTCCGTCGAGCACAAGAATGACGCCAGCGTTAGAAGGCGCCGGCACGACGATGCGGCTCAGGCCCGCAGGTCCGTCTGGTCGCCCATGGCGCGGATCATGCTGTCTTGGACGTACGACCCGACGATCTGGCCGTCGGCGCGGAAGATGTCGGCGCGGCCGTAGCTCCGGCCCCGCCCGGCGTACGGGCTGTGGTGCGCGAAGAGCAGCCACTCCCCCGCCGCGCACCGCTCGTGGAACGTGAGCGTGTGGCTGATCACGCCGGTCGCCAGCGTCACGTGGGCCTGTGCCTGGCCCACCCCCGCGTGGGGGCGCATCGCCGTGCCGATGAGGAACCCGTCGGTGGCGAACGCCATGAGGGCCTGGTCGAGCGCCGGATCCTCGGGAGCGCCGACGAACCGGGTCCACACGTCGAGCTCGGCCGGGCCGACGGCGGCGGGGTCGCTGAGGTCCACCCCGCCGACGACCCGCACCTCCCAGGCGCCGCCGCCCTCGGCGAGCGGCGCGCTGCCCTCGGGCGTCGACGACCGCGCCGGCGCATCGCCGTGGCGGATGAGGTCGGGCTCGTCGGCCGACAGCAGCACGATCGAACGGGTGCAGAGTCGGTCACCCTGGCTGATCGTGACCGTGCTGCTGGCAAAGGAGCGGCCGGCGTGCATCGGATCCACGGTGATCTCGACCGGCGCATCCGGGCGGGCGGCGCGGGCGAACACGGTGTGCAGCGTCTTCACCGCCATACCCTCGTGGCCGGCCAGGCCGGCCACGATCGACTGGCCGAGCAGCTGGCCGCCGAAGACGACGGCGTGACCAAAGCTGATGTTCGACGCCCGGTAGCTGCCCCGACCGACCTCCTCCAGCGTGAGCGCATCGACGAACGCATCGATGGTCGGCATCGCTACTTCGCCGTGAACCGCAGGCCGCCGTCGAGCCGGATGTTCTCGCCGTTGAGGTACGGGTTGCGGACGATCGACTCCACGAGGAGCGCGAACTCGTCCGGGTAGCCCATCCGCTTGGGTTGCAGGACGCCCTCGGCCGGATCGTGCTTGAGGTGCTCGAGGGCCCCGAGCATGACCGGCGTCCCCATCGTGCCGGGGGCGATCGCGCAGACCCGGATGCCCATCGGCGCCAGGTCGCGGGCCAGCGGCAGGGTCATGCCGAGGACGGCGGCCTTGGCCGTGCCGTACGCCAGCTGACCGGCCTTGCCCTCCAGCCCGGCGAGCGATCCGGTGTTGACGATCACGCCGCGCTGGCCGTCCTCGTCGGGCTCGTTGCCGCCCATGGCCGCGGCCGCGAAGCGGGTCATGTTGAACGTGGCGACCACGTTCAACTCGACGGTCTGGACGAACGCGTCCTTGTCGTGGGGCGTGCCGTCGCGGGCGACCGTGCGCCCGCCACCGACGCCACCGCCGGCCACGTTCACGAGCACGGTCAGCGGTCCGAGCGAGCCCGCGGCAGCGATGGCGGCAGCGACGTCCTCGTCGTCGAGCACGTCGCCTCCGATCGCGGCGGCGTCGTCGCCGATCTCCTTGGCCAGCGCTTCGGCCCTGCCGGCGTCGCGGTCGAACACCACGACTCGCATGCCGAGATCCACCAAGCGGCGGACGGTCGCCTCGCCGAGCCCTCCAGCGCCACCGGTGACGATGGCCGAACGTCCACCCAAGTCCATCACTGCGTGCTCGTCTCCTTCATCGTGGTGAGGCCAGCCAATGCCGGCATCCCGCCGGAGAATGGTAGTCTCTTTTGGCTGTAACTTCAATATCAGTTGGACAGGGAACGGGGGGTCGCATGCTGCTGGCGTTGAGCTCGGACCAGGAGTTCTTCCGGGGGACGACGGCCAAGTTCCTCGAGGAGCACGTGCCCGTCGGTGTGCTCCGGCGGCTGCGCGACGACCCCGCGGGCTTCGCGCCCGACTACTGGCGGCGAGGTGCCGACCTGGGCTGGACGTCGCTGCTCGTCGCCGAGGAGCACGGCGGGGGCAGCATCTCCGGCGCCGGCCTCGTCGACCTCACGGTGGTGGCGCACGAGTTCGGTCGCCACGCCGCCGCCGGCCCGCTGGTGCCGACGAACGTCGTCGCCGGGGCGCTGTCCACCCTCGGGAGCGACGTCCACGCCGGGGCGCTCAGCGGGCTCCTGTCGGGAACGTCGATCGCCACGTGGTGCTTGGCCGAAGGGCCCCCGCACGACGGCCTCGGCGAGGTGCGCACCCAGATCCGCGTCGACGGCGACGAGCTCGTGGTCGACGGCGTGAAGCGGCCCGTCGAGTCGGCGGCCCAGGCCGACCACCTCCTCGTCACCGGTCGCACCGGCGACGACCTCACCCAGGTGCTGGTGCCCCGCGACGCCGCCGGGATCTCCATCACGCCGATGCACACCGTCGACCTCACCCGCCGCTTCTTCGTGGTCAGCTTCGACGGCGTCCGCGTCCCGGCTGCTGCCGCCCTCGGCGAGGTGGGCAAGGCCGCCGAGGACGTCGAGCGCCAGCTCCAGCAGGCGCTCGTGGTGGTGAACGCGGAGTCGGTCGGCGCGCTGCAGGCCGCGTTCGACATGACCGTCGAGTGGGCGTTCGACCGCTACACGTTCGGCCGGCCGCTGGCCTCGTACCAGGCCCTCAAGCACCGCTTCGCCGACATGAAGGCGTGGCTGGAGGCGGCCCACGCGATCAGCGACGAGGCCGCCGCCGCCGTGGCCGCCGGCGCCCCCGACGCGGGCCGCCTGGTGAGCGTCGCGAAGGCGTTCATCGGCAGCTACGGGGCCGAGCTCATGCAGGACTGCGTGCAGATGCACGGCGGCATCGGGGTGACGTTCGAGCACGACCTGCACCTGTTCCTGCGCCGCCTCACCGTCGATCGGGCGCTCTTCGGCACGCCCGCCGAGCACCGCCGGCGCCTCGCCGACCTGATCGTGGCCCAGGAGGATGTGGCATGACCGCCGACGCGACCGAGGACCTCGAGAGCTTCCGCGAGCGGGCCCGCAGCTTCGTCCGCGCCCACCTCAGGCCCGCGGAGGGGTCGTCCTCCAGCGCCGGCCTGTTGCGCGCGGACAAGACCGACGAGGAGGAGCTCGCTGCGGTCGCCCGCGACCGCGAGGTCCAGCGCATGCTGTTCGACGCCGGGCTGGCCGGCATCTGCGTGCCGACCGCGTATGGCGGCCGGGGTCTCACGCCGGCGCACCAGCACGTCCTCAACGATGAGCTGCGCGACCACGAGCACCCGACGCGGCTCCAGTCGCCGACGTTCACTCCCTGCATGGCCGTGCTGCTCGAGTTCGGGACCGAGGAGCAGAAGCAGCGCCACGTGCCCGCCATCTTGCGGGGCGAGGAGATCTGGATGCAGTTCCTGTCGGAGCCCGGTGGCGGTTCCGACGTGGCCGGCGCGCTCACCACCGCCGTGCGCGACGGCGACGAGTGGGTGCTCAACGGCTCCAAGGTCTGGACGACCGGCGCGTGGTGGTCCGACTGGGGCCTGTGCCTGGCCCGCACCAACTGGGACGTCCCGAAGCACCGCGGGCTCACCGTGTTCATGCTCCCGATCCGCCAGGCCGGCATCGACGTGCACCGCATCGAGATGCTCAACGGCTCGAAGGAGTTCTGCCAGGAGTTCCTCTCCGACGTCCGCGTCCCCGACCGCGATCGCGTCGGCGAGGTCGACCAAGGCTGGACGGTCGGAACCCGCTGGATGGTCCACGAGCGCATGGCCTTCAACTCGCCGCTCGTCACCGTGCCGCTGGGCAGCGGTCACGCCGGCGTCAGCGGTTCGTCCATGGCGGCCATCGCCGCCGCGGGCGGCAGGCTCGACGACCCACTGGCGCTCGATCTCATCGGCGAGGCGCACATGCTCGACGCGGTCGGCAGCGCGCTCAACCGCCGGATCGGCGAGGGCATCGCCACCGGCACGATGTCCGACCAGTCCTCGGCCATCGGCCGCCTCTTCGCCGGGTTCGCCTCGGCGCGGCGGACCACGATCGGGTTCGAGCTGGCCGGCGCCGCCGGGGCGGCCTGGACCGACGACGACGGCGAGCTGGCCGAACGCGGCAACGACTTCCTGATGCGGCAGGTCAGCTGCATCGGCGGCGGCACCACCGAGATGGCCGCCAACGTCGTCAGCGAGCGGGTGCTCGGGATGCCCCGAGAGCGCACGCTCGACCGCGACGTCGCGTTCCGCGACGTTCCCCGCAGCGCCTCCCACTCCTGACGCCGGGCTTGAGCCCGGCCGCCCTCAGTACCGGCCCAGCAGGAAGTTGGCGGCAGGCGTGGCGTCGGGGAACGAGCCCGTGATGCCCGAGCTCATGTAGCCGGCGTCGGTGATCAGCGTGATGCCGTTGATGGCGACGGCGGCGTCGCTGCACAGGAAGAGGAGCGGGTACGCCTGCTCGAGCGGGGTCGACGGCTCGGTGCCCACCTCGGCCCGGTAGTCGGCGCCGAAGCCGAGCCACATCTCCTTGTTGGCCAGGGCCAGCGGGGTCTCGGTGGGGCCGGGGCAGATGGCGTTGATGCGGATCCCCTGCTTCAGCAGCGGGAAGGCCTGGCTGGACACGTAGGCGCACACCGCCTGCTTCATCGACAGGTAGTCGGCCTTGCCGTGCTCCTCGACCCACGCGACGGCGCTGTCGAAGTCGGGGGTGGCCAGCAGCTCCTTGAGCTGCTCGAGGTTGGCCTCCCAGCCCAGCCCGGCCGCCGACGAGATGAAGCCGATCGCCGAGCCGCGGCCGAGCATGCCGCCGGCGAGCATGCGGTCGATGAGGTGACGGTGGCCGATGAAGTTGATCCGCTCGATGCCCGGCGTGCCATCGGCGACGCCCGCGCACGAGAGCAGCGCGTCCACCGGGCCGCCGCACTCGTCGACGGCGGCATCGATGGACGCCTTGTCGGCGAGGTTCATCTGGATGGCCTTGGCGCCCGGCAACGTGATGTCGGCGTAGTCCATGACCACGACCTCAGCGCCGGCGTCCTGCGCCAGCTCGGCGGCGGCGGCACCCATCCCGGTGGCACCGCCCACGACGAGGACGCGCTTGCCCTCGAACCGGAATGCATCGAACTGCGTCATGTGGGATCCCCCTGGAGGTGGTGGTGAACGTGGTCAGGCGACGACGCCGCGGACCTTGAGGTCGACGATCGTGTCCCAGTCGAACCCGAGGTCGGCGAGGATCGCGTCGCCGTGCTCGTTGAACTCCGGCGCGCGGCCCGGCGCCGCGGGCGCTTCGTCGAACTGCACGGGCGCGGCCACGAGCTGGAGCGGGACGCCGGCGGCGGTCTCGCATGCCTGGAGGTAGCCGTTGGCGACGGTCTGCGGGTCGACCGCGGCTTCGAGCGTGTCCTGCACGACGGCCCACTGGCCGGCGAACGTCTGGAGCCGATCGCGCCACTCGTCCAGGGTGGCCGAGGCGAACACCTCGTTCAGGATCTCCACGGCGGCCTGGCTGTTCGCCGTGAGGGACGGCTGGTCGGCGAAACGGGGATCCGTGGTCAGCTCCGGGCGGTCGACGGCCTCGCAGAGCAGCGGCCAGTACTTCCCGAGCTGGAGGCAGGTGAATGACAAGACGCGCCCGTCCTTGGTCAGGTAGTAGCGCGACAGCGGGTTCGACATCTTGTCCTGCGGCGGTGCCGTCCACGGGATGCCGAGCACCAGCGACAGCGCCATGGCCTGCCCCATGGCCCACAGGCCGGTGCCGAGCAGCGACACGTCGACGATGGCCGCCTCACCGGTGCGCTCGCGGTGAAAGAGGGCGCCCATGATCCCGCCCGCGATCGTCATCGCGCCGATCGAGTCGCCGAAGCCGGGGGCGGGCGGGACGGGGACGAGGTCGTACTCCGGGCGCATGGCGCCCATGGCCACGCCGGCGCGGGCCCAGAAGGCCAGCGAGTCGTAGGAGCCCTTGTCGGCGTCCGGGCCGCGCTCGCCCTGCCCGGTGCCGCGGACGTAGATGATCTTCGGGTTGTGGGCCCGGATCTCGTCCACGCCGATCTTGAGCTTCTCGCGCACGCCGGGGAGCTTGTTCGTGAGGAAGACGTCGCTGGTCGCCGCGAGCTTGTGGAGGATCTCGAGGCCATCGGGCGCCGTGAGGTCGAGGCCGAGGCTCTTCTTCCCGCGGTTGGAGTGCTCGAGCAGCGCGTGGACGTCGGAGGGCACGATGCCGACGCCGCTCGAGGCCAGGCCGCGCATGGCGTCGCCCCGCCCGACGTGCTCGATCTTGATGACCTCGGCCCCCCAGTCGGACAGGAGCGCCGATGCCGCCGGCACGAACGTGTGCTCGGCGACCTCGAGGACGCGGACGCCCTGCAGGACTGCGGTCATGCGCTCACCTCACCCTTGCTCGTCATCCCGGCGACACTGTATCGCCTCCGTGCGCATCCGTTCTTCTCGACCGCGAACGCAGTTCTTCCCCGAATGTGGAGTAGAAGCGGTCGTGACAGCGACCGCTTCTACTCCACATTCGGGGGCGGTGGCGGTGCGCGAACGCTAATCTAGAAAATGAGAAGGGGTATTCTCGCAAACGTGCCGCTCGTCGCGCGGCGGATGAGGGGGGATGGTCGTGTCTGATGCGCTGAAGGTGACCTTCGAGTCGCGCATGCTGATCGATGGCGAGCTGGTGGAGGCCGAGGGGGCGAAGACGTTCGCCAACCTGAACCCGGCCACCGAGGAGGTGCTCGGTCAGGCCGCCGACGGCTCGACGGCGGACATGCAGCGGGCGATCGGCGCCGCTCGCCGGGCGTTCGACGAGACCGCGTGGTCCCGGGATCGGGCGTTTCGCAAGCAGTGCCTGCTGCAGCTCCAAGACGCGTTGGAGGCCGACGCCGACGAGATGCGCGAGGAGCTGATCCTCGAGGTCGGCTGCCCCCGCATGGTCACGCACGGGCCCCAGCTCGACGCCCCGCTCGACGTCGCGCTGCGCTACCCGGCCGGCCTGATCGACGAGTACGCCTGGGAGACCGACCTCGCCGACGCCGTCGACATGCGCGGCAACCTCAACAGCCGCCGCATCGTGAAGGAGCCGGTCGGCGTGGTCGGCGCCATCACGCCGTGGAACTACCCGTTCGAGGTGGCGATCACGAAGCTCGGCCAGGCGCTGGCCACCGGCAACACCGTCGTCTTGAAGCCGGCCCCGGACACGCCCTTCAACGCCCTGCGGATCGGGCGGCTCATCGCCGAGCAGACCGACATCCCCGCCGGCGTCGTCAACGTCGTGACCTCCTCGGACCACCTCGTCGGCGAAGAGCTCACGTTGTCGCCGGCCGTGGACCTGATCTCCTTCACCGGCTCCACCGCCGTCGGCCAGCGCATCATGGAGAAGGGCGCGGCCACGATGAAGCGGCTGTTCCTCGAGCTCGGCGGCAAGTCCGCCACGATCGTTCTCGACGACGCCGACCTCCCGACCGCCACCATGATGGGCCTCGCCGTGTGCTTCCACGCCGGGCAGGGCTGCGCGATCCCCACCCGCATGCTGCTGCCCCGCAGCCGCTACGACGAGGGCGTCGAGCTCCTCACCCAGATGATGGGCGCCGTCCCGTACGGCGATCCCCAGCGCCCCGACGTCATCCAAGGGCCGCTGATCTCGGCCCGCCAGCGCGACCGCGTGCTCGGCTACGTCCAGAAGGGCGTCGATGAGGGCGCCACCCTCGCCCTCGGCGGCGGCCGACCCCGCGACCTCGACACCGGCTTCTACGTCGAACCAACGCTGTTCACCAACGTCACGAACGACATGACCATCGCCCGCGAGGAGATCTTCGGCCCCGTCCTCGCGGTGATCGCCTACGACGACGAGGACGACGCCGTCCGCATCGCCAACGACAGCCACTACGGACTCAGCGGCGCCGTCTTCTCGGCCACCCTCGAGCGGTCCCTCGCCGTCGCCAGCCGCATCCGCACCGGCAGCCTCTCCGTCAACGGCGGCATGATCTACGCGCCCGACCTCCCCTTCGGCGGCTACAAGCACTCCGGCGTCGGCCGCCAGAACGGCATCGCCGGGTTCGACCAGCACCTCGAGACCAAGTCCCTGGCCTGGCCGGCGGGCTGACCAGATCGAGGCCCGGCCGTCAGGCAGCAGGCGAGCGGCGGCGGGCGCCCGCGCCCATGCGTGGGCGCCCGCCCCGCGCTCAGCAGGTGACGACGAGGTGGAAGGGCTTGCTCGTCTGGGTCCCGGCCGAGTCGTTGGTGCGCACGAACACCTTCGTGGCGTCCGATGACGACACGGAGGTCGTGGCCTCACCGCTGATGTCACCCGAGTTCCCGGTGACGCCCACATCGGCGGTGAACGCACACGAGCTGATGTTCCGGTCGAAGCCGACGTTGTACGCACCGGGGGCGACGAGGACGCTGCTGACGACGCGGGAGCCCCGGGACAACGTCCCGTCGCCGCTGACCACAGCGGCGAGCGGCTTCACGAAGTAGCCGACGACATCGACGACGACCTGCGTGGAGCTGCCGAACACCTGGACCCCCAACGAGTCTTCGGCCGGCCCGAGCGTCAGCGCGCCCGTGTTGGTCGGGTTGAAGCCCGCGATGTAGTTCAGGAACGTGGCGGTCGGGGGCGGGCTTCCGGTCGGGAACACCCGCAGGAACCCGGTGCCGGACGCCGCGACGGCAGTGATGGTTCCTTCGATCGATGACGCCGAGAGCGGGATGCCGCAACCTCCCGGCTTGCCGCCCTGGCCCGCGAAGAGGCCGCCGGAGCCCCGCACGGCGAAGGCGTGGAGGGTGCCGGGCTGGACCGGCCCTGACCCGAGGCGCGTGTCGGCGAGCCGGCACGGCGTGATCCCGACGTACCGGTCCTCGGTCGTGCCGGCGCCGAGGTCTCGACTGGCCGGCCGCGGCGCTGCCGTCGCCGGTCCGGTGTTGTGGCTGCTCGGACCCACTTGAGCCCACGCCGCGGTCACCCCACCCGACGCAACCATCGCCATCGCGATCGCGATCGCCTTCTGCCAGCTCCGCACGGCGCCCCTCCATCTCGTCACGTTCGAGGTCGAGCCCTCGAAGCGCGGCGCAGCCTACGGCCGAGGCGGTCGAGCTGCCGGGGTGCGGGCCGTCAACGCGAGGTCGGCGCGATGCGATCGCGGAGGAACTCGACGACGGCGTCGGTGAAGGCGTCGTTCTGGTCGCCCGCGATCATGTGCGATGCGCCCGCGATGTTGGCCACCGTGGAGCCGGGGACCTTGGCCAGGAGCTGATCGACGCCTTGCTGGGTGACGACATCGCTCAGGGCGCCGCGCACGAGCAGGGTCGGGACGTGGATGTTGCCCATCGCTCCGTCGAGCACGCCGGCGAGATATCCCGGCACGTCTTCGGTGCGGTCCTGGCCGATGAACCGTGGATCCCAGTGCCAGAACCAGCGGCCGTCACGCTCGCGCAGGACCTTTTTCAGGCCTTCCGGGTTGAACGATCGCTTGCGTTGCGGCGTATAGGCGGCGATGGCGGCGCCGGCCTCTTCGAGCGTGGTGAAGCCGTCCCGCCCGGTCTGCATGAACGCGGTGATGCGCTTGATCCCATCGACGTTGCTCTTGGGCGCGATGTCGACCAACACCAGGCCGCAGGAGACCGTGCGGTCGCTCGTGCCCTCGGCCAGGATCGCCGCCATACCGCCGAGCGAGGCACCCACCAAGACCGGTGGTCGACCGAGCTGGTCGACCACGGCCACGCAATCCGCGCAGAACGCGGTGAAGGAATAGTCGCCGTTCGGCGCCCAGCCGCTGTCGCCATGCCCGCGCTGGTCGACGGCGATCGACCGCCATCCTTGGGCGGCGATGCGCTCGGCCGAGGCGCCCCAAGCGTGGCGAGTCTGGCCGCCGCCATGGAGGAACAGCACCGGCGGTGCAGCGGGGTCGCCGTACACATCGGCCACGAGCGGAAGCCGCTGGAACCCCTCGAAGACGACCCGTTCCGCGCCTTGTCCTTCAGCCATGGCTGCGAGGGTACTTCCCGCTGTTCGGACGGCAGACAAGCCCGCATTCGCTCGGCATGGCACTGCGGAACCGAGGCGCCATGGTGCGAGTCCTCAGGGGACGCGCAGGGCCACGACCGCGATGTCGTCGCGCGGCAGCCCGCCCTGGAAGGCGACCACGTCGGCGACGATGTCGTCGGTCAACGATTGCGCGGATCCATGGTGCTGCTCGATCGCGGCGAGCAGTCGCTCCTCGCCGTAGAACTCTCGACCCCGGCGCCCCTCGGGGATGCCGTCGGTGTACAGCACCAGCACGTCACCCGGCCCGAGCTCGACCTCGGCGTCGTGCGACCGCCCAGTCGCGGTGATGCCCAGCAGCCGCCCGGGCGTGCCGACCCGACGGGGCGCGGTTCCGGGACGGACCAGGAGCGGCTGCGGGTGACCGCCCAGGGCCACCGTCGCATGCCACCCGCTGGCTGATCGGCGCAGGCGCGTCAGCGCCGCGCTGCAGAACCGGGACGTTTGCGTGCCCCAGAGCACCCGGTGCAGGGTCTCGAGGGCGTCGGCGGGGTTGGCGTGGCGGACCGCGGCGGCACGGATCGTGTAGCGCGCCAGCGCAGTGATCGTCGCGGCCTCGACCCCCTTGCCGCACACGTCTCCAATCGCGACGACCCAATCGGCCTCGGCGATCTCGAAGATGTCGTAGAAGTCGCCGCCGATCTCGGCGCCGGTGCCCGCCGGGCGATACGAGGCACCGACGTCGAGGCCCTCGATGTCGGGAGGGCTCGGCGGGATCAGCGTCTCCTGCAGCGTCACGGCCAGCACCTTGGCCCGTTCTTCGGACTCCTCGGCGCGCTGCTTCGCCAGCAGGAGCTCACGCTCATAGGCCCGGCGCTCAGTCGCGTCGAACACCGCCGTCCGGACCACGACGGGCGCGCCCGCGGCATCGCGCTCGAGCACGGAGTTCACGAGCACCGGGAGCCGCGTGCCGTCGGCGGCGACGATCTCCAGCGCGATCTCACGGGCCTCCCCGTGCATCAGCAGCAGCGGGGCGTAATGGGTCTCGTGATAGATCCGTCCGCCTGGCGTCAGGAGCTCGGCGAACCGGCGCCGCCCGACGAGATCGGCGCGCTCGAAGCCGGTCAGGGTCAGCAACGTCTGGTTGACCTTCGTGATCGTTCCGTCCGGCGCGGTCGACAGGTAGCCGCACGGCGCTCGGTCATAGAGCTCAGCGGCGTCGTCTGCGAGCAGCGCGGCCTGGAAACCGTCGAGCGCAGCGTGATCGCTCCGCCGCTCAGCCGTGGCCTTCACGTCCGAACGAACGGGTCGATCGCCGCGACCGTCGCTTCGGGCGCGCTCAGGTTGGGACAGTGGCCGGTCGCCTCGAGCATCACCAGCTGGCTGTCCGCCACCGCGGCGCGCACGAACTCGCCCACCGTGACCGGTGCGATCGCATCGTTCGTGCACTGCAGGACGAGCGTCGGCGTGGTCACCCGAGCCAGATCGGCGCGGTTGTCGGAGAGAAAGGTGACCTGCGCGAACTGCTGTGCGATCGCCGGATCCGCGCGGCAGAAGCTGGCCGTGAGCTCGTCGCCCAGCTCGGGACGGTCGGGATTGCCCATGATGAGCGGCGCCATCGCGCTCGACCAGCCGAGGTAGTTGCTGGCCAGCGAGTCGAGCAGTTCGGCGATGTCCTCCGCGCTGAACCCACCCACATAGTCGTCGTCGTCGATGTAGCGAGGTGATGGACCCACGAGCACGAGCTTGGCGAACCGGTCGGGCTCCTCGATCGATGCGAGGACCCCGATGATGGCGCTGACGGAGTGGCCGACGAAGATCACGTCGGTGAGGTCGAGCGCTCGGCAGATCTCGAGCACGTCGTCTGCGTATCCACGCAGCGACGAGTAGCGCTCAGGGTCATATGCGGTCGGATCCGATCCGCCCGCACCGATGTGATCGAACAGGACGACCCGGAACCGATCCTCGAAGGTGGGCGCGACGAACCGCCACATGTGCTGGTCGCAGCCGAACCCGTGAGCGAACACCATCGGCTGGCCGTCGGGCCGGCCCGTCACGGTCACGTTGGAGCGCTCCAAGACATCCGCCACGGTGAGCACGATAACGGCCACGGCGGCAATCGCTCCAGGCTGGCCGGCCGGCTCGACCAGCTCCGTCGCTCAGGAAAGACTCGCCGTATGGCGAAGATGCTGTATTCGGTCACGATGTCGGTGGACGGCTTCATCGCCGGTCCCGGCGGTGACATGTCCTGGATGACCGAGCACCTCGGCCCGAACGAGACGGTGGACGAGATCATCGGTCAGATCGGCGCGCTGCTCGTCGGCCGCCGCACGTTCGGCGGCGACGACCCCTACAAGGGAGTCGAGGAGAAGGAAGGCAAGCCCTTTGGCGGGGGCTGGGACGGGCCGCAGTTCGTGCTCACCCACCACGCCCCCGAGACCCAGATCCCGGGAACCACGTTCGTCGGCGACCTCGCAACCGCGGTGGCCGCCGCCAAAGCCGCGGCGGGAGACAAGTACGTCAACATCCTCGGTGCGAGCACTGCCCGCCAATGCCTCGATGCCGGCGTGCTCGACGAGATCCTCGTGCTGATCGCGCCGGTGCTGCTGGGGGATGGCGTCCGACTGTTCGATCGCCCCGGCGGCGCCAACGTGAAGCTCGAGCGCATCAGCCTGACGCAGGCGCCGCTCGCTACGAACCTCTGGTTGCGCGTCGCGCGCTGACCGGCGCGCGCTTCAGCGCGGCGGGCGGCGACGCAGCTTGGGCTCGGCGACCATCGGCGGCGTCCACCCGGCGTCGGCCCAGGTGAAGTTGGTCCCCGGCGGGACGATCTCGTCGATCCGATCGAGCAGCGCCGCGTCGAGCTGGACGTCGAGCGCGCCGATCTGGCTCGTGAACTGCTCCATTGTCCGCGGCCCGATGATGGCGGCGGTGACCGCCGGGTTCCCGATCACGAACGCCAGGGCGACGTGCACGAGCGGGATGCCGGCCTCGTCGGCCAACGCGCCCAGGGCGTCGGCGGCCTCGAGCTTGGCCTGGTTCTCGGGCTTGCTCAGGTCGTAGCGGTCGGGGATCAGCCGAGCGCGCGCGCTGGTGAGGTCAGCCGCTCCCTTGCGCCACTTGCCGGAGAGCCAGCCGCCGGCGAGCGGGCTCCAGGGGATCACGCCCATGCCGTAGCGCTGGCAGGTCGGCAGCACGTCGCTCTCGATGCCGCGCACGAGGATCGAGTACGGCGGCTGCTCGCAGACGAAGCGCTCGCGGTCGCGTCGCTCGGCAGTCCACTGCGCTTCGACGATGGCCGACGCCGGATACGTCGAGCTGCCGAGATAGCGGACCTTGCCCTGGTGCACGAGGTCCGAGAGGGCGCCGAGCGTCTCGTCGACGTCCATCGTGAGGTCGGGCCGGTGCACCTGGTACAGGTCGATGTAGTCGGTGCCGAGCCGCCTCAGGCTGGCTTCGCACTCCTGCATGATCCAGCGCCGCGACCCGCCACTGCGGTTGGGCTCCTCGCCCATGGAGCCGAAGAACTTCGTGGCCAGCACGATGTCATCACGGCGGCCGGCCAGCGCCTTGCCCACGATCTCCTCGGACTCACCGGCGGAGTAGACGTCGGCCGTGTCGATGAAGTTGATTCCGGCGTCGAGGGCGGCATGGATGACCGCGATCGAGTCGGCGTGGTCGGGATTTCCCAATGCGCCGAACATCATCGCCCCGAGGCATAGCGGGCTGACCTGGAGGCCTGTTCGGCCCAACCGTCGATAGTGCATGGCTCACCCTTCGTCACCGGATCCGGGGAGCGGACGCTACCGATCGCGACCGCCCCGCGCCCGATCGTGCGCTCGCGCTAGGCGGGCTGGAGCAGCGCGACCGGCTCCGGGCGATGCCTGAGGCGGCGCAGGAGCACCGCGACGACCGCGGCGGCCACGTTGCCCAACAGCCAGGCGCGCGTCGCGCCCTCGGTGCCCTGGTGGTGCGGGACCCACAGGAGCGCCGGCACCAGGATCCCGAGCCCGAGCGTGACGGTGATCGCCACCGTGGCGAGCTGGTCGCGCCGGATCCGGGCCTGGGCGAGGTGCATGGCGGCGATCGACCACGGGATGCCGGCCAGCATGAGCGACGGCATGATGCGCGCCGTGGCCCGGTACCCGTCGCCGAACACGCTGACCACGATGCTGCTGCCGATCACCGACACGACCCACGCGAGCGTGCTCAGCCCGAGCGAGTAGCCGAGCGCTTCCCGGGCCCGCCGGGCCCCGCCCGCCTCGTCGATGCCGGTCTTGGCCCCTTCCACGAGCAGCACCTGCGAGATGGCCGACGGGGCCAGGAACACCACGCCGGTCACCGTCCAGGCCACGAAGAAGTTGGCGTTGACCTCGGGACGCACGCTGAGGGCCACGATCAGCGGGAGCGCGAACTGCGGCGCCTGGAAGGCGAGCGACGCGACCCAGTTGACGCCCGCGTAGCGGGCCACCGAGACCAGTGCCTCCGGCCGATGGAAGCGCGACCGGCCCTCACCGATCCAGCGCAGCAGGGGCAGCGACCCGATGCCGACCACGGCCAGCGGCACCAGCATGAGGGCGAACAGCCACTCGGTCTCGTGCTTGCCCATGTCGATGAACACGAACGGGATCCGGATCAGCCCGGCCGCCAGCACCCGCGCCGCCAGCCAGCCCCACCGTCGGCCGGCCATGAGCCGCACCTCGGTCAGCAGGCCGATCGAGGTGGCGACCGTGACCGCGATGAACACGACCCAGCCGAGCACGGAGTGGCTGATGAGGTTCGTTGCCGGCGACGACACGACCACCAGGTAGATGCCGCCCGCGATCAGCGAGGAGATCGTGGTGGCCACGACCCCCCAGCCGAACAGGGCATCGGCTTCGGCCGAGGTGTCGGTCACGTAGCGGGCGAGGGCGGTCGTGAGCCCGAGGCCCGACGCGTAGTTGACGAACTGGATGCCCGAGAAGAGCGCCGACGCCTTGCCGAGGTCGGACGTGCTCGCCACCTTGGACGCGAGGAACCAGAACAGCGCACCGAAGAAGGTCTGCAGCCCGATCACGCCAAGGATCCACACGGAGCCGCGCAGCATCAGCTTGTCCCGACCACTGGCGCGACCGGACGACGTCGTCACGGCGGGAACGTTCGCTCCCCCGGCGGCAGGCCCCGGCTCGGGCGCCGCAGGCTGCGTGTCCGCGCTCGTCACGAGCGCACCACTGCGGCCGAGGCCACCAGGGCACCGACGGCGACGGCCGCCAGGAGCGCCCAGCGCACGCGCGCCGAGGCCAGTCCGAGCGGCCCGGGGTCGGGGCCGCGGTCGACCAGCGGGTGGGGCTCGGGGGGCCGCGCCAGCACGGCGGAAACCACCAGGAGCGCGAACCCGGTGAACGCGAGGTGGTGGGCCACCAGGTTGCCGCTGACGAAGCTCGGCGCCACCTGCGAGCGCTTGGGCAGGCCGTGCACCACCACCTCCAGCGGCACCGCGATCCAGGCGGCGACCCCGAGCCAGCCGAGGGACCGCGTCGGGAACCCGGCCACCAGCACGGACGCGATGCCCATGCCGACCATCAACCCGACCCAGCCATCGAGCAGGCCCAACACGACCATGGTCGCCGCCCAGGCCAGCACGGCGCGCCCCGACGGGAAGGTCATGGCCCGACCGCCTCGTCGACCGTGGCGCGGCGGGTCGGCCGCCACGAGCGGCGGCGGCGCACGAACCACGCCGGCGGCCAGGCCTCCGCCGGCCACGTGACCAAGCCGACGACGCCGATCACGGCCGCGGCCGAGATCACGAAGGCGCCGCGCACCGACTGCTGGCCCGGGAAGGAGGCCACGAAGCGGTGGGCGCCGGTGTCGCTGATGCGCCAGCCCGACGAGTAGCCGTCGAGCACCAGGGGCGGCCCCTGGTCGACGCCGTCCATCGAGAGGCGCCACCGGGCGTCGAAGGCCTGGCCCAGTCGGACGTAGTACGGACCCGCGGTCGGCGGCACGTCGAAGGCGTCGCGGGTGGCCTGGCTGCTGACGATCGTGACCAGCGGTGACACCGGGGCGGCCGGCGCGCTCGTCCCGGTCGAGTGGAGTTGGATGCGGTCGAGCCGCCAGCCGAACGCGGTGGCGATGCCGTGGCTGCCGGCCGTGATCTGGATCGGCTCACAGCCCTCGATGGTGGCCGGGCGGCCCGGCGCCAGGTCGCCGGGCCGGCTCGTGACCCGGGCCCGAAGCGGGCTGCGATCGACGAAGCCGACGACCTGACAGGGAGCCTGCTGGCCGGCGCCGAGCGTGAACACGGCGTCGCGCACCTTCGGGTCGAGCTCGCCGTAGGGGATGGTGGCGTGCAGGGTGAACTGACGTGCCTGCGGCAGCTGCACCCGGCGGGCGATCTGCGTCTCCTCGTCGTCGTTCGGGTCGGCCGTCGATCCCGCCGCCCGCTCCAGCACGATGTCGAGCGGGAGCTGCGCGACGCGGGACCGGGTCGCGGCGTCGGCCCGCCGGACCAGGTCGTCGTAGGTGGTCGGCAGCCGCACCACCTCGGCGGTCGCGAACTGCGGCAGCGTGATCTCGGACAAGCCGACGGCGTTGTTGCCGGGGGTCTGGTGGAGGATCTCCACCTTGAGCGCCGAGGTCACGCTGGGCGGCAGGTTGACGGTGACCGTGCTCGCGGTCTCAGGCACGGCCTGGACGTATCGGCCGGTGTCGGTGGTGATGCCCACCTGATCGATGCGCGACGGGCCGCCGGGTGCGAGCTGGAGCGTGAATTGGCTGACCGTCCGTGGCTGATCGAAGCGGACCTGGACGAACTGGCCGGCCGCCGTGCCGAACTCGCCGGTGGTCCACGCGCTGAACGGGTTGCCGTCGAACGCGTACGTCGGCTTGCCGAAAGGCCGCAGGCCGAAGGCCGGCCGGCTGGCGTCGATCGAGCGGGCCCCGACCACCTCGGTCACCGACTGGCGGTCGGGCTGGGTGGGCCAGAGCGTGAGGCTGGCACCGTTCCCGCTGTTCAGCGGCTGGGTGGCCGCGAGGGTTGGCGAGGTGGCGTTGGCGACCCGGTTGATGTCCGCCGCCCGGCGTCGGTTGGTGTCGGTGAGCACGAACCCGGCCCCGTCGAGAGCTGCGGTCGAGAGGTCGGCGTCGGTGAACTCGCCGAGGAGGCGCACCGGCTGGCGTCCGTCGACGATGTGCAACGTGGCCATGCCTGGCAAGGCCGCACCGTCGCCGTCGACCACGACCTGGCTTGCCGCGAGCACCGTCCGCACGACCGGCTGCGGCTGGTTGACTCGGAAGAGCTGGACCGGCGGCAGCGCCGCGTCCTGCGGGTCGGCCGCCCGCTCGGCCGGGCCGACGCGGGCATCGCTGCCCGACGCGGCCGTGCCCGGCAGCGTGTGCTGGCCGAGCTCGCCGTAGGCCTCGGCCGCGGTCAGGCCGGTGTCCGCGCGGACCTGATCGGTGACCACCCACGGCGCGGCGCCGCCGGTCTCCTCGGTGAGCAGGTCCGAGCGCACGAGCACGTCGGAGGCACCCAGGTACCGCGCCACGGTCGACAGGGCGCCGGGCGGCAGGCTGCCGAGCGCGAGCATCGTGTCGAAGCCGGCCATGAAGTTGGCCGCAGGATCGCCGGCACCGACGACCGTCGAGCGGACCGCGACCGGGCGCGCCATCAGCGACGGGAAGAGGTCGTCCGGGCTGCGCACACCCCACCGGTAGTTGCCGCCGCCGCCGGGGACCACCAGGACCCGAGACGCCCGATCGCGGCGGTCGAGCTGGGCGGTGGCCTCCTTCCAATACGCCGGGATGCGATACGAGCCGGGATACAGGCCACCAAACCAGAGCGGCCGGCCGGCCACCACCAGGATGAGGCCCACGAGCGCCGCGGCCCCGAACTGGCGTCGGCGGTCCACGCCCACGCGCTGCCAGCGCCGCAACCATGCACCCGCGCCGACGGCCAACAGCACGGTCTCGCCGAGGGCGACCACGAGGCCGGCCTTGTTCGTGGTGCGGAACGCCAGCGACGCCGGAACGCGGTCGAACGTGGCGCGGATCAGCCGACCCCACGGCGGTGGGTTGTCCGGCGGGAAGATGCCGACCATCACCGGCAGCGCGAACGCCAGCAGCAGCGCGCCGAGCAGCCGCTCGCGCGCGCGGGTGCGCACGACGGCCAGCGCGGCGCCCGCCGGCACCAGGAACGACGCGACCACCATGAAGGGGTTGGTCAGGTAGCCGGCGAACTCCGGGATGAAGAGGCGGCTGCCCGAACGCCCGTAGAGCGGCCAGTTGCCGAGGAGCCGGCTGACCTCGGCGTACGACGACGGCCGGGCGACGTCGCGCGGGCTCTCGGTGGTCGCGGCGATCCCCGCGCCGGTGCCCGAGGCGAACAGCGATGGCAGCAGCCAGTACAGCGACACCGCGACGGTGAGGACCGCGCAACGCACCAACACCCTGCCGAGGTCGCGCCAACGCGTGCCCTCGACCATCCGCAGGTAGAGCACGTGGGCTGGGAGCGCGACGAGCCCGAACAAGGGCACCACGCCGGCGTTGAGGCCGGTCTGCGCGAAGAACGCCAGCGCGAAGGCGGCCGGCCAGCGCCACGAACGCGGGTTGCGAGCGGCGTGCACGAACGCCAACAGCGTCCACGGCAGCAGGGCGTAGGGCAGCAGCACCGGCGTCGTGTTGGCGCCCACGATCACGTACGGGTTGACCAACCAGAACACGGTGGCCAGCGACCGCCCGACCACGGTGAGCCGATCGCCGAACAGCACGCCGAGGTAGCGCCGGATCCCGAGCGCGGCGACCACGAGCAGCAGGAACCGCCAGATGCGCACGGCCAGCCACGCCGGCGCCCCCAACGAGCGGATGACCCACACCACGGCCGCGACCGGCGCCGTGCCGGTGTTGAAGTTGCCTTGACCCAGACCGCTGCCGCCGCCGACCCAGGCCTGCAGGGTGGACTTCAGCAGGCGCCCGGGCTGCTGGTAGAGGTCGGGTCGGGTGTCGGGCGCGAACCGCCCCCAGGACGGCACCGTGACCGCGATGGCGATGATGACCAGGAACGCGACGAACGCGATCTGCTCGGCTCGACTGGACGAGGGCGCGCCGCGCGCGGTCCGGTCCGGCGGCTGACCCGCCTCGCCCGACGCCGGCGCCGGCTCGGGCTCGGGCTCGGGCTCGGCCGCCGGTCGGTCGGCATCGTCGGGTGGGGGGCGGAGACCGGGATCGGCCCCGACGTCGGTCACGCTCTGCTCGGGCCGTGGGCGCCCAGGCGCGCGGGCGCGGCCGGCGCCCCGAGGACGACCGACGCAGCGGCCTGGGTGAGGGAACGTGGCACCTGACGCCCCGGAGGTGCGGTCGACCGGGTCATGAGAGCGCGGCGTCCTGCGCGTCGCGTTCCAGCGCACCGACCGCGGCGCCGATGCCGTAGGCCGCGAACTCGCCGCCCCGCATGAGGACGGCCCCCGCCGACACCAGCGGTTGCGCCGCCAGGCGCCGCCAGTGCCGCCGGTACGCGCCGACGGCGGCCCCGGCCTGGCCCGAGAGGGCGCCGGGGTGCTGCGCCTTGTACCGCTTCAGCCCGCGGCCGTAGTAGTAGCGCTTCTCGAGGATGAAGCGCAGGCTCATCCGGCCCTCGTCGTGCACGATCAGGTCGGGGATCCAGGCCAGCGAGCACCCGTCCGCGATCATGCGCGACCGCAGCTCGGCGTCCTCGGTGCCCGACAGCGACTCGAGGAACCCGCCCGTGCGCCGCAGGTAGTCCCGGCGCACGAGGCGCGGCGACTGCACGAGCACCTCCTCCACGCAGCACGAGCGCTCGAGCGCCCGACACGCGGTCCAGTAGCCGTCGCCCACGGTGACCTCAGGGATGAACACGCCGTCGGCCTCCTCGTCGAGGGCCACCTCCATGGCCCGCTCGACGATGCTCGGTGGCAGCTCCATGTCGGCGTCGATCCACAGGACCCAGGCGCCCTTGGCCCGCTCGACGGCCAGGTTGCGCTGAGCGCTGCGCTCGGGGCCGGCCTGCTCGGCGTGGTGCGCGTAGCGCTGCACGACGTCCCACGTGCCGTCGGTGCTGAAGTTGTCGATCACCACGAGCTCGACGTCGGGCCAGGTCTGCGCCCGGATCGAGCGCAGGCACGCCTCGATGGTGCGGATCGAGTCCTTGACCGGGACCACGACCGAAACGGTGGGCTTGGTGTCCACAGATCTCCTTCAGTGCCGATCGAGCACGAGGGCCAGGTTCCAGGTGGCCACCTCGCGCACTCCAGGTAGGCGCACGAGGGGACGGCACCACGACGGGTAGTAGCGAGGGAACGCGTCGCGCAAGGCCACGCCGGGATGGCGCTCGGCCCACTGCAGGACCTCCCCGACGCCGATCTCGAAGAGGCTCTCGCCGTAGCGGTTCTTGGGTGGCAGGCCAGTGCGGCGCGCGTAGCGGCTCGCCGCTCGTTCCCCACCGAGGTAGTGCCACGGCGAGGTCTCGTGGCCGCCCCACGGGGAGAGCCAGTTCGTCACGCACACGAACACGACGCCGCCGGACCGGGTGATGCGCACGAGCTCGTCCAGGAACGCCCACGGTGCTCGCACGTGCTCGAGCGTGTTGAACGAGCAGCAGACGTCCACGCTCCCGGTGCGGACCGGCAGCGCCCGTCCATCGCCCACCAGCGCGCCCTCGGGCTGGCGGCCGTGCAGCCGCAGCTCGTCGGCGGACGGATCGACGGTGAACGCGTGGGCCCCGGCGGCCCGCAGCGCGGCGGCCGTGTAGCCCGGGCCGCCCCCGACGTCGAGCGCGACCCGCTGGTCGAGCGACGTATAGCGCGAGAGCAGCTCGACGCTGTCGGCGGCCAGGCGCGCGTACGTCGCGTCGGGGTCGACCTGCTCGCGACGGAACGCCTCGAGCAGCTCGACCGATCGGCGGATCCCGGTGCCGGCCACGGGCGAGCTCAGCGGCCTGACCGGCGCGCCCGCGGGCCCGCGCTCGTGGGGCGGCCGAAACCGGATGTCACTAGCTGGTCTCGCGGTTGATCGGGAGCGGGTTGCTGATGGCCTTGCCGCTGTCGCCCAGGTGGATGTCGCTCGCCGGGACCGGGCCCGCGGGGCTGGAGACGTCGACGGTCATGGCCTTGACGTCGCAGCTCACGTCCAGGTTGGGGCCGAGCGGCGCGGAGCTGGCCGGCACCGAGATCGTGACCACGTTCCCCGCCACCAGGGCGGACCCGCCCTTGGACTTGGCCGCGGCCCAGTCCGTGAACGACGGCCCGTAGGCCTTGCTCTCCGCGGCCGCGGCCGGCGCGTCCTTCACCTTGACCGGCGCCGAACCGCTGACCTTGATCGTGTAAGCCCCACCCTTGGCGCGGATGTGGACGTTGTAGAAGTCGTTCCAGATGTAGACGCCCGGCGGGCCGGACGCCGCGGTGCCGGCTTGGCCGCCCAGCTCCGGCGGCAGGTTCCCGCACAGCTTCGGCGTCGTGGTCCCGCCTTGCCCGCTCTGCGGCGTCGAGGCCCCGGTGGTCGGCGCCGCGCTGTTGTTCCCGCCGCTCTTCTTCGTGACGAGCAGGATCGCCAGCACCGCGATGACGACCAGCGCCGCGACCGCGACGTAGAGGGTCGTCCGATCCCGGCGGACGCGCTCGAGGAGCGGCGCGGGCCGGCCCGGCCTGGCGGGCCGCTGCGGACGCGGGGCATCGGCGTCATCGTCGTCTTCGTCGTCGTAGCGCGACTGGGGCGGCGGGGCGGGACGGCTCTGAGCGGCAGGACGCGAGCGGCGTGGCGGAGCGTCGTCGGCGTCATCGTCGTCGTCGTCGTAGCGCGACTGGCGCGGCGGGGCCTTGCGGCTCCGACCGGTGGGGCGGGAGTCCGGCGGGCGTGACGGTGGCGCCGCGGCCGAGCCCGACGGGGCTTCAGCGGCCTGGTCATCGCTCCCGGCATCCCCACCGTCCGCCTCTGGTCGATCGTCGGGGTCGTTCATCGGCGAGCTGTTCTCCCTGCGGGTGAGCGCACGCCGACGGGCAGTCGCTCGGGCCCGCGGCGATCCGCGCTCTCCGCGCAGACCACGTGAGGTTAGTCCGTGTGCTTGCCTCGCCCCGAACCCCCGCAGACAGGTTGCTCGGTCCGATATGTCGTGTCGATTGCGCCCTATGCTCCAGCGACGGTGGCCGGGCGTCCTGGCCCGACTGCGGAGGCTTTGGATGGTGCAGACCCGGGCGGCCGACGACGTGCGCCGGCGAGGGAGCCCCAGCGAGGCGCCCTCGGGTGCCGGTCGCCGACCGGCCGCGGCCCGTCGTGCCCGGACGTCCGGCGCGGCACAGGCGCGCTACGTGCGCCGCCTCGACCCGGTCGGCCGTGGCTTGGCGGTGCTCTTGCTGGTCGCGGCGGGGCTGCCCGCCCTCGTGATCACCGCGATCGCCTGGCACCGGGGCTGGGTGCCGGCCGGCGACAACGCCCTGATCGGCCTGCGCGTGCACGACGTGATCTCGGGTCACCCGCCCCTCATCGGCCAACCGTCGACGGGCGGCACCTTGAGCGGCGTGCAGAGCTTCCACCCGGGTCCGTTCGAGTTCTACGCCATGGCACCGCTCGAGGCGATCTTCGGCATGCGGGCCGCCCTGTTGGTCGGCGCGGGCCTGATCAACGGCGCGGCGATGGTGACCGGCGCGTGGGTCGCCTTCCGCCGCGGCGGCCTGCCGCTCATGTCCCTGTTCACCACCCTGGTCGTGGTGATGGTGTGGTCCCTGCACACCGTCTTCCTGCACGACCCCGTGAGCTCCTCGATCGGCACGATGGCCAGCTTGCTGCTCGTGCTGCTCGTCTGGTCGGTGGCCGTGAGCGACATCAAGCTCATCCCGCTGTTCATCGTGGTCGGGAGCTTCTCCCTGCAGGACCACCTGGCCTACCTGTCCTTCGGCGGGCCACTCGTGATCGTCGGCCTGTTCTTTGGGGTTCGGAGCCTCCTGCGCGTGAACAAGAGCGGCCGGCGACCTCCGGGCGGCCTGACCCGGCACGCGGTGCACCGCATGTACTGGATCGCCCTCGCGCTCGGCGCGCTCCTCTGGCTGCCGGTGTTCATCGATCAGTTCTTCGACCAGGGCAACCTCACCTCGATCCTGCGCACGTTCACCTCGGGGAACGGCAAGCCGAAGGGTTGGGGCTTCGCCTTCGAGCGGGCCGGCCTCGCCTTGGCGCCGGTGCCGGTGTTCGTGCGCCAGGTGGCCGCGGCGAACTCGCAGGTCGTGAGCACGTCCACCGAGCTGCTGGGCCTCCTGCCCCTGATCGCCTTGGGCTCGTTGACGTACGTCGCCCGCCGCCAGCACCGGCGTGACCTCGTCGTCCTGGCGCTCGTGGTCGCGGTCGCCCTGCTGGGAGGCATGGCCAGCGCAGCATCGCTGCCGACCGCCGGCGAGCTGCAGGCCACGAACCTGCGCTGGATGTGGATGGCTTCGCTGTGCGTCTATCTGGCCGTCGCGTGGATGGGCTGGCAGCTGCTCGCGAAGCGCCACCGGCGCCGGTGGCAGCGGCCCGTGACACAGGTCTTGATCGGCCTCGCCTGCCTGGCCGCGGTGCTCGTGCCGTTGGACACCAAGTCGACCGACGTGCGCGATTCGGCGGTGTTCCAACAGCTGCCTCGGCTCATCCGAGACGTCCGCGCCAACGTTCCGAAGGGCAGCTACCGGATCGCGATGAACGGTCAGAGCTCGTTGCTGCAGGTGGGTCCCGCGGTCGTCGCCGGCCTCGTCACCAGCGGCTATCACCCCTACGTGCAGACCGTTGCCGACGTCGCCTACCGGTCGCACCTCACGTACTCGGGCCAGCACGTCAACGGCACCCTCTCGATCGTGTCGAGCCTGACGGCGCCGCCGCAGCACGACGGCAAGCTGGTCGGCCACATCCGCTTCGTGACCCGCGACATCGCCTCAGAGCGCGACGCCCTGCTCGCGCGGCTCGTCCGCACCCTGCCGGCGCGGGGCGGCCTGGAGATCACGAGCACGGGCGTGCAGGCACTGGCCAAGCAGGCCAAGGGCAGCGAGGTGCTCCTGGATCTCGACCGCCTGGCCCGGTCCCAGCTGCTCCCGAACGCCCTCGCCCACCACTGGGTGCAGACCGTCGGGAGCGTCGACTTCCTGGCCGCCGCCCGCCTCGCAACCATCGGCGGCGAGGGCGGCGTGGACGAGGTCTGGATCTACCTCTCGGAGCCATAGTCGACGCCGCGCGCGGCGCAGCGCCGGGCGACGCGACCGGATGCCGGGCGCCGGATCGCGATCAGCGACGAGCTTTGGCGAGCGCCAGCGCTCGGGGAACGAGCCAGCGGGTCACGTACTTCGCGCCAGGACCCCGGAAGTGCATGCTGTCGGCCCGCAGCACGGCGCCGCCGTGCTTGAGCTGGCAGGCACCGCGCGGGCAGACGAAGGCGTCGAGGTCGATGAGGCGCAGGTGCACCGGATCGGCGGTGACCACCGAGCGCAGCGCGTCGTTCTGGCAGGCCACGGTCTTGTTGACCGCGACGACGTTGCCGCCGCTGCCGGCCGCTCGCGGCGTGGTGGCGGCGACGAGCACGGCCCCGCGGCTGGTGAGCACCCCTGCGATCTGAGTGAGGCGCTGCCGGTACAGCAGCTGGTAGGCGGGATCGCAGGCGTACAGGTTCCGGCCCGCGACCTCCACCGAGGACGTCGCCGGGCGGTTGCCGAGCACAAGCAGCACGACGGAGGGTCGGGCTTGGGCGACCAGCGACGCGTACTGCGGGGAGCAGTCCCGAGCGAAGTTCGTCCCGATTGGCTGGCCGTTCTCGCCCTTGAGGACCCCGACCGACGCCATGTAGTTGCAGCCGACCTGGGCGCCGCTGGTGACGTCGACGTGCAGCTCCCGGCGCAGCGGCACGAGCCCATCGATGTCCAACCCGACGGCCACCGAGTCACCGACCAAGAGGAGCGGCGTCGATCCGGCGCCACCCGAGCCGGCGGTGGCGCTCGATCGTGCCGCCTTGGCCAGATCCTGGCCCGACGAGATGCCGCCCATCGTGCTGGCCACGAGGGCGACGACCGCGATGACCGCGACCGAGAACCCGGCGGCCCGGGCTTCGGTGGCCGTGAAGGCGCCGTAGCGGATGGGCCGCTCGATGACGATGTAGCTGAGCACGGC
This sequence comes from Acidimicrobiales bacterium, assembly GCA_025463985.1. Lineage (GTDB taxonomy): Bacteria > Actinomycetota > Acidimicrobiia > Acidimicrobiales > Iamiaceae > JAODBM01. The sequence goes on from JAODBM010000002.1 coordinate 230,079, forward strand.
GATGGCCAATGACAGCGCGACCTGCACGCCGAACAGGGCCCAACCGTGCAGGTGGGTGCGGTCCGACGACACCACCACGAAGATCGGCCAGTGCCACAGATAGAGCCCGTAGCTGATGAGCCCCAGCGCCTGGAGGGGCGAGAGGCGCAGCACCGGCGCCAGCACCAATGGCCGCGGGTGGGTGACCGCCAACAGGATCACGGTCCCGGCGAGGCCGCAGAGCGCGAGGCCGCCGGAATAGAGAAAGCTGCTCGTGAGCTCGGTCCGCGACCACATGAAGGCGAGAAAGGCCACCGAGACCAAGGCCAGGCCCTCGATCGCATAGCGGGTGCTCGGTCGGGCGGCATGGGGATGCTTGACCTGCCACGCGGCCAGCGCCGCGCCCATCGCTATGGCCGCCAACCGGGTCGGGGTGCTCAGGTACAGGCTGTTGTCAGAGACGGTATGGGTGACGTGGAGCCCGATCATGAGCGCGACCGATGCGATCGCGGCCACCACCGCGGCCTGCATGATGATGCGGGGCCGCGAGCGCAGGCGCAGCAGTCCGATCACGACGATCGGCCAGATCACGTAGAACTGCTCCTCGATCGCGAGGCTCCACGTGTGGGTGAACGGCGACGGGGCGTGGAACTGGTCGCCATAGACCTGTCCGGCAAAGATCGTGTGCCAGTTGGCGCCATAGAACAACGTGGCCAGTCCGTCGGTCCGGATGCCATGCATCTCGGTCGGATCCGCTCCGAGCCAGGCATAGACGCTGATGCCGAGCATGACCAACAGCAGCGCGGGGAACAGCCGGCGGGCCCGTCGAGCCCAGAAGTGGCCGAGACCGATCGCTCGGTTGCGCCCCCATTCGCGCAAGAGCAGCGTCGTGATCAGGTAGCCGGACAGCACGAAGAACAGGTCGACGCCGAGGTATCCGCCCCGAAGATGACCGCCGTGGTACAGCAGCACGGCCGCGACCGCCGCCCCCCGCACCCCGTCCAGGGCGGGCAAGCGTCCACTGAGCGCCGCCGTGGGACGACGCGAGGGGTTCGTCGAGCTCGACGTGCGCCCACCGGTGCCTCGCGCGTCAGAACCCGTCGTGACAGTTGCCAGTGCAAGACCCTCTCGAACAACCGCCCGATGCGAACTGACAACCTCGTCGTTGCCCGCGTCTGTTTACACCACGCATTTCCCCGAACGACCGTCGCCCCCGCCCCTGCAGTGCGGCGACGCTACTGCTGGAAGCCGCGCATCATCGCCCGAGTTGGGGCCGCGTCACCGCCGCGGTGACCTCACGCGAGGTCAGCCGGGGGCCGGCAGTTCGGACCGCTGATAGGCGTCGATCGCGAGGTCCTGGTAGATGCCGGCACCGATGGCCGGCGTCGGGGCATGGATCTGATAGCCGAGGCCTGCGCCCTCGAGTTGCGCCAGGAACCCGCCCAGGCGATTCTCCTCGGGCGTGATGTGGTGGTGGTACTCGATGGTCATGCGCCGCACCGTCGAGATCGCGCCGCTGCTCACCAGATCGGTCATCACGTCGTGCTCGCCACCCTCGACATCGAGCTTGAGCATGTCCACCGGAGCGTCGAGGAAGCTGGACAGTCGGGCGGCCGGCACATGCTGCACCTCGCCGGTCACGCGACTCGCGTTCATGCTGCTGGTGAGCCCGCCGGCGAGCGACGAGTCGACGAAGAAGTCGATCTCGCCGTCGGTGGCACACAGCGCGGCGCGCTCGAGGTGGACGTCCTCGAACCCGTTGTTCCGCACGTTCTCCTCGTAGATGTCGGCCATCGCCGCGTTCGGCTCGAAGGCCAGGATCCGACAGTTCGGATAGAGCCGCTTGAAGTAGAGCGTGGCCATACCGATGTTGGCGCCGGCGTCCACGATGAACGGGCGATCGGTCGTCGCCTCGAAGTGGTAGGCCCGGCCAACGAAGACCTCGCCGTAGAGATAGGTGAGGTCCCACCAGGTCGGCGCGGTGATGTGGAGCCCATGGACCACGGTGGACACCCAGCCCGGACCGCCGTCGGTGGCGTCTGCATTGCGCCGAAAACGAGCGAGCGCTTTGTGACCGGTGAGCTTTCCGGTGGCCCCGAGCGCTTGGAGCAGTGGGACGCGCCCGCGGGCACCGCCGGCCCGTTCGGCGCCGCTGATCGCCGTGGACGCCATGAAGCGGACACGGTGGGCGGCGCCACCCAATGCGAGGGCGGCCCCGTCGTCACCGGTGTCGCCGCCGTCGGTCGTCCGCTCGTTCACGCGCGCTCCCTCTCCCACGAAGGGGCCTCGGGCAGAGCCGCCCGTGGCCGTGAGACGGGAGAGTACGGCAGTCGCCGCGGGTCATGCGAGCCCGGTCGACTGGCCGCGATCACGCCGGGAGCTTCTGCTCCACGTCGGGGTTGGTCGTGGCGGGAACGCGCTTCGAGCCCCGGAAGATCAGCTTGGTGTCCAGCGGCCCGCTGCCCCCATCGACCGAGATGATCACCGACTTGCCGAAGAAGCCGAGGTTGATGTTCAGGCCGGAGACGTGCGCCGTGGTGGTCGAGAAGTCGAACGTGACCCGGTCGGGCGTCTTGACCAGGCCCGTCGGGGCCGTCCCGACGACGGTTGCCCCCACGAGCGGCTTGTCGCTCGCCACCTGGACCTTGACCTTCTCGGTGCCCGCACCCTTCACGACCCAGACATGCCAGCCGTCGAAGTCGTTCCAGATGTAGACGCCCGGCGCCGCGAGGGCCTTTGCCTTGTCGGGCCCGTCGCCGCGCTTGCCGAACTCGACCGGACGTCCGGCGACAGCACCGGGCCACGCCAGCTTGTTCGACGTCTTCGTGGTCTTGCCGCCCGGGGCGGTCGTGGTCGACGACGTGCTGCTGGAGGTGTTCTTTGAGCTCCTGCTGAGCACGACCGCGACGATGATCACCGCCACCACGAGGACGGCACCGCCCGCGATCCAGATGACCCGGGGATTTCTCGACCGCTCATGGTCGGGCTCCGGCCCGGAGGGCTCGTCGTCCTCCCAACCGTCCTCGAAGACCTCATCGTCGGGCACTGAGACGATCCTTTCGTACGGCGCCCCACATGTGGGCTACTGAGGTGATGAACGTAGCGCACCACCGCACCGGACACTCATGGATGCTGCCGCGCGGCCACCAGGACCCGAGGGACGAGCCATCGCGACACGTACTTGGCCATGTCATAGCGGTAGTGCACGCTGTCGGACCGAAGCTTCTGCCCGCCGTGCTCCTCGATGCATCTGCCCTTGGGACACACGAACGCATCGAGGTCCACGAGCCGCGTGCGCCGGTCGGCGCGCGCCACTTGCCGAATCACGTCGTTCGAGCATGCGGCCCGGCGCATGTCGTCCGGTATGCCGAAGCGAACCAAGGTCGCCGGGTCCTGCACGCCTGGTGACGTGACCAAGACGACCGTGGCGCCGTGCTTCGAAAGGTCGGCCACCTGGCGCTTCAGCTGACCCCGCGAGAGCTCCTCATAGCGCGGATCGCACTGGTCGCGTTGGGTGCCGTCCAGCACGATGTTGTAGCTGAACAGGGTGCCGTACAGGAGCATCACCACGTCCGGTCGGTACTGATCGGCGAACGTCGAAAAGTTCTTGGTGCAGTCCTTGCGGAGGAAGTCCGGCCCCGAGTTCAAGGTCCTGAGCGGGGGGCCGAAGCCGACCATCGGGGTGCAGCCGATGGAGCCGACGTTCACCAGCGTGACGCCGAGCTCATTGCGGATCGGCGCGATGCCTTCCACGCCCAGCACATAGGCCACCGAGTCGCCGGCCACCATGAGCCTTGGCGTGCCGGTCTGGCCGGACGCGACGGCGGCCGCGGCGTCGCGGCTTTGGGTGATGGCGGAGATGGCGCCACTCGTGGCCGCGATCAGGGCGATGGCGGTGACCACCGCGGCGGCGGGCATCGCCACCTTGGCGGTCACGCCCTTCAGCGCGCCGTAGCGGATGGGCCGTTCAAGGAGCACGTACGAGATCGTCCCGATGGCGATTGCGGCCGACGCCTGGACGAGGAGCAGCGTCCAGCCGGACAACCCGGTGCGGTGTTCGGTCAAGTACAGGTAGATCGGCCAGTGGTACAGGTACACGCCATAGCTGATGAGCCCGAGCCAGCGCAGCGGTGCGAAGGTCAGCGCCTTGGAGACGACCATCCGCTCGGGATGGGTGGCGGCGGCGATGATCGTGGTGACGGCCACGCCGCACCAGGCCAGGCCGAACGTGTAGATGACCGTGGTCGTGAGGTCGGTCCCCGCCCACATGAACGCCAGGAAAGCGACCGACGCGACCGCTGCGGCCTCCAGAGCGAGGCGCGACGTCCGGTCCTTGGTGTGGCCGTGTCCCACCTGCCAGGCCGCGAGTGCGGCACCCATGGCGATGGCGGCGATGCGGGTGTGGGTGCCCAGATAGAGGCTGTTCGGAGAGGCGGCGCCGGTCAGGTGCAGCCCGACCATCAACGCCACCGAGACGACCGCCACCGCCACCGCGGCCCGCAATATGGTGCTGGGCTTGCTCCGCCAACGCAGCAGCGCCACGACCGCGAGCGGCCAGATCACGTAGAACTGCTCCTCGATCGCCAGGCTCCACGTGTGCTCCAGCGGTGACGGTGCGAGCCCGGCTTGGAAGTACGTGTGGCCGGCGAGGATGGCGTGCCAGTTCGCCACGTAGAACAGGGTCGCGAAGCTGTCGGCCCGGATGCTGCCGAGCTCTTCGGGGATGGCCACGAAGTGGGCGTAGGCGGCGATGCCCACGAGCATCACCAACAGCGCCGGGAACAGTCGCCGGGCCCGCCGTGCCCAGAACTCGGCCAGCCGAATGCGGCGGTTGCGGCGCCACTCGGCCAGCAGCAAGAGGGTGATCAGGTATCCCGACAGCACGAAGAAGAGATCGACCCCGAGATAGCCACCACGAAGGTGGCCCCCGTGGAACACGAGCACGGCCGCGACCGCCACGCCCCGCAGCCCGTCGAGCGCGCCGATGTGGCGCAATCCCCGCTTTCCCCCACGAGTGTCCGGTGCCGCGGCCGTCCGGCCCTCAGCCGTCGCTACCAACGTTCAGCAAGTTCCTCTCTCGCCCGGACGGACAACATAGAGGTCGGGCCGGCGAGCGGTTGAAACGCCGACGATCGTCCGCGGGACGGCCCGGTATGACCGTCGATCGGTCTCGTAAGGTCACGCGATGCCGTACCAGGTGGTGACCGGATATTGCTGGCCGCAGTCCGCCGTCGCCGGTGGGCGCGTCGACCTGCACCTGTCCTCGCCCGGGGCGCGGACCACGGTGGTCGAGGTGGCCCGCGTCGGCGGCGGGCGCACGGTCGTCTTCCGTGATCCCAAGGTCGAGGCGGGCGATCATGCGACGCCGCGCGACGCGTCGACCGGCGGCTGCGGGTGGCCGGTCGCCTGCTCGATCGACGTCGATCCGTCGTGGCGCTCGGGCTACTACGAGGTGACGCTGACGATCGAGGTCGGCGGAAAGGCCCGCCAGAGCCATGCCTTCTTCGTCGTGCGCCCGACGCCGGAGGCGACGAGCGCGCGCATCCTCATGGCGTTGGCGACCAACACCTGGCACGCGTACAACGACTTCGGGGGTCGCAACCTGTACACCGGCGCGACCGCGGTCTCGCTGCAACGGCCGATGGAGCCCGGCTATCTCGCCAAGCCGCCCGGCGTCGGCCGACGGGTCACCGTCATGCACCCGCCCGATCGTCAGATGGCGGCGCACGTCGGCTATCTCACGCTGAACCACCTGTCGCCGTGGGCCGGATCCGCCGGTTGGCCCGACTGGGAGCTGCCGTTCATCGAGTGGGCCGAGCGCTCGGGATATCAGATCGACGTGGTCACCAACGCCGACGTCGAAGACCACCCCGACCTCCTCGGCCACCGGCCCGACGGCTACCGGCTCTTCCTGTCGGTCGGCCACGACGAGTACTGGTCGGTGGGCATGCGGGACAGCGTCGAGGGCTTCATCGCCGGCGGCGGCAACGCCGCGTTCTTCTCCGGCAACACGTCGTTCTGGCAGGTGCGCATGGAGGACGCCACAGCGGAGGGGCCGGCGGCCACCATGGTCGGCTACAAGGCCCAGCTCAAGGACGATCCCGTCTATGAGACCGAGCGGATGGCCGAGCTCACCAGCATCTGGTCCGACCACCTGATCGGTCGGCCCGAGAACCACATGACCGGGGTGAGCTTCGCCCGCGGCGGCTACCACCGCATCGGCAAGGCTGTGGCCCGCGGCGCGGGTGGCTACACCGTGCACCGGCCCGAGCACTGGATCTTCGACGGCACCGACATCGGCTACGGCGACCTGCTCGGCGCCGACGCCACCATCGTCGGCTACGAGTGCGACGGGTGCGAGCTCACGTACCGCGACGGCCTGCCGGTGCCGACCGGCGACGACGGCACGCCCCACGACTTCGAGATCATCGGCACGGCCCCGGCCGCCCACTTCACCCATGAGACCGCCACCCGCCCGCCGCACCCGGGCGATCCGTCCGAGCTGGAGTTCATCGCCGCCCGCCTGTTCGGCACGCGCGACGCCGACGCGGCCCAGCGCATCGCCCACGGCCACGCCGTGCTCGGCTCGTACACGTCGAGCGGCGGCGGCACCGTCATCACCTCGGGCTCGACCGATTGGGCCCACGGCCTGAGCGGGCGGGACCCCGACGTCGAACAGATCACCCGCAACGTGCTCGACCGCCTCTCGACCTGACGCCGTCTGGCCACCGAGGCCGGGCCGGGCCCGCGGGCCCCGCCGCTCAGGACGCGGTGCGCGGGGCGGGGAGGCCGCCGGCGACCGCCAGCGATGCCACGTCGCCAGGACGCAGCTCGGCGGCGATGGCGTTCCAGCGCGCCGCGTCGTGCCGCAGCTCGAGGTCGAGGAAGGCCACGATGAGGTCGCCGGTGAGCGACCGGCGGCCCGGGGGCGTCAGCACGCCGGTGTGGGTGCCGGCCGGGACCGTGAGCAGCCCGCGGGGCCCGGGCAGCTTTGCGAACGTGTCCGTGCTGGAGCTGTAGGGCACGGTCCTGTCCTGCTGTCCGTGGATCAGCAGCAGCGGGATTGATGGCGGCTTGCTGAAGTCACCCCCGCCGAAGGACGCCAGCACCCCGCTCACCGCCACAGCCGCCTTCACCCGGGCGTTCACGCAGCAGCTGTTGAAGAAGCCGAGCGTGGTCATGGCCCCGAGCGAGTGACCGGCCACCGCGATCTCGGAGAGGTCGAGGTGGCCCGCCAGCGGGTCGCCGGCTTGCGCGTCCAGCGCCGCCATCCGCGACAGCACGTACGCGACGTCGGCGGGCTGGTTCGCATAGTCGGTGAGGTCTTTCCACGCGCCCTGGCCGCTCGTCATCGGGAACGTCGGCGCCACGACCACGTAGCCGGCTCGAGCGATGCCAGCGAGCAGCGGCGCGTACTCCGGGCCCGAGGCGGTGACGCCATGGGAGAACTCGACGAGCGGGAACCGTCCGTTGGCGATCGGCGCACCGGGCTGTGCGGGCGGGATGGCCGCGCTGGAGGGCGAGCCGGTGGCCGGATAGAGGATCAGCACCGGCAGGCGCCGGGACGTGGCCGCGGCGATGCCCCGCGAGGCGTCGCCCAGCGTCGGCCGGCTGGTGTCGACCATCGTGGTGGTGCGCGAGCCGACCGCGTACGCCCGCGGGCTCGCGGCGGCGGCCGGGGTGGAGGTCGCGGGCTGGGCCGTCGCTGCGGAGGCGGGACGGGTTGACGAGGAGGGAGCGGTCGCCGCCCCCTGGCGTGGTGCGGCGCTCGCGCAGGCGCTCGCCGCGCCCACGGCGATGATCGCGAGGACCCGGGTGGGCCGGAGGCGGATTCCAAGGATGGGGCGGCGCGACACGTCCGACACGCTACGACCCGCATCCCGGTTCGGGACCCCGGCGTCTCCCGCCGCACACCTCGACGCCGAACCCGCGGCGGCCGAGCCGGCCGGAGGTCGGTTCGCTCCCCTACCATCCCGCCCGTGACGTGGCGGCCTTCCGGCGCTGTCCTCCCGGGGCTCGACGCCGCCGATCCCCGCAGCGACGAGCCGGCGGTGGCCGTCCGGCGGCGCCTCCCCCACATCCCGGCCCTCGACGGCCTGCGCGGCGTGGCCGTGGCCGCGGTCCTGTGGTTCCACGCGGGGCACCTCGTCGGTGGCTACCTGGGCGTCGACCTCTTCTTCGTGCTCTCGGGGTACCTGGTCACGTCGCTGCTCCTCCTCGAGTGGCGGGCCACCGGCGGCATCGCGCTCGGCGCGTTCTGGAGCAGGCGCGCCCGGCGGCTGCTGCCCGCCCTCCTGGCCGTGGTCGTGGCCATCGGTCTGGCGGCGCACACCCAGGTGCCTGCGGTCAACCGGGGCCAGCTGCGCGCCGACGGCTTGGCGACGCTCGGCTACGTGGCCAACTGGTACTCGATCGTGCGGGGCGCCAGCTACTGGGACCAGGCGCTGCTGCCGTCGTGGCTCCAGCACACGTGGAGCCTGGCGATCGAGGAGCAGTTCTACATCCTGTGGCCACCGCTCGTGCTGGCCCTGCTGGCCGTCGCTCGGCGGCGCTCCGAGGGGTCGAGGACGCCGCCCGGGGTGCGGACCGCGC
>JAODBM010000017.1 GCA_025463985.1 Acidimicrobiales bacterium
GATGCTGGCCGACCTGGGCGCCGACGTGCTGAAGGTGCACGCGCTGCACGACACCTACTGGTCGGGCACCCACATGGGCCTCGGCACCAACCGGGGCAAGCGCAGCATCGCCATCAACCTCAAGCACGCGGACGGGCGGGCCGTCCTCGACCGGCTGATCGAGCGCGCCGACGTCGTTGCGACGAACTGGAGGCCCGGCGCCGCCGCCCGCCTGGGCCTCGACTTCGAGACGCTCCACGCCCGCTTCCCGCGGATCATCGTGTGCAACACGCGGGGGTTCGAGAAGGGGCCCCGCTCCGACCTGCCCGGCACCGACCAGACCGCGGCGGCCCTCACCGGGACCGAGTGGGAGGACGGCGGCTGCGATGCCGGCAACCCGCCGCTGTGGAGCCGGTCGAACATGGGAGACACCGGCAACGCGCTGCTGGCGGCCACGGCGATCACGGCCGCCCTCTATCACCGGGAGCGCACCGGCGAGGGCCAGGCCGTCAGCACGTCGATCGTCAACGCCGGGCTCCTGCACACGTCGTACGCCTGGATCCACGAGGACGGCACGCCCGGAGGGTGGAGCCACGTCGACGGCGACCAGTACGGGCTGTCGCCGTTCCACCGGATGTTCCGCTGCGTGGACGACCGGTGGATCTTCGTGGTGGCCGCGGACGACGACGTCCGGGCGCGCCTGCTCAGCCTCGTCGCTGGCGAGCCGGCGGCGCTGCTCGACGACCCGGCGAAGGCCGCCGCGCTGCTCGAAGCCCGGTTCGCGGAGGCCGATGCCGCAACGTGGGCCGCCGCGCTGGACGACGCCGCCGTCCCCGCCGAGATCATCGACGAGACGTTCTGTCGCACGCTGTTCGACGACCCTGAGGCCCGATCGAGGCGGCTGGTCTCGGAGACGTGGACCACCGGCGTCGGGCGGTTCGAGGACCCAGGCATCCTCGTCGACCTGAGCGCCATGCCCGCGGTCGTGCCGCGCGCCCCCAGCCGGTGCGGCGAGCACACCCGCGAGGTCATGCTCGAGCACGGCTACACGCACGAGCAGATCGACGCGCTCGCCGCCGACCGCGCGGTCCTCGACGCACCGATCGAGCGACCGTGAGCGACGTCGGGCCGACGCGCCCCGCCCCCGTGGTCACGGAGGACAGCGCCGTGTTCTGGGACGCAGCGCGAGCCGGGCGGCTGGTCGCCCAGCGGTGCCGGTCGTGCGGCCGACTGCACCACCCGCCCCGGCCCATGTGCCCGGCCTGCCACTCGATCGAGCTCGAAGCCCACGAGCTGAGCGGCAACGGCACCGTGTACAGCTACGCGCTCCTGCACTATCCGCAGAATCCGGCCTTCACGTATCCGGTCGTCGCCGCCCTCGTCGACCTTGACGAGGGCGTCCGCATGCTCTCCAACCTCGTCGGCGTCGAGCCGGAGCGCGTCGCCATCGGCATGGAGGTGGAGGTCACGTTCGAGCCCACGAAAGACGACGGGGTGGTCCCGCTCTTCCGGCCGCGCGGTCAACGGTCGTGACGACGCTCGTGGGCGACGCCACCATCGTCGGCATCGGCCAGACGGAATACTCGCGCGCGGCCGGCCGCAGCGAGACGCAGCTCGCGGCGGAGGCGATCGTCGCCGCCCTTGCCGACGCCGGCCTCACCAGCGATGACGTCGACGGCCTCGTCAGCTACACGATCGATCCGGTCGAGGAGACCGAGCTGGTGCGAGCCCTGGGCACGCCCGAGATCGGGTGGTCGAGCCGCGTGCCCTACGGCGGCGGCGGGTCCCAGGGCGTGCTGCTGCACGCAGCGGCGGCGGTGCTGTCCGGTGCGGCCGAGGTCGTCGTGGCCTACCGCGCGATCAAGGCTCGCTCGGGATCACGGTTCGGCGCCGCGCAGACCGTGGCGCGACCCACGTCGTCGCACTCGGGCACCACCGCGATGCAGTGGTGCGCCCCCTACGGCGTGCTGACGCCGGCCTCATGGATGTCGCTCAACGCGGTCCGCTACATGCACGCGTCGGGCGCGACCAGCGTGGACTTCGGGCGCGCCGTCGTGCAGATGCGGGCGTACGCCGCGACCAACCCCAACGCCCACTTCTACGAGCGGCCCATCACCCTCGACGACCACCAGGCCTCCCGCTGGGTGGCCGAGCCGGCGATCCGCCTGTTCGACTGCTGCCTCGAGACCGACGGCGCGGCCGCGCTGGTGGTCACGCGCGCCGCGTCGGCACCGGGAGCAAGCCCGCCGGTGGTGATCGCGGCAGCATCGGCGTCGGGACTGTTCGAGGAGGAGATCGCCAGCAACCACTACCGACCCGACCTCTCGTTCATGGACGGTTCCGCCGTGCTCGCGCGCCGTCTCTTCGACGAGACCGGCATCTCCCGCGACGAGCTCGACGTGGCGCTGATCTACGACGCGTTCTCGCCGATGCTGCTCCTGCAGCTCGAGGCGCTGGGCTTCTGCGAGCGCGGTGAGGCCCGACACTTCATCGCCGACGGCAACCTGAGCCCGACGGGCTCGCTGCCGTGCAACACCAACGGGGGGCTCATCGGCGAGGGCTACATCCACGGCTTGAACCTGACGCTCGAGGCCGTGCGCCAGCTGCGGGGAACGGCCACGAACCAGATCCGCGATGCCCGGACCGCGCTGGTGACCGCCAGCCGGACCGGCGTGATCCTCCGGCGGGGCTGAGCCTCAGACGGCGCCAGGAGCGGCCGCACGCGGCCGCGGGAGGGCCACGCTGACGTCCACCGGTCAGTCCGACGACGGCAGCTGCTTGGCTGCCTGCTGGACGGCCGGCACGCCGTGGCACTCGATCGTGCCGCCACCCCGCTTCACGACGAGGTAGAGCGCTCCGCACTCGACGCACTCGTAGCGCTTGCCGATCTCATTGGCCACGGTCGGCTCGCTCCCCCGTCGAGCTCTGCAGCGGGGCTCCGCAGCAGGCGGGGACGCCGGTCGGCGCCTTCACGACGATGACCGAGGTGCCGCACGTCGGGCACGTCAGCTTGCTTCCGGTTCGAGGCAGGTCCATGCGCGTCCTCCGACGATCGGGCCGGTCACGACCCCTCCAGCGACGCCATAGTAGTCACAATGGTCGCCCCGCCGCCCGACGCAGCCGCGATGGGCGGGTGCCGCTTGTCAGCTCGGCCGCCGTCGCGCTACGTTGGCGCATAGTAGTTGCAATGACAGATGCACGATCGTGCGCAGCAGGGCCAGATGACCGCCGGGGCGGTCGAGAGAGGGGGCGACCGTGAGCACCCAGCTGATCTCGGTCGATTCACACGTCCGCATCGAGCCGGACCAGATCAAGGCGAACCTCGCCTCGCGGTTCCACTCCGAATGGGACGCCGCGGTGGCGGCCCAGAACGCCCGGCACATCGAGGAGCTCGGCGGCATCGATCCGAAGGTCCTGGCCGCCGGGTTCAGCCATGAGGCCATCACGAACCCCGGCTACTACGACGGGGCGGCCCGGCTGGAAGCCATGGACCGCGACGACGTGTCGGCCGAGATCCTCTACAGCGAGGTCAGCGCGTTCAGGAACTACGGCCACATGCGCGACGGCTGGAAGGAAGCCTCCGAGGCCTTCAACCGGGTGCTGCTCGAGTTCGCCTCGGTCGACCCGAAGCGCCTGGTCCCCGCGTACCAGGTGCCGCTCCTCGACGTCGACTACGCCGTCGCCCAGGTCGAGAAGCTGGCGGCTCAGGGCGCCCGGGCGATCCACATCCCGACGTTCCCGTCCGAGGTCGACCTCCCCGAGTACCACGACGAGCGGTACTGGCCGCTGTGGTCGGCGGTGTCCGAGGCGGGCATGTCGATCAGCCAGCACCTCGGGCTCGTGCAGTCGCTCTACGAGCTGCTGCGCCGCGACCCCACCCCGCAGAAGGCGATCTTCACCTCGCAGCCCGCCATGCGGTTGGCCGAGACCATCGCGTTCTGGATCCTGCCCGGCGTGCTCGCCCGGTTCCCTGAGCTGAAGATCGTGCTCGTGGAGCCGAGCCTCGGCTGGGTGCCCCACTACCTCGACACCATCGATCGCATGGCGGCCGGCCCGTACGACTTCCCCGAGCTCGACGACACGCCGAGCTCGTACTTCCACCGGCAGATGTACCTCACGTTCGTGGACGACCCCCGGGGCCTCGAGCTACGCCACGAGATCGGGATCGAGCAGATCATGTGGTCGACCGACTTCCCCCACCCGGCGACGAGCTGGCCGAACTCGCAGGCGATCGTCGAGCAGAACTTCGCCGGCATCCCCGAGGACGAGCGCGACCTGATCGTCGCCGGCAACGCCCGCCGCGTCTATGGCCTCTAGCGCCGTCCACGACGACCGGCTCCGCTACGACCCGTCCTCGTACGAGTTCCACGAGGACCCGTTCCCCGTCTACGCCCGCATGCAGGCCGAGGCGCCGCTCTACCACGACGAGGAACGGGGCTTCTTTGCCCTGAGCTGCTTCGGCGACGTGCTCGCGGGGCTCAGCGACCCGCGGCTGCTCAGCTCGGCGCAGGGGACCTTGCTCGAGCAGATCCAGCGCCCCGGCGACCCGCCCGACATGATGATCTTCGCCGACCCGCCGCGGCACGACGACCTCCGCAGGCTGGTGAGCCGGGCGTTCACGCCGCGGCGCATCGCGGAGCTGGAGGCGACCACGCGATCGCTGTGCGACGCGTGGCTCGAGCCGTTGGTGGAGGCAGGCGGTGGCGAGCTTGTGGCCGACCTCGCCGGCCGGCTGCCCATGGCCCTGATCGGAGCGCTGCTCGGCGCGCCGCCCGACGACTTCAGCCGCTTGAAGGAGCTGTCGGATCGCCTGCTGTACCGCGAGGACGGGTCGGTGGCCCAGCCCGAGGATGCGGCGGCGGCCGGGCTCGAGCTCTACCTGTACTTCGGGGCCCTCGTGGCCGAGCGCCGGGCCCGGCCCGTCGACGACATGATGAGCGCGCTGATCGAGGTGACCATCTCGACCGACGGCGGCACCCGCCACCTCGAGGAGGGCGAGATCGTGGCCTTCTGCCTGTTGCTCGCCGTGGCCGGCAACGAGACCACCGCGAAGATGATCGCCACGGGCATGGTCGTGCTGGCCGACTTCCCCGACCAGCGAGCCCTCCTCGTCCGAGAGCCGCAGCGCTGGCCGGCCGCGGTGGAGGAGCTGCTGCGCTTCGACCCGCCCTCGCACTACCAGGGCCGCGTGACCACCGCCCCGGTCGTGCTGCACGGCCAGGAGCTGCCGACGGGATCGACGGTGCTGCTCGTGAACGGCGCCGCCAACCGCGATCCCGACGTGTTCGAGCAGCCGGGCCAGTTCCGGGTCGACCGCGAGTTCGAGCGGCACCTGGCGTTCGGGCACGGCATCCACTACTGCCTCGGTGCGTCGCTGGCCCGGCTCGAGACGCGGGTCGCACTGCAGACCGTCCTGGCCAGCTTCCCCGAGTACGAGATCGACCGCGGCGGCGTCGAGCGGTTCCGCTCGAACATCCGCGGCCTGTCGCGGGTGCCGTTCGCCGGCTGAACGCCGGTTCGGCGCGGCGTCAGCCCGCGCCGGCGACCGCGGACGGCGAGCGGAGGACGAGGTCGTCGATGGACACGCCGGGATGGGCCAGCAGAACGCCGAGCGACTCGAGCAGCACGGCACCCACGTCGTCGGTGGGCATCAACTCCTCCTGGAGGAGCCCGTGGGAGATCCACTGGCCGATGACGCGGCCGAGGACCTCCCCGTCGAACGCCTGGCCGAACTCGGTGGGCGACGTGCCGCCAACCCGGATGCAGCTGAACCGGAGGCCGGGATGCTCGAGCCGCCACCCCCGGATGCAACCCTCGAGGGCCGCCTTGCTCGCGGCGTAGGCGGCGACCGCGTGCTTCGGTGCGTCCACGGCTTCGGATGAGAGCGCGGCGACCACCGCGGTGCGAGAGAGATGGGGTCGCGCCGTGCGGACCACTTCGCTGAAGCCGATGACGTTCGTGCGGAGCAGGGCTTCCCAGTCGGCCACGGTGGTGTCGGCGAGCGGCACCAGCGGCGCGCTGCCGACCGCGTAGAGGAGGACATCGAGGGCTGGTCCCGCGGCGAGCGCATCCCGGAGACCGGCGAGGTCGTCGGGACTCGTCACGTCGAGCGCCATGGCCGTGCACGGCCCGGCCGCCTCGGTCAGCTCGACCAGCCGATCCAGCCGCCGGGCGGCGACGACGACGTCCGCGCCCGCCCGGATCGCCTGCGCGGCGAACGAGCGGCCGATCCCGGCCGACGCGCCAACCACGAGGACGCGGCGCCCGGCGAGCGCCGCTCCGGTCGGCGGCGAGGCGGGGACGGTCACAGGCGACCGTCGATCTGCAGGTCTTCGGCGACCCAGGTCGGCGAGCGGCGCTCCTTGAACGCGGCGAACCCTTCGACCGGCTCCTCGCTGCGCAGGGACTCGTCCATCGACATGCGATCCGGCCGCGGGTACTGCCGGTGGATCTCCCGCTTCACGACGCGCCGGGCGCAGGGACCGCCGCGTGCGAGCTGCTTGGCGACCTCGATCGCTTCGGGCAGGACGGCTCCGGGGGTGACCATCCGGGTGACCAGGCCCCACGCCAACGCGGTGGGCGCATCGATGGTGCGACCGGTCAGCAACATGTCCCGCGCCCGCGCGATGCCGATCTGCGCCGGGAGCATCGCGGCGTAGCCGGTGTCGGCGATCCCGCGGAGAACCTCTGGGGCTCGGAACGTGGCGGCGCTCGACGCCACCGCCACCTCGGAGAGCATGGCCATGAGGAGGCCCCCGCCCTGGCAGATGCCGTTGACGGCCGAGACGACGGGCTTCGGCGAGTTGCGGATCGCCTCGAACGGGACGATGTCGAAGTCAAGCAGCGCGGCCAGGTCCGTCCAGCTGTCCTCCTGATCGCCGGCGAGGTCGCCGCCTGGGATGAACACGTCGCCGGTACCGGTGAACACGAGCGCCGCGAGGTCGTCGCTCCGGTTGAGGTGATCGACGGCGTAGCGGGCACCGAAGTACATGGCCGGGGTCATCGCGTTGCGGCGATGCGGACGATCGACCGTGACGACCGCGATCGAGCCGCGGCGCTCGAGGCGCAGGAACGGCGTGCCGAGCCAATCTCCATCGGGCGCTCGAGGTGCGGTCGACGCGGGGGTGGTCAAGCGTCCGCGCTCGCTCTGGCGGCCCGCAGCGACTGCAGGCGCTCGAGGAAGGCGGGATCCTGCATCGAGGCCCGCTGTGGCTCGAGCTCGAGCTGCACGGCGCTGCGCCGGTCGAACACCGACGCCGCGGCGTCGAGGGTCGCCTTGGTCTGGCGCACGAGGTGCCGGGGGCGGCCGGCCGCCCGGCGGGCCAGCTTCATGGCCGCCGCGAGGAGATCGTCGTCGGGGACGCACTGCCACGCCAGGCCATGACGTTCGGCGGACTCGCCGTCCAGCACGTCGCCGCAGAGCACGAGCGCCGCGGCGGCTTGGCGGCTGACCCGTTCTCGCAGGGCCCAGAGGATGCCGCCGCCCGGGTGCAGGCCCACGTCGAGGAACCGGGGGTCGAAGCGGGCGCTCGGCGAGCACACGATCACGTCGCACGCCAGCGCGACGTTCACGCCGGCCCCGATGGCGGGCCCGCCGACCGCGGCCACGGTGGGGACGGTGGCGGCCGCGATGGCTTCCACCCCGCGCAACATGTCCTCGAGCGGCGCCCGCGGGTGCAGAAGGTCGTCGAGCGAGCCGCCGGCCGAGAACACGGGCGGGTCGGCGGCGATGACGATGGCCCCGACCGTGTCGTCAGCCTCGGCGAGCGCGAGCGCGTCGGCCAGGTCACGGACGAGCTCGAGCGAGAGGGCGTTGCGGTGGTCGGGGTCACCGAGGGTGACGACGGCGACGCCGCCGTCGACCGCCAACCGGACCAGGCTCACGCGGTCGCCCGCGCCGCCAGGGTGCCGATCTCGACGCCCTTCTGGCGCTCGTAGCGGCCCTGGTCATAGGCGCGCACGGAGACGTCGTGGCCCGCGGCCTCCGCTCGCAGGGCGCCGACGGTGGACTGCTCCTTGGTGCGGTCGGCGAACGGATCGAAGTGGAACCACCGGCAGGCGTTCTCGAACGTGATCTTGTTGACCTCGTCGTCGGGCACCCCGGCCATGACCGCCTCGAGCTCTTCGGGGGCCGTGGGCCATGACGAGTCGGAGTGCGGGTAGTCGCCTTCCCACGCGATGTTGTCGAGCCCGATCATGTGGCGCAGCTGCACACCAACGGGATCGGTGATGAAGCACGTGAGGAAGTGCTGGCGGAAGACGTCGCTCGGCAGCTGGTCGCCGAACTCCTGGCCGGTCCAGAGGTGGTGCATCTCGTAGGTGCGGTCGAGGCGGTCGAGGAAGTAGGGGATCCATCCGATCCCGCCCTCGGAGAGCGCAAAGCGGATGTCGGGGAACTGCTTGAACACCCGGGACCAGAGCAGGTCGGCGGCCGCCTGGCAGATGTTCATCGGCTGCAGCGTGATCATCACGTCGACGGGGGCATCGGGCGCGGTGACGGCCAGCTGGCCCGACGAGCCGAGGTGCACCGACACGACCACGTCGGTCTCACAGACGGCTTCCCACACCGGGTCCCACGTGTCGCTGTGAAAGCTGGGCAGCCCCAGGGTGGCCGGGTTCTCGGTGAAGCTGATCGAGTGGCAGCCCTTGGCGGCGACCCGCCGAACCTCCGCGGCGCACAGCGCGGGGTCCCAGAGGGGCGTGATCGCCATGGGGATGAAGCGACCGGGGGCGGAGGCGCACCACTCGTCGATGTGCCAGTCATTGTAGGCCTGCAAGACCGCGAGGGCGAGGCCCTTGTCGGGCGACGCCCCGAACACCCGCCCGCTGAAGCTCGGGAAGGAGGGGAAGCACATCGAGCCGAGGACGCCGCCGGCGTTCATGTCCTTCACCCGCTCACCGATGTCGAAGCAGCCGGGCCGCATCTCCTCGAACGACGTCGGCTCGATGCCGTACTCCTCCTTGGGACGTCCGGCCACCGCGTTGAGGCCGATGTTCGGGATGATCGAGTCGTTGAACGTCCAGACGTCGTCGCCCTTCTCCGTGCGGATCACCTTGGGGGCGCGGTCCTTGTACCGGTCCGGCAGGCGGCCGTCGAAGAGGTCAGGCGGTTCGACGAGGTGGTCGTCCACGCTCACCAAGATCAGGTCCTCCGCGCGCATCGACTGCCTCCTGGAAGCGTGACGGGCCCGCCCGGCAGCGGCCGCGAACAGCTATTGAACTACAGTTCGAATGTTTGAACAAGACGTCGAATGGAACGCCGTATCCTGGCCCCGACCTGGGAGAACGACCATGACCGCAGCGGTACCGGAGGCCGGCGCCGAACGTCGGCAGCGCCGGCGTGTCCAGCGCCAAGACCTCAGCCGGTCACAGCTGCTCGACGCGGCCGAAGAGGTGTTCGGCAGCAAGGGATATCACGAGGCCACCCTCAAAGAGGTGGCTGAGCTGGCCGGCTTCTCGGTCGGCTCGGTGTACTCGTTCTTCGAGAACAAGGACGATCTGTTCCGGCAGATCTACCTCCGTCGGTCCGAGGACTTCATGCCCGGCCTGCGAGAGGTGGTCGCCTCCAAAGGCACGGCCATCGAGGTGCTCCACCTCGTGGTGACCTACCAGGTGCAGTTCTTCCGCGATCACCCGCACTTCGGCCGGTTGTACCTGTTCCACTCGGGTCACGTGATGGGTTCGGAACCCGCGCCGGGCTTCGATCCGGCCATCGTGGCGAGCTTCGAGGAGGCCATGACCCTGCAGTCAGGGCTGTTCGCCCGGGGCCAGCAGGCGGGCCATGTGCGCCGAGGCGACCCCGCCGTGTTGAGCCGTCTCTTCAGCGGCCTGGTGGCGGCCTACCAGGAGATGGATCCCGCGGTGACCGGCGACGATCCTGACGCCGCCGAGCGGCTCCCGCTCGAAGACCTCCAGGATCTCGTGGAGCGCGCCTTCTCCGCCTGAGCGCCTCGCTTCCCCGCCCTGGTGGTCCCGTTGGCCCGCGGGTTTCGAACCATGGTTCAATAGCCTGGCTTTGCATTCATCTCGGTCGGCATCGTCGACCATCAGGGGGACTCATGGCTGACGACTTCTGGCACGACGAGCGGCTGCTCGTCGACGGCAAGCTCGTGCCGGCACGCGGCGGGGCCACGTTCGACAACGTGAACCCGGCCACCGAGCAGGTCATCGGCGTGGCGGCGGACGGCACCTCGGAGGACATGGACGAGGCGATCGGCGCCGCCCGCCGCGCGTTCGACGCCACCTCCTGGTCGAGCGACGTCGAGCTGCGCGTGCGGTGCGTCCGCCAGCTGCGCGAAGCCTTCGAGCGTCACCTCGAGGAGATCCGAGCCACGACCGTGGCCGAGGTCGGCTGCCCGGTGGCGCTCACCCACGGACCCCAGCTGGCGTCACCGGTCGCAGCGATCGGATGGGTGGCCGACCTGCTCGAGCGATACGAGTGGGTGACCGATCTCGGCGTCGCCGAGCCGTTCGGCCAGCGCAGCCACCGCTCCGTGCATCGGGAGGCGGTCGGCGTCGTCGGGGCGATCACGCCGTGGAACTTCCCGCATCAGATCAACCTGGCCAAGGTCGTGCCGGCGCTGGCCGCCGGCAACACCGTCGTGCTCAAGCCCGCGCCGGACACGCCGTGGTCGGCGGCGATCTTGGGGCGCCTGGTGGCCGAGGAGACCGACATCCCGCCCGGCGTGCTGAACGTCGTGACCTCCTCGTCGCACGGCGTGGGCGCGCAGCTGAGCGCCGACCCCCGGGTCGACCTCGTCTCCTTCACCGGCTCGACGGCGACGGGACGGGCGGTCATGACGGCCGGCGCGGCGACCATCAAGAAGCTGTTCTTGGAGCTGGGCGGCAAGTCGGCGTTCATCGTGCTCGACGACGCCGACCTCGCCGCGGCTGCGGCCGGCGTCGCGTTCCAGATCACCGCCCACGCCGGCCAGGGCTGCGCGATCACCAGCCGCTTCGTGGTGCCGCGCCAGCGGGAGCACGAGGCCATCGAGGCGGTCACGTCGATGCTGGCCTCGTTCCCGTACGGCGACCCGACCGATCCGAGCAACCTCATGGGTCCGCTGATCCGTGCCGGCCAGCGTGACCGCGTGCTCGGGTACATCCAGAAGGGGAAGGACGAGGGTGCGACGGTGGCGCTCGGTGGCGGCCGACCCGCCCACCTGCCGAGCGGCTTCTACGTGGAGCCGACGGTGCTCACGGGCGTGGACCGCAAGGCCACCGTGGCCCAAGAGGAGATCTTCGGACCGGTGCTCGTGGTGATCGCGCACGACGGAGACCAGGACGCGGTCGACATCGCGAACGACTCCGTGTACGGCCTCTCCGGAGCGGTCGTGAGCGCCGACGTGGACCGGGCGCGATCGGTGGCCAAGCGCGTGCGCACCGGCACGATCGCCGTCAACGGCGGGGGGTTCTACAGCCCCGACGTGCCGTTCGGCGGCTACCGGCAGAGCGGCATCGGCCGGGAGATGGGCGTCGCCGGCTTCGAGGAGTACCTGGAGTCGAAGTCGGTCGCCGAGGGTGGCCGGTAGGCGGCCCGATTCGGCAGCGGAGGGTCCGGCGCCGGCAGCCACGCCTCGAGCCCGATGACGCCGCACGAGGTACCGGTCGGGCGGCGGCCGGCTCAGCCCCGAGCGCGGCCGGTGCGGCCCCCGGGGCGTTGCATCACGGCCACGAGCGCGGCGGCCTGCTCGGCGTGCAGGTCGATCGACGCCTGCTCGGCCCGCTCTCGCTCCCCCGCGGCGACGGCAGCCTGGATGGCGGCGATGCCTCGCTGCTGGATCTCGATGCTGCCGTCGACCGAGGCGAAGAAGTTCCCGGGCACGATCTGCGACGTCGACCGCAGCACGGCGCGCAGCCGGTTCGACGCGGCGAGGGAGACCAGCTTGGCCAGGTACCGGCCGTTGGCCCGCTCCATCGCGGTCGCCCCCGTGGCGTCGGCCAGCTTGGCCGCGAGCGCTTCGAGCTCGTCGAGATCTTCCGGCGTGAGGTGGTCGATCGCGCGGCGGGCCGCGAAGCCGTGGAACCGGCCGTAGAGCGCGAACCGGTCGGTCACCGCTCGCTCGTCGAGGGGGAGGACGAACGCCCCGCGGTGGTTCTCGCCCCGCAGCCACCCCTCTCGCTCCAGCGAGATGATGGCCTCCCGGACCGGGATGCGGCTCACACCTACGGCGTGCGCGATCTCGTCCTGGGGAAGGCGCTGGCCGGCCTCGAGCCGGCCCTCGAAGATCAGCTTGCGGATGTAGCGGGCGACGGCCTCGGGGCCGGTCTCGCCATCGCGCGGCGCGGCTCGGCTGTTGCGCCCGCCGGACGGCCCGCTCACCGTGGCCCCGCGTCCCGGTCGCACGTCATGCGGGCGACGGTTCGACGAGCAGGCCCGACTGGCGGAACGCGTCCACGACGGCGTCGCCGTGCTGGCGCAGCGTGGCCCGCATCGCCTGATCGGCCTTCTCCGGGTCGCGGGCCTTGAGGTGCCGGAGGATCTGGCGGAGGCCCTTCTCCTGGACGGGCCGCGCGTCGGGCACCACGTCGAAGAAGCCGTCCGGGAGGATGCTGGGGGTGACGAGCAGGGCGGCCCGCAGGCGCGGCGAGTCGGCCAGCGACAGCAACCGGGCCAGGAAGCGCTCGTTGAGGGAGGAGAACGTGTCGAGATCCGCGGCGGCGCGCATGGCCCTCACGCGCTGCTCCAGGTCGTGGAGGTCCTCGTCGGAGATGGCCTCAGCCACCCGGCGGGCGGTGAGGCCGAGCACGAGGCCGCGCAGCTCGTAGTGGTCGCGCACGTCCGCGGCGTCGAGCCCGGTGACGTACGCACCGCGGTTGGCCTCGACGCTCACCCACCCCTCCCGGTCGAGGGCGATGATCGCCTCCCGCACGGGAATGCGGCTGACGCCCAGGTCGTCGGCCAGGTCGTCTTGGCGGAGGCGGTCGCCCTTCGCGAGCTGGCCGGAGATGATGGCACGGCGCACGTAGTTGGCCACCTGGTCGGCGCTGCTCACCCGCCGAAGGCGACGGCCACGGCCGCGGTGGGCCGACGGATGCTCCTCCGGTGCCGGCACAGCCATCCGCATATCATATCCAGGCGGTCCCGCTCCGATGTCGATTGGGGTTCCTCGGGATCCGCGTCGGGTCAACGCTCCTTGGGGAGGCCGAGGACGCGCTCGCCGACGATGTTGCGCTGCACCTGGCTGGTGCCGGCGGCGATGCTCAGCGAGAGCGCGTAGAGCCGTTCCTCGACGTGGTCGGCGACGGCCAGGTCGAGCGGGTCGCCCAGGGCGAGGCCCGCCCGGCCGAGCAGCCGCATGGCCACGTCGCCCATGCGGTTGCGGGTGTCGTGGTACGCCAGCTTGAAGACCGAGCCGCCGGGCCCGGCGTCGCCGCCGGCTTGGGCGATCGACACGTTGCGGCGGATGAGGGCCCAGAGCGCGTCGAGGTCGGCGCCCACCTCGGCCAGCTCGTGGCGGATGGAGGCGTCGTCCCACGCGGTGGCGCCGTGCCGCGTGACGCGTCGGGCCAGGCCGCTGAGCTCGTCGAGCAGGCGCATCGACCCGAGCAGCTCGCCCACGAACGCCGTGCCCCGTTCGAACGAGAAGGTGACCATCGTGACCCGCCAGCCGTCGTTCTCGGCGCCGACGCGGTTCTCGACGGGGATCCGCACCTCGTCGAGGAACATCTCGTTGAACTCGCTGACCCCGGTGAGCGTCTTGAGCGGCCGCACCTCGATGCCGGGCGCGTCCATCGGCAGGATCAGCCAGGTGATGCCCTTGTGCTTGGGCGCGTCCGGATCGGTGCGCACGAGCAGCTCGCAGTAGTCGGCCACGTGCGCGTGCGACGTCCAGATCTTCTGCCCGGTCACCACGTAGTGGTCGCCGTCGCGCACGGCGCGGGTGCGCAGCGAGGCCAGGTCCGAGCCGGCCTCGGGTTCGCTGAAGCCCTGGCACCAGACGTGGTCGCCCCGCAGGATGGCCGGGAGGTGCGTCGCCTGCTGCTCGGCCGTTCCCTCGGCGATCAGCGTGGGCCCGGCGTGCAGCGTGCCCACGAAGTTGCAGCCGACGTAGGGCGCGCCGGCCCGCTCGGTCTCCTCGAGGAAGATCAGCTCCTCTGACGGCGTGAGGCCGCGCCCGCCGTACTCGGTGGGCCAGCTCGTCCCGGCGTAGCCGGCGTCGTGCAGCGTCCGCTGCCACCCGGTGTCGTAGGCCCGCCGCGCCACCCAGTCGTCGTGGGTCGCGGGTGCGGGCGGCAGCGTGGGCAGCGTCTCGGCCAGCCAGGCCCGCAGGTCGGCGCGGAACGCGGCTTCGTCGGGGGTGGCAGCGAGCCTCACGAAGCCGCGTCCGTGCCGTCGAGGGGCAGCCATTCGGCGGCGCGCTTCTCGGCGAACGCGGCCGGTCCCTCGGTCTGGTCGGGGTGGCCCCACATCGACACCAGCTCGAGCGCGCCGGCCTTGCACGCGTCGGTGAGCCCGTGCTCGAGCGCGCCCCACAGCGCCTTCTTGGTGGCGCGCATGGCCGCCGGCGAGTTCTTGGCGATCTTCTCGGCCAGCGCCTGGGCCTCGGCGCGCAGCTGGTCCGGGGGGTCGACGACCTGGGAGATCATGCCGAGCT
>JAODBM010000024.1 GCA_025463985.1 Acidimicrobiales bacterium
CCGGCCAAGCCCGACCCGCCGTACGTCGTCGCCGCCAAGCAGCGCAACAAGGTGCCGTTCTGGGCCGCACCGGTGCTGGCGCTGCTCGTGCCGTGGGCCTACCTCTACTACAACTCGGTGCAGCCGCCTCCGGCCGGCGCCAACGACCCGTTGGTCATCGGGCAGACCGTCTTCCAGGGCAACTGCGCCGGCTGCCACGGCCCGACCGGCGGCGGCGGCACCGGCCCCAAGCTGGCCGACGGCGAGGTGCTCAAGACGTTCAAGGACCCGCTGGCCATGGTGCACTGGATCGCGTTCGGCGCGGCCGACGGCGCCCGGCCCAACGGCACCTACGGCGACGTGAACCGGCCCGGTGGGGCGCACAACACGTCCACGTTCTCGGCGACCATGCCCCCCTGGAGGGCCTCGCTGACCCCCGACGAGATCGCCGCCGTCACCATGTACGTGCGCGAAGGGCTCAGCGGCGCCAAGCCCGACGACCCGACCGAGAAGGCCTTCAACCCGACCGTGTTCGACACCCTGGGTGCCATCGTCACCAAGGTGATCGCGCTCGGGCCGGGCGGCGACCCGAAGCTCGCCACGGTGAAGCCCTAGGGCGCTCGCCTCGGCCCAGCCCGTCGATCCGGGCCGCGACCGCCCAGACTGGGTGCGCACGCACCCCTTCCCCTCGCCCACCGGAGCCCGCATGTCCACCAGCCTCGAGCGCCACGACGTGCTGGTGGTCGGCGGCGGACCAGCTGGAGCGGCGGCGTCCTACTGGTTGGCGCGCGCCGGGCACGACGTGGTGTGCGTCGAGCGCAAGCAGTTCCCGCGGGACAAGACCTGCGGCGACGGGCTCACCCCACGAGCGGTCAAGCAGCTCACCGACATGGGCCTCTACGAGCAGCTCACGGCGTTCCATCGCTTCGACGGCCTGCGGGCGGTAGCCCACGACGTCACCCTCGAGCTCGCCTGGCCCCAGCACCCGATCTATCCCGACCACGGGTTCGTCGTCCGCCGCCGCGACCTCGACCAGCTCGTCGCCGAGCGGGCCGTGTCCGCCGGCGCCACCCTGCGCCAGGGAACCGAGGCGGTGCGGCCGATCCTGCGCGATGGGCTCGTGCGGGGCGCGGTGGTCAAGGACAAGGTGGCGGGCGAGACGAGCGAGATCCACGCCCGCTACGTGGTGATCGCCGACGGCGCCAACTCGCGGTTCGGTCGGGCGCTGGGCACCGCCCGCAACCGCACGTATCCGCAGGGCATGGCCATCCGGACCTACTTCGAGAGCCCGCTGCACGCCGAGCCCTGGATCGAGAGCGCCCTCGACGTGCGCGACCGCAGCGGCCGTTCGCTGCCCGGGTACGGCTGGATCTTCCCGGTGGGCGACGGGACCATCAACGTCGGCATCGGCCTGCTGTCCACGTTCCGCGACTTCCGGGACGTCAACACGTCGCACCTCATGGCCGAGTGGGCCGCGACCGCGCCGGGCTACTGGGAGATCAACCCCGACAAGCCCCTCTGCGCCCCCACCGGCGGGCGGATCCCGATGGCGGGCTCGGTGCACCCGAAGGTCGGGCCGACCTGGGCTGTCGTCGGCGACGCCGGAGGCTCCACGAACCCGTTCAACGGCGAGGGCATCGACTACGCGTACGAGACCGGGCGCATGGTCGCCGGGCTGCTCGACGAGGCCCTCACCACCGGCGACGGCCTCGCGCTGCAGCGCTACCCCGGCATGCTCGCCGACGAGTACGGCCTGTACTTCAAGGTCGCCCGCCTGTTCGCCAAGGTCATCGGCCAACCCGCCCTGATGCGGCAGCTCACCCGCGTCGGCATGCAGTCGCACTCGCTCATGGACTGGGTGCTGCGGATCATGGCCAACCTGCTGAACCCCGACGAGCTGGGTCCGGCCGAGGCCGCCTACCAGGCCGCGGCGGCGATCGTTCGCCTCGTGCCGGAACCACTGGGCTGACGCCCCCAGCGCCTGCGGCGCCGGCAGGCCGCTCGGGCCGCCCGCGGCGGACGTCCTCTGTTCCGCCACAGCAGGTCCTCGCTGCGCTCGGGCTTTGGCGGTTAGTCGGTGGGGAGGGGGTCGATCCAGCCGCCGATGGGGGCGGCCAGCTCGGCGGCCTCGGGGGGGCCCCAGGTATCGGGCTCGTAGATGATGACGGGATCGTGGTGCTCGAGGACGTCGTCCACGATCCGCCACTGCTCGTCGAGCGAGTCCTCCCGGCTGAAGCGGCGGGCGTCGCCGTCCATGGCGTCGTCGAGCAGGCGCTGGTACGCCTCCTCGCGGTGGCCGAGGGCGGTGTCGTAGTCGACCTCGAGGTTGAGGCGCTGCGTCACCAGCTCGTCACCGGGCTTCTTGGCGTGGAGGTGCACGGTGATGCCGTCGCGCTTGCCGAGCCGGAACCGCAGCCGGTTCGGCTCGGGATCCGGGGCATCGGGTTCGGTGAACAGCAGGCGAGGCGGATCGCTGAACGTCGTGACCGACTCGCTGGCGCTGAGCGGCATCCGCTTGCCGGTGCGGATCAAGAACGGCACCCCCGCCCAGCGCCAGGAGTCGATCTCGAACCGGAGCGCGGCGAACGTCTCGACGTCGGAGTCGGGCGCCACGCCTGGCTCGTCTCGGTAGCCCTTGTACTGCCCGCGGACCAGGCACTGCGGCTCGATCGTGCGCACCTGCCGGAACAGGCGCACCTTCTCGTCCCGCAACGCCTCGGCGTGCGACGCGATGGGCGGCTCCATGGTGAGCAACGCCAGCACCTGCAGCAGGTGGTTCTGCACGACGTCGCGCATGGCGCCGACCTCTTCGTAGAAACGACCCCGGCCCTCGACGCCGAAGCGCTCGACCATCGTGATCTGCACGTTGGCGATGAAGTTGCGGTTCCAGATGGGCTCGAGCATCGAGTTGGCGAACCGGAACACCATCAGGTTCTCGACCGACTCCTTGCCGAGGTAGTGGTCGATGCGGAAGACGGCGGACTCCGGGAACGCCTTGTGGACGATCTCGTTGAGCTCGCGCGCTGAGGCGCGGTCCCGCCCGAACGGCTTCTCGACGACGATCCGCCCGCTGCGGTTGAGGCCGACCCGAGCGATGCCCTCGATCACGTCGTCGAACAGCGTGGGCGGGATGGCCAGGTAGAACAGCGGCCGCGCACACGCCCTGAGCTTCTCGGCCAGGCGGTCGAACAGGTCCGGATCGCGGTAGTTGCCCGACACGTACTGCAGGCGCGCCAGCAGGCGCTCGAGCGCCTCGGCGTCCGGCTGGCCGGTGTACTTCTCGATGGCTTCACGGGCCCGCTGGCGGATCCAGTCGTCGTCGCCCTGCGAGGACGCCACGCCGATGACCGGCACGGCCAGGCGGTTGGCGCGCTCCATCTCGTAGACGGCCGGGAAGATCTTCTTGCGAGCCAGGTCACCGGTGGCCCCGAACAGCACCAGCGCGTCGGAGCGACCGGGCTGGTCGGTCATCAGTGCTGCTCGCCCTCGGGCGTGTCCAGCTCGACGGCGTGGCCGCCGAACTGCTGGCGCAATGCGGCCACCACCTTCATGGCGGGGTCGTCCTCGTCCTGCGAGACGAAGCGGGCGAACAGCGCGGCCGAGATGACCGGCGCGGCCACGCCGTTCCTGACGGCCTCGGTCACGGTCCAGCGACCCTCACCGGAGTCTGCGGCCACGCCCTTGATGCCCTCCAGGTTCGGCGTCTGCTCGAGGGCCCGCACGAGCAGGTCGAGCAGCCAGGACTGCACCACGCTGCCGTGCCGCCAGGCCGAGAAGGCGGCCAGGCTGTCGATCTTCAGGTCGGAGGCCGTGAGGATGGCGTAGCCCTCGGCGTAGGCCTGCATGAGCCCGTACTCGACGCCGTTGTGCACCATCTTCGAGTAGTGCCCGGTGCCGACGCCTCCGCAGTGCGCGAACCCGTCTTCCGGTGCGAGCGCGTCGAAGATCGGCTGGAGCGTGGCGACGTGCTCGGGCGAGCCGCCGACCATCAGGCAGTAGCCGTTCTCGAGGCCCCAGACGCCACCGCTGGTGCCGCAGTCGACGAACCCGATGCCGTGCGCGGCCAGCTCCTCACCCCGCCGCATGGTGTCCATGAAGTTCGAGTTGCCACCGTCGACGACCAGGTCGCCGGACGAGAGCCGCTCGGCCAGGCCCTTGATGGTCTGCTCGGTGATGTCGCCGGCCGGGACCATGACCCACGCGATGCGAGGCTGGCCCTCGGCGTCGAGCAGCGGCACGAGCTCGTCGAGCGAGTGCGCCGGGGCGTCCTCGACCCCGGGATCCATGCCGATCACCTCGTGGCCATGCGCCCGCAGGCGCTCCGCCATGTTCCCGCCCATCCGGCCGAGGCCGATCATGCCCAGCTTCACGTGTGCTCCTCGTCGACGTCGGTGGTGGTGGTGGTGGTCGGGGTCGTCATCACTGGTGCTCCTCGAAGTCCTCGATGCGCACCCGTGCGGCCCGCAGCCCGTGCTTCGCGAGCGTGAGCAGGTCGCCGTCGGCCTGCGCGTGCTTCAGCTGCGAGAACGTGAACGGCTCGCCCGGGATCGGCGCGTCGAGGTTGTCGGCGGTGACGACCTGCGCGAAGACGCCGGTCGGCGGGCCGCCCTTGTGGAGCTGGCCGGTCGAGTGGAGGAACCGGGGCCCGAGGCCGAAGGTGGTGGCCACGTGCAGCTCGTCGCGCAACCGGTAGCGGGCCTCGGCGAGCCGTTCGAGGAGCGGGTCGTCGGGGTCGACGAACGCCTGGATCGCGAGGTAGTCGCCGGGCTTCACCTGGGCGAGGAGGTCAGCGAGCGATCCCACCGGCACGTCGTGGGCGCCCTCGGCCAGGACCGCCATGGTGGCGGCCTTGGCCTCGGCCACGTTCGGTTGGTCGAACGGGTTGATCCCCAGCACTGCGCCGCACAACGCGGTGGCGAGCTCCCACAGCAGCACCTGGGCACCCACATCGAGCGGATCATCGAGCTCGAGCTCGATCACCGGGTGACCGACGTCGGCCAGCGCGTCGAGCGCGACGGGGTGGGGCGCGTCGCCGATCACCACGAACAGGCGGTCGTCGCCGTAGACGTCGAGCGAGCCGAGCGGTTCACCCACGACCGGCACCACGCCGGTCCCCTGCTTGCCCGTGGACTCGGCGAGCAACTGCTCCAACCAGAGGCCGAACGTGGCGACGCGCTCGTCGATCACGAACGTGACCTTGTCCCGCCCAGCGCGCACCGCGGCACCGAGGATCGCGCCGAGGCGCAGGCCCGGGTTCGTGGCCGGGTCGGGCCCCGGCCGCAGCGCCGACTCCATGGTGAGGGAGGTGCCGACCAGCCCAGGCCAGTCGACGCCGGCGAGGGCTGCCGGCACGAGGCCGAAGTAGCTGAGCGCCGAGTAGCGGCCGCCGATGTCGGGCCGGTTCTCGAACACCTCACGGAAGCGGCGCGAGCGGGCCAGCTCGCCCAGCTCGGACCCGGGATCGGTGACGACCGCGAACTGCTCGGGGCGACCGACCCGCTCCCAGAAGTGGGCCAGGTGGCTGCGGGTCTCGATGGTGGAGCCCGACTTCGACGACGCGAGGTAGAGGGTCTCCTCAGGGGGGCAGGTCGCCTCGACGCGGGCGATGGCCGCGGGGTCGGTCGTGTCGAGCACCGTGAGCGCCAGCCGGCCCGAAGCCGTCGGGAAGGTCCGGGCCAGGACCTCGGGGAACAAGCTGGACCCGCCCATGCCCATCACCACGGCGTGACGCAGGCCGTCGGCCGCGCAGGCGGCCGCGAACGCGTCGAGGCGGTCGCGCTCGTCGAGGACCTCGCGGCCGACCTCGAGCCACCCGAGCCGGTCGGCGATCTCGGTCGGGTCGGAGCCCCACAGGGTGTGGTCCTTGGCCCAGGTGCGGGCGACCGCGTCCCGTTCGACGAGCGCGGCGGCCGCGGCATCGACGGACGGTGCCAGCGCTCCCAGCCGCTCTCGGCGGAACACACCGCTTCGCTCGCTCATCGGGACCTCCGAGGTCGGGACGGGCTCGTTGCCGGCGTTGGCCCTGCCCGTTCGAGGCGGCGCCAGACGTGGCGACCGCAACCGCAACCTAGGCCGGGGCGGTCGTCGGGCGCGAGCGCGTCCCGAGCCAGCCGCTGACCTCGGCGCTGGACAATGGAGCGCTGAAGAGATGGCCCTGCCCGCGATCGCACCCGAGACGGCGCAGAGCCTCGCGCTGCTCGTCGGTCTCGACGCCCTCGGCCACCGTCTCGAAGCCGAGGTTGCGGGCGAGCAGCAGCGCGGCGGAGACGATCGCCAGGTCGGGCCCGACCGGATCGAGCAGGCCGGCCACGAAGGAGCCGTCGATCTTGATGGCATGCGCCATCGAGTAGTGGCGGAGGTAGTCGAGGGTGGCGAACCCGGTGCCGAAGTCGTCGATGGCCAGGCGGACGCCGGTGGCGGCCAGCCGCCGCAGCACCTCGGCCGACGGGACCGGCTCTACGGCAAGGTCGCTCTCGGTGACCTCGAGGCAGAGCAGGCGCGGCGGCAGGCCGTGGCGGGCCAGCACGTCGGCCACGAACCCGACGAGGTCGGGGTCGGCCAGCTGGCTGGCCGAGAGGTTCACCGAGATCGGGACCCCACCCCACGCGGTGGCCTCGGCCACCGCCCGCTCGATCGCCCAGCGGCCGATCGGCAGGATCAGGCCGGTCTCGGTGGCGACGGGGACGAAGTCGCTCGGCGCCGCGGCACCGACGCCCGGACGCTCCCAGCGCAGCAGGGCCTCGAAGCCCTGCACGGTGCCGTCCGCCAGCGACACGAGGGGTTGGTAGACGAGCCGCATCTCCTGGCGACGGAGCGCGTCGCGCAGCGCCAGCTCGACGTCGAAGCGGGCCACGGCGCGAGCCTGCAGCGCCGGCGCGTAGATGGCGTGGTGGCCCCGGCCGCGGCGGCGAGCCTCCTGCAGCGCGAGGTCGGCGTCGCGGAGCAGCAGCGTCGGCTCGGTGGGCTTGGCGGCCCGCACCACGCCCACGCTCGCCGTGACCACCACCGGCCCGACCCCGAGCTCGATCGGCACCCGCAGCTCGTCGGCCAGCCGGTCGGCGACGCGTACCAGCTCGGCGTCGTCGGCGACGTCGGGACACAAGACGACGAAGTCGTCGGCGCCGACGCGCGCCACGACGTCCTCGGGCCGCACGGCGCGGGCGAAGCGGTGGGCGACCTCACGCAGGAGCCGGTCGCCGGCTTCCGGACCGAGGCTGTCGTTGATGAGCTTGAAGCCATCGAGGTCGCACGACAGGACGCCGACCCCCGCGGTCGGACGCGCTGCGAAGGCCTCGCCGATGCAGCTGACCACCAGGTGGCGGTTGGCCAGGCCGGTCAGCTCGTCACGCTGCTGGTGGCGCTCGAGCCGGGCCTGCGCCGCGATCCGCTCGACGGCGACGGCGACCAGATCGGCGGCCCGCTCGACGAGGGCGGCCTCCGCGGCGCTCGGAGCCCGATCGTCGGGATGCAGCACGACCAACCGGGCGGCCGGACCCGAGCCGCCCACGATGTCGACGGCCCAGCAGCCGCGCAGGACGCCGGCCGAGGCGCTGGCCACCACCGCGCACGACGCCGCCGAGCAGCGCACCGTCGGCGGCCCGAGCCGCTCGCTGGCCTCGACCTCGGCCGGCAGGCGCGGCCGGATGACCTCGGTGTCGTCGAGGACCTCGAGCAGCTCGGTCGGCACGCAGGTCGAGCGCACGCGGAAGGCCCCGTCGCCGTCGGTGAGCCCGACGATCACGCCCAAGTGCCCGAGCCGGCGCGACAGGCCGAGCGCGATGCCCTCAAGGGTGCCGAGCACCGGCGCCCCCCGCGCGATGCGCTCGAGGATGACCCCGTGCTCGGCCGCCAGGTCGGCCGGGTGGGGCGGTCCGGCGAAGTCGAAGCCGGTGACCACGACCGCGCCCAGCGGCTCGCGGCCGCCGGCGATCTGCTGGAGGTCGGTGGCCGTCACCTGGAGGGGCAGCCACGTGTGGTCGGCCCGCAGGAACCGCAGCACCTGGCTGTCGGACGGGCCGCGGCTGGCGAGGACGCGCCCGGGCTGCTCGCCGAGCCCGACGCGGTCGAGGGGGTGCAGGAGGGCGGCCAGCTCGGTGTCGACGACCGCGGCCGGCGTGCGTCCGAGCAGCGCCTCCACCGAGCTGCTGGCCCAGCGGATCCGACCCGCGGCGTCGCAGACGAGGACCAGCTCAGGAAGCGAGCCTTTGACCGTGGAGGAGGAGGCGCTCTGAGGCTCGGTCGGTGAGGACATGATGGGGCGCTACCTGGCGGAGGTCGAGACGGCGGGCGCGTTCGCGGCAACGTACTCCGGGTCGCGCGGGCCCGGAGCTGATTGGCCGGATCCGGGGAGGCCGTGGTCACCGTGGGCGCGTGCCCTCGATCTGGGCCGCTTGCAACCGCGCTCGGTGAGCGCGCGACGACCCGGTCAGATGGCGCGCGAGGCGACCACGGCCGCCGCCGCGTCGCCCGCCACGGCCACGATCTGATCGATGACCGCGTCGTCGTGCGCCAGGCCCGGGAACAGCACCTCGTAGGGCCCCGGGGCGAGCGCGACGCCGCGGTCGAGCATGGCGTGGAACAGCGCGGCGTAGGTGGCCTCGTCGGTGCGCTTGGCGGCCGCGTAGTCGAGCGGAAGCTCGTCACCGAGGTGCAGGCCCACGAGCGAACCGACCACGGGGCACCGGGCGGGCACGCCGGCGTCGTTCAGCGCCGCGGTCAGGCCCGCGCCGAGGCGAGCCGCCCGCTCGTGCAGGGTCACGTACGCCGCATCGTCGAGCAGGGCCAATGCCGCGAGCCCCGCCGCGGTGGCCAACGGGTTCCCCGAGAGGGTGCCGGCTTGGTACACGGGACCGTCGGGCGCGAGCCGGTCCATCACGTCGCCGCGGCCACCGAACGCGCCCACGTTGAGGCCGCCGCCGATCACCTTGCCGAAGCAGCTGAGGTCGGGAACGACGCCGTAGGCGGCCTGGGCACCGCCACGGCCGAGGCGGAAGCCGGTGATCACCTCGTCGAGGATGAGCAGCGCGCCGACCCGGTCGCACTCGGCCCGCAGCCCGGCGAGGAACCCGGGCACCGGGGCGACGAGCCCCATGTTCGCGGCGACCGGCTCGACGATCACGCAGGCCACGGCCTCGTCCAGGCGAGGCACCACGTTGTACGGCACGACGCTGGTCTCGGCGACCGCGGTGGCGGGCACGCCGGCCGAACCGGGCACGCCGCCGGCCGTGGCGTCGGCCGCGATGTGAGCGACGGCTGAGCCGCTGTCGGCCAGCAGGGCGTCGCCGTGGCCGTGGTAGTTGCCGGCGAACTTCACGACCCGGCTGCGACCGGTGAACCCACGGGCCAGGCGCAGAGCGGTCATGGTCGCCTCGGTGCCGCTGGACACCATGCGGACCTTCTCGCAGGACGGCACCCGGGCGCGGATCTCCTCGGCCAGCAGCACTTCGCGCTCGGTGGGCGCGCCGTACGACGTGCCGTCACCGGCCGCGGCGCGGATGGCCGCCACGATGTCGGGATGGGCATGACCGGCGATGACCGCGCCGTAGGACTGCACGAGGTCGAGGTACTCGTTGCCCTCGACGTCCCAGACGCGCGGGCCCTCGGCGCGGGCGACGAAGTACGGCGTGCCGCCGACCGCGGTGAAGGCGCGGACAGGCGAGTTGACGCCACCGGGGATCACGGCCCGGGCCCGGTCGAAGAGCGCTCGGTTGGTGGTCACCGGGGTCAAGCGCCCAAGGCCTCGGCCGCTTCACGCGCCAGGTAGGTCAGGATCATGTCCGCTCCGGCTCGCTTGATCGCCGTGAGGTGCTCCATGGCCACCGCCGCGCCGTCGATCCAGCCCCGCTCGGCGGCGGCCTTGATCATGGCGTACTCCCCCGACACGTGGTACGCCGCGAGCGGCAGGTCGTGCTCGGCCCGGACCCGCGCGATCACGTCGAGGTAGGCCATGGCCGGCTTGACCATGATGATGTCGGCGCCCTCGTCGACGTCGGCCCGCACCTCCTCGAGCGCCTCGCGGGCGTTGCCCGGATCCTGCTGGTACGCCTTGCGGTCGCCGCCGCCCACGATCTCCACGTCGACCGCGTCGCGGAACGGCCCGTACAGCGCCGAGGCGTACTTGGCCGCGTAGGCGAGGATCGCCACGTCGACGAGCTCTTCCTCGTCGAGCGCCTCGCGGATCGCGAGCACCTGACCGTCCATCATCCCGGACGGCGCCACGATGTCGACGCCCGCCTCGGCCTGTGCCAGCGCGACCTCGGCGTAGCGATCGAGCGTGGCGTCGTTGTCGACGGTGCCGTCGGACGTCAACAAGCCGCAGTGCCCGTGGTCGGTGTACTCGTCGAGGCAGAGGTCGGCGATCAGCACCACCTCGTCGCCGAACGCGTCGCGCAGATCGCGCAGCGCGACCTGCACGATGCCGTCGGGATCAGAGGCGCCGGAGCCCTCGGCGTCCTTGCGCTCGGGCACGCCGAAGAGGATCACTCCGGGCACGCCGAGGCCGACGAGCGCCTTCACCTCCTGCTGGAGCGACGCGCGGGTGTGCTGCACCACGCCGGGCAGCGAGGTGATCGGGCGAGGCTCGTCGATGCCCTCCCGCACGAACAGCGGCGCGATGAGGTCGTCGGGCCGGAGGGCGGTCTCGGCCACCATGCGTCGCAGCGCCGGGGTCCGTCGGAGGCGCCGGAGGCGGCGTTGGGGGAACGGCATCGGCGCCAGCCTAGGGAGGCGCCGCGGCAACCCGAAATGGTCGGCGAGGTCAGCGGGGCGGGACGAGGCCGGCGAGGTCGGCCACCGTGACCTTGCTCAGCGACGGGACGACCCGATCTGCCGCGGTGAGGTCCGTGTACTGCGTCAACGCGGTGGGCACGGCGACGACCGCCAGCCCCGCGGCGCGGGCCGCCTCGACCCCGTGGGCCGAGTCCTCCAGGGCGACGCTGCGCGCCGGAGCCGCGCCCAGCTCCTGGCAGGCGAGCAGGTAGACGTCGGGCGCGGGCTTGCCGCGCGCGACCCGGTCGACGCCGGCGAGCGTGGCGAACCGGTCGAGCAGGCCGAGCCGGCCGAGGTGCTTCTCGAGCCAGGCCACCGGTGAGCCCGAAGCCACCCCGCACCCGATGCCGGCGGCCCGCAGCTCGTCGAGCAGTTCGATCACGCCGGGCAACGCGGGCTGCTGGTCACGCCACGAACGGTCCTGGCGGGCGTAGGCCTGGTCGAACAACGCTCGGTCGAGGTCGATGCCGAGCCGCTCGACGAGCGTGGGGTACCAGCCTTCTTGGCTGTCGGGCAGCCCCACGATCGCCGACCAGTGCTCGGCGGCGACCTCGTGGCCGTGTTCGCGGAAGGCCGCCGCGGCGGCGAGGAAGATGGGCATCTCGGTGTCGACGATGAGGCCGTCGAAGTCGAACACGGCGGCCTCGAGGGCCGGACGCCGGGCGGAACTGGGTGCGGAATCGGCTGTGATGACGGCCGCTTCTACTCCACATCTGCGGGGTGGGGACAAACCGGGGGGTCAGGGCCAGGAGTGGCGCTCGTCGCCCGCGGTCCACCAGTCGACGGTCTCGAGGAGCACCTCATCGATCTCGAACAGCTCGTCGAGCACGAAGCCGTGGACGTCCGCGAAGCCCTGGCGCGCGTGGCGGATCAGCCGCCGCGGCGAGAAGGTCAGCTCGAGCGTCACCACCTTGGGTTCCACCGCGCCCTGGTAGGTCGCCAGGAAGCGGACGGCGCGCCCCGCGCGCTCGACCTCCAACGCGGACCGGCGGGCCAGCACCGGCGCGGGTCGGGCGGGGTCGGCGGCGCGATCGACGACCTCCACCGGCAGCTCGGCTTCGAGCGCGGCGATGGCCTCGTCGAGCGACGGCCGGGGCGGCAGCTCCCGCCGGAACCGCCGCACCATCGCCCAGGTCGACTCCTTCGCGTCCGGGAGATCGACGGCCTCCCCGTCCTCGACCTCGTCGCCGTCCTCGACCTCGTCGCCGTCCTCGACCGCATCGCCCGCGAGGTGGCCCTCGCCGTCCTCCCGATCGGCGGGCGGCTCAGCCACCCTCGCGCCTTCGCGCCGGGCGGTCGGCGAGATGGGCCACCAAAGCCTGGACCAGGCCGTCGATGCTGTGCTCGACGGCTTCGACGTCCACCCTGAGCCCGAGGTCCCGGGCCGTGGCCGACGTGATCGGGCCGATCGTGGCGACCACGGGCGGCACGCGGTCGACGCCGGCGGCCGCGCAGAACCCCTTCACGGTCGACGAGGAGGTGAACGTGACGGCATCGGCGTGGGCGGCAGCGGCGAGGTCGGCCGCCGAAGGGTCGGTCGGCGCGGTGCGGTAGGCCTCGACCACGTCGACGTCCCAGCCCTTGCGCCGCAAGCCGTCGGCCACGACGTCGCGAGCAGCGGCGGCCTGCGCCACCAGCACCCGCGGCCGGCCAGGTGGTGCCTCGGGAAAGGCCTCGACCAGCGACTCGGCGACGAACCGCTGAGGGACCAGGTCGGCCACGAGCTGGTGCTTGGCGAGCGCGTCGGCCGTGCCCGTCCCGACGACCGCGATGCGCACGGCAGCGAGCGCCCGCAGGTCCACGATCTCCGCCAGCGTGCGCTCGACCCCGTTGGGCGACGTGAGCACGAGCCACGTGTAGCGATCGATGTCGGCGAGCGCGCCCCGGAGGGCGCGGCCGCCGTCGCTCGGCGCGGTGACCTCGATGGCGGGCAGCTCGACGACCGACGCGCCCAGCGACCGCAAGCGCGCGACCAACTCGGACGCCTGGGCTCGCGAGCGGGTCACGACGATCCGCCGCCCCGACAACGGCCGGGTGGCGACCCAGGTCAGCGCCTCGCGGGCGACGGCACCGACCACGATCACCGACGGCGCCTCGAGCGGTTCGTCGCCGAGCGTGGCCAGCGTGGCGCGGACGGTGTGCTGCTGGGGCCGCGTGCCCCAGCGGACGGCCGCGGCCGGGGTGTCCGGCGGCAGGCCGCCGGCCTGCAGCCGGCCGGCGATCTGCGGCCAGCGACCGACGCCCATCAGGATCACGATCGTGCCGCCGACCGCGGCGATGGCCTCCCAGTCGACCGAGCCTTCGCTCGCGGGGTCCTCGTGGCCCGTCACCACCGTGAACGAGGTCGACGAGTAGCGCTGCGTGACCGGGATGCCCGCCGCGGCGGGAACGGCCAGGGCCGACGTGATGCCGGGCACGACCTCGAACGGCACGCCGGCCGCGGCCAGCGCCGCCGCCTCCTCGCCGCCGCGCGCGAACACGAAGGGGTCGCCCCCCTTGAGGCGCACCACGGTCTGGCCGGCCCGGCCACGGGCCACGAGCAGCTCGTTGATCTGCTCCTGCGTGAGCCGGGCCCGGCCGGGCGCCTTGCCGACGTCGATGCGCTCGACGTCGGCCGGCGCGAGATCGAGAAGCTCGATGGCGGAGAGCCGGTCGTGGATCACGACGTCGGCGATGGCGAGCAGCTCGGCGCCGCGCCGGGTGAGCAGGCCCGGATCACCAGGTCCGGCCCCGACGAGGTGGACCGTCACCGGGACACGGCGCCCGGCCGCCTGCGCCGCGTCGCGGCAGCCGGCTCAGCACCCGCCC
>JAODBM010000066.1 GCA_025463985.1 Acidimicrobiales bacterium
CGCAGCGCGTTCGCGCCGACGGCACCGCCGACACCCGCCGCGAGCAGACGAGCGGTCGCCCGGCGAACCGCAACGCTCGCCCGAACCGCAGCGACGAGGGCGTGTCGCTCGAGCTCGACCGCGGGCGCTCCACGCCCAAGCCCGCGAGCAGCGGCCCGGCCACGGCCCGGCCGCAGGACAAGGTGCGGGCCAGCGGTGCCGCTCGGCGCAAGCTGAAGCGCCAGGCGATGCTCGACGCCGGCGTCACCCCCGAGCGCACCAAGCGCAAGCGCAGCGGCGCCCCCCGGCCGGCCCCGGCCCGCCGCTCGGGCTGAAGTTCTCGCAGCGGGGGGAGCAGCGGCTGCGTTCGACGCCCGCTGCGCCTCACCGCCGCGTCCATCTCCAGGCACGGGCCGCGGCGCGGCCCGTGCCTCGAGCGCGCCCGATCCGGACCGATCGCGGATCGACGCGGGCCGCGTTCAAGGCGTTCGCGCTCTTCCATCGGTGAGCCGATATACATCGGGTGCTCGACATAGATTGGCCGTCCGATGTAAGTTGCATTCGTGGCACGCACTCAGGAGCAGCGACGGGCGGAGACGCGAGCCCGCCTGATCGCCGCCGCGGCCGACCTGTTCGCCCGCAAGGGCTTCCACGCCGTGTCGGCCGAGGCCGTCGCTGACGCGGCCGACCGCACGACCGGAGCGCTCTACGACCACTTCGGTGGCAAAGAGGGCCTGCTCTTCGCGCTGCTCGAGGTGTGGATGGAGCAGACCGTCGCCGACCTGCGCCCCGCGCTCGAAGAGGTGCCGGCCCTCGACGACCGGCTCCGGGCGCTGTGGTCCGGCGTCGTGCGCCACGACCAGGAGAACGCCGACGCGTGGGTGCTGCTCGAGTTCGAGCTGTGGCTGCACAGCGTCCGCGATCCGCAGATCGGCATGGCCGTCGCGGCCCGGTTCGACCACGCGCGTGCCGGGCTGGCCGAGGGTCTCGACCGCTGGGCCGAAGAGTTCGACTTCGCGCTCCCCGGCCCCACCCTCGAGGTCGCAGCGCAGGTGATCGCCCTGGTGCTCGGCGCCGCGTTCCAGTACCGGCTCGATCCCGCGGCCGTCCCCGAGCACGTGGTCCTCGCCGGCCTGCGCAACCTGCTGGGCCTCCAGGTCCCCTCTGCCCCCCACGCCGCCCCCGCGGCGCGCAAGGAGAAGCGCCCATGAGCACGATCCTCCCGGACGGGTTCGACTTCACCGACCCCGACCTCTACGCGAGCCGCATCCCCGTCGAGGAGTTCGCGCTGCTGCGCACGACGGCGCCGGTGTGGTGGAACGCGCAGTCGGTCGAGGGCTCGGGCTACGACGACGGCGGCTTCTGGGTGGTGAGCAACCACGAAGACGTGAAGGCGGTCTCGTGTGCCCGTGAGGGCTTCTCCAGCGAGGAGAACACGGCGATCGTGAAGTTCGGCGCCCACGTGGGCAGGGCCGAGCGCGAAGCGCAGAAGGCCCTGCTGCTGAACATGGACGCGCCGCAGCACACCAAGGTCCGCAGCATCGTGTCCCGGGGCTGCTTCTCCCCGCGGGCGATCGCCAAGCTGGAAGATGCGCTGCGCGAGCGCGCCGAGCGGATCGTGCTCGACGCCAAGGCCCAGGGCTGCGGCAACTTCGTGACCGACGTTGCCTGCGAGCTGCCGCTCCAGGCGATCGCTGACCTGGTCGGCTTCCCGCAAGAAGATCGCCGGAAGATCTTCGACTGGTCGAACCAGATGATCGCCTACGACGACCCGGACTACGACGTCGAACCCGCGGTCGCTGCTGCCGAGATCCTCGGCTACGCGATGAGCCTCGGCGAGGACCGCAAGGCCTGCCCGCGGGACGACATCGCGACGCGGCTCGTGCAGGCCGACTGGGACGGCGAAGGGCTGTCGGCCGAGGAGTTCGGCTTCTTCGTGCTGATCCTCGCGGTTGCCGGCAACGAGACCACCCGCAACGCGATCACCCACGGGATGAACGCGTTCTTCGACCACCCGGACCAGTGGGAGCACTACCGGGCCGAGCGGCCCGCCACGGCGGCCGACGAGATCGTGCGCTGGGGCACGCCGGTCACGGCGTTCCAACGCACCGCGACCGCCGACACCGAGATCGCCGGGCACCCCATCGCGGCGGGGGAGCGCGTCGGCCTCTTCTATGGCTCCGCCAACTTCGACGAGGCCGTGTTCGACGACCCGCACACGTTCGACATCGACCGCGACCCCAACCCGCACGTGGGCTTCGGCGGGGGAGGCGCCCACTACTGCATCGGCGCGAACCTGGCCAAGATGGAGATCGACCTCATGTTCGCCGCGATCGCCGACCACCTGCCCGACATCAGCCGCTTGGCGCCGCCCCACCGCCTGCGCTCGGCCTGGATCAACGGCGTCAAGTCCCTGCCCGTGCGCTATGCCTGACCCGCGCCACGCCCGGTTCGTTCCACCTGCCGGCCGTTCCCGCGGCGGGCGTCAAGGAGTCACCTGATGCAGACCGACCTCGCCCGCCAGCTCGGCATCGAGTTCCCGATCTTTGCGTTCACCCACTGCCGCGACGTGGTCGTGGCGGTCAGCAAGGCCGGGGGCTTCGGGGTGCTCGGTGCGGTCGGCTTCACGCCGGAGCAGCTCGAGATCGAGCTCGACTGGATCGACGCGCACATCGGCGATCGGCCCTACGGCGTCGACATCGTGATCCCCGGCAAGTACGAGGGCATGGGCGAGCTGGACGTGGCCAAGCTGGAGGACGACCTGCGGGCCATGATCCCGGCCGAGCACCGGGCCTTCGCCCGCAAGCTGCTCGACGACCATGGCGTGCCCGAGCTGCCCGAGGGCCGCACCGCCCCCGAGCTGATCGGCTGGACCGAGGCCACCGCGGGCCCGCAGGTCGAGCTGGCGCTGCAGCACCCGAACATGCGGCTCATCGCCAACGCGCTCGGCACCCCGCCGGCGGACGTCATCGAGCACATCCATGCCGCCGGCCGGCTCGTCGCCGCGCTGTGCGGCGCCCCGTCGCACGCCCAGCGCCACGTCAACGCCGGGGTCGACATCGTGATCGCGCAGGGCACTGAGGGCGGCGGCCACACGGGCGACGTCGGCTCGATGGTCCTCTGGCCCGAGGTGATCGAGGCGGTGCACCCCACGCCAGTGCTGGCCGCAGGCGGCGTCGGCACCGGCCGGCAGATCGCGGCCGCGCTCGCGATGGGCGCGCAGGGCGTGTGGACCGGCTCGTTGTGGCTCACCGTGGAGGAGGCCGACGTGCCTCCGGCGCAGCAGCAGGCCCTGATCGACGCCGGCAGCCGGGACACGGTGCGCTCGCGCTCCTGGACCGGCAAGCCCTGCCGCATGCTCCGTAGCGACTGGACCGAAGCCTGGGAGGCCGAGGGCAGCCCGAAGCCGCTCGGCATGCCACTCCAGTTCATGGTGACCGGCGAGGCCGTTGCCCGCGGCAACCAGTACCCCGAGCAGGCCAAAGGCGTCGTGTTCAACCCAGTGGGCCAGATCGTGGGCCAGATGACCAAGATCCGCCCGGCCAAGGACGTGATCTTCCAGCTCGTCGACGAGTGCATCGAGGCCACCGAGCGCCTCGACAAGCTCATGGGCACCCGCGCCGACAGCTGATCGCGGCTCGTCGAACCGTGGAGTCACCCGTC
Organism: Acidimicrobiales bacterium; assembly: GCA_025463985.1. Taxonomy (GTDB): domain Bacteria; phylum Actinomycetota; class Acidimicrobiia; order Acidimicrobiales; family Iamiaceae; genus JAODBM01. The sequence goes on from JAODBM010000066.1 coordinate 3,643, forward strand.
ACCATCCGCCCTGCCACCGACGCCGACGCCGAGATCCTCGGCGCGCTCACCGAGCGGGCCTACCGCGTCGACGGCCACCTCGCCGACAGCACCTCGGACGGCTACGCCCGCGAGCTGCGCGACGGCGCCGGCCGCATCCGCGACGCGGTGGTGCTGCTGGCCGAGATCGACGGGGCCCTCGCCGGTGCGGTGGCCCTCGCCGAACCGGGCACGCCCTACGCCGAGACGGCCCGGTCGGGCGAGCTCGAGGTGCGCATGCTGGCCGTCGCGCCCGAGGCCCGACGCCGCGGGGTGGCGCGGTCGCTGATGGCCGCGGTCGAGGACCATGCCCGCCACGCCGGTCTCGGGCGGGTGGTGCTCTCGACCGGCGTGCCGATGCAGGGCGCCCAGCGGCTCTACGAGGATCTCGGGTTCCGCCGCGCCCCCGAGCGGGACTGGTCGCCCGGCGGCTTCTCGCTCCTCGGCTACGTCCACGACCTCGACTGACCCCCCTGGACTCGACCCCCTCGAACTGGGCGGAGAACCGGTCGCCGGGACGCCCGCAGTCCCGCCCAGTTCGGGTTGGTGGCGAGGTGGGCGGAGGGCCGGTGGCCTGGACGACCGCTGTCCCGCCCAGTTCGGGGCGGTGGTGGTAGTGGTGGCAGCGGCCGGTTGGGCTCAGTGCGGGGGGCGGGGCACGTCGGTGAACGTGGGCGTACCGTCCGGGCTGATCGTGCAGAACACCGGCTCGTGCCGCTGCTTGGCCAGGTACATCGCCTCATCGGCGAGCTGGACCACGGCGTCGGGCGTCACGCCGCCGCGCACCGAAGCGACGCCGAGGCTCACGCCGACCTGGACCTCGCCGAGATCGTCGTCGAGCGCGATCGGGGCCGTGGCCGCGGCGACGAGGCGCGAGACGATCGTCGACAGGTGCGCCGGGTCGTCGAGCTCGAGCACGAGCACGTACTCGTCACCGCCCCAGCGGCCGCACGTGTCCTCCGCCCGCAGTGCCTGGTGGAAGCGGTGGCCGAGGGTGGTCAGGACCGTGTCGCCCGCGGCGTGACCGAGCCGGTCGTTGACGCCCTTGAAGCCGTCGACGTCGGCGAACACGACCGTGGCCCAGATCCGCTGGCGTCCGGCGCGGCCAAGGGCCATGCGCAGGCGATCGAGCACCAGCCAGCGGTTGGGCAGACCGGTCATGGGGTCATGGAAGGCGAGGTCGGCGAACACCTCGTGGACGCTGTGGTGCACGGTCGTCTCGGTGCGGGCGATCACCGCGCCGCCACCGGGCAGCGCGGTCACGACCAGCAGGAACCAGCGCGCACCATCGCCGGTCCCGACCTCGTGCTGCAGCTCGAACCGCGGCGCCCGGCCAGCCAGCACACGCTGGATGCCGTCGGCCATGTGGTCGTCGGCGGGCGAGCCGGGGGCCGCGCCGGCGCCGGCCGCGCGGCAGGCGGCG
>JAODBM010000112.1 GCA_025463985.1 Acidimicrobiales bacterium
GGCCTTGAGGACGCTGCCGCCCTTGCCGATCACGATGCCCTTCTGCGAGTCGCGCTCGACGAGGATCACGCAGCGGATGCGGGGGAAGTCCCACTCGGTCACGCGGGCGGCGACCGAGTGCGGGACCTCGTCACGGGTGACCGCCAGCAGCTGCTCGCGCACCAGCTCGGCCACCCAGAAGGCCTCGGGCACGTCGGTCACCATGTCGTCGGGGTAGTACGACGGGCCCTCGGGCAGCCGGGTCACGAGCGCCTCGACCAGCGCGTCGACGCCCTCGCCGGTCGTGGCCGACACCGGGAAGTACTCCGAGAAGTCGAGCTCGCCGGCGGCCACCAGCTGCTTGAGCACGGCGTCGTGCGACGCGGCGTCGACCTTGTTCACCACCAGCACCGAGTCCTTCGGCACGCGTGCCGCGACCCACTGGTCGCCGCGCCCGAACGGCGCGGTGGCGTCGATCACGAAGCACACCACGTCGACGTCGCCGATCGCCCCCGTTGCCGTGCTGTTGAGCCGCTCACCCAGCAGCGTGCGGGGCTTGTGGATGCCCGGCGTGTCCACGAAGACGACCTGCGCGTCGGGCCGGGTGAGCACACCGCGCACCTGCGTGCGGGTGGTCTGCGGCTTGTCGCTGACGATCGTGACCTTCTGGCCCAGGATGTTGTTGAGCAGCGTCGACTTGCCGACGTTCGGGCGGCCCACGAGCGTGACGAAACCTGATCTCACCGGCGCTCCTCGATCTTCTCGGTGGCGAGCTCGTCCTCGGTGACGGCCTCGACCTTGGTGACCCGCACGCGCATGATCCGCCGACCCTGCACCCGATCGACCCGCAAGCGGGCGCCGGGCACGTCGATCGTGTCTCCGACCGCGGCCAGGCGCCCCAGCTCGGAGAACATCAGGCCGCCGACCGTGTCCCACTCGCCCTCGGGCAGCTCGGTGTCGAGCAGGTCGTTCGCGTCGTCGATCGAGAGGCTGCCGCTGACCCGCACATCGCCACCGGGCATCGGCTCGACCCGGGCGTCCTCCACGTCGTACTCGTCGACGATCTCGCCCACCAGCTCTTCGATCAGATCTTCCAGGGTGACGAGCCCGGCCGTGCCGCCGTACTCGTCGACGATGAGCGCCATGTGGAACTGCTCGGCCTGCATCTCGCGGAGCAGCTCGGAGACCCGCTTGGTCTCGGGCACGAAGGGCGCCGGCCGCACGAGCCCGGCCACCGCCTCGTGCTCGCGTCCGTCGCGCTCGGCCTGCATGAGGTCCTTGGCGTACACGAGCCCGACCACGTCGTCGATGCCCTGACCGAGCACGGGCAGCCGGCTGTAGCCGTTGAGCAGCACGACCTCCATGACGTCGGCGACGCGGAAGTCGGACGTCACCGTGACCATGTCGGGTCGCGGCACCATGACCTCGCGCACGACCGTGTCACCGAACTCGATGATCGACTCGATCAGCTTGCGCTCGTCGACGTCGATCACGTCGGCGTCCGCGGCCTCGCCGGCCATCGCCAGCAACTCCTCCTCGGACACCCACGGACCTTCCTTCAGGCCCTTGCCCGGCAGCAGGACGTTCGTGAGCCCGATCAGTGCACGGGACACCCAGCGCAGCGGCGGGAACTCGGTGATGGCGGCGACCGGCCTGGCGGCGAGGAGCGCGGCCCGCTCGGGGTTCTGGAGCGCCCAGGTCTTGGGCGCGGCCTCGGCCAGCACGAAGACGATCACCACGTTCACGAACGTCGCCACCGCGATGCCGACGCCGCCGAACAGCCGCCCGGCCACGACCCCGGTCAACGTGGCCTGCACGATCTGGCAGACGAGGACCACGAGGAGCAGGGCGTTCAGCCATCGCTCGGGCGACGCCACCAGCCGCGCCAGGGCGGACGCGCCGAACCGGCCGTCCTCGACAAGCGCGGCGGCCTTCGCTTTCGTGATGCGCACGATCGCGGTCTCGGCCAGGGCAGCGAACCCCGAGATCACGAGCAGGACCGCGATGGCGACGATCATCGCCAGGCCACTGCCCCCAAGTTTGGCGGCGACCATCAGCCGGGCGACGCGTCGGCCGGAGTGTCGCCGGCACCGCCGGAGGCGTGGAAGCGGGCCAGCAGGTCGCGCTCGGCCGCCTGCATGGCTGCGGTCTCCGCAGGCTCCGCGTGGTCCATGCCGAGCACATGGAGGATGCCGTGCACGATCAGCAGGGCCACCTCGTCCTCGAAGGTCCCCGCGTGCGAGGGCGCGTTGCGGGCGGCGACCGCGGGACAGATCACGACATCGCCCAGCAGGACCGGCGCCTCGCCCAGCTCGGCCGGCGGGCGATCGGGGCCGCTGGTGCTGGCATCGGGGAACCGACCAAGTTGCGCGACGTCGTCATCGATGGGAAACGCCAGCACGTCGGTCGCACCGTCCTGACCCATGAACCTCAGGTTGAGGTCGCGGATCACGGCTTCGGTCACGAACAGGACCGTCAGCTCGACGTCGCCGGTGACGCCCTGCGCCATGAGCACCCGCTCGGCCAGCCGCGACCAGCGGGCCACGTCGACCTCGTGCTCGTCCTGCTCATCGGCCACGAAGACCTCGAGCTCGCCCTCTTCCGCGAGCCTCCGCCGGTTCGACGAGGTCGGCGGTCCGAAGCGATTCACCGGCGCTTGGCCCCCGGTTTGGTGGGCTGGCGTTCGTAGGCGTTCACGATGTCCTGCACGATGCGGTGCCGCACCACGTCGCGGCTCGACAGCTGCACGAACTCGAGGCCGTCGATGTCACCGAGGATCCGTTGGAGGTCCTGCAGCCCCGACCGCCCGCCCGGCACGTCGACCTGGGTCGTGTCGCCGGTGACGACCACCTTCGACCCGAAGCCGATCCGGGTGAGGAACATCTTCATCTGCTCAGGCGTGGTGTTCTGCGCCTCGTCCAGAATGATGAAGCTCGAGTTGAGGGTTCGACCGCGCATGAACGCGAGCGGTGCAACCTCGACCGCACCCCGCTCGAGCAATCGCTGTGCACCCTCGGGCTCGACCATGTCGTAGAGCGCGTCGTAGAGCGGCCGGAGGTACGGATCGACCTTCGCCATGAGATCGCCCGGAAGGAACCCCAACCGCTCGCCGGCCTCGACCGCCGGCCGGGTGAGGATGATGCGCTCGACCTCCTTGGCCTGCAGTGCCTGGACCGCCATGGCCACCGCCAGCCAGCTCTTGCCCGTGCCCGCCGGGCCGATGCCGAACGTGATGACGTTGTCGCGGATGGCGTCGACGTATCGCTTCTGGCCGCTCGACTTGGGCCGCACCGTGCGTCCGCGGCTCGACCGCAGGACCTCGGCCGTGAGGACCTCGGACGGGCTCTCGTCGGCGCGCACCATGTCGATCGTGCGACGCACGACCGCGGGCTCGAGCCGCTGGCCGGCCTGGAGCAGCCGCACCATCTCCTCGAACAGCCGGCCCACCTGCTCGGCCTGGTCGCCGGCCACCGCCACCTCGTTGCCGCGGACGTGGATGGCGGTGTCGGGGAACGCGGTCTCCACGAGCCGCAGGAGCTCGTCGCGCTCGCCGAGCAGAGGGCCCATGAGGTGGTTGCCGGGAACGCTGATCTTTACTTGGGTCGTCGCCACACATGCCATCCGTTGGGGGTGACCCGTCATGATACTGCCCGCCTCCGGGCCACCCCACAGGGTTGTGCCAGGTCGCAGCCCTGCGCCCTCGAGCGCCGCGGCCGACCGGCAGGCCCTGGCCACTCCTACACTCGCTCGCCGATGCCCGGTCCCGACGACGCCGACGAGGAGCGCGGCGATCACCTCGGACGCTGGCTGGCCGAGCAGCGCGTCGACCAGGCCGCCGCGGAACGCCGGCGCGAAGGCTGGATGCGCCGCATCGCGGCCGAGGAGGGCACGCTGGCCGGCGTGCTCGTCGACCTCGCCGAGCGCGAGGGACCGGTGGTGGTCCACGTCACCACCGGGCGGCGCCACCGCGGTGTGATCCGCACCGTCGGGGGCGACTTCATCGGTCTGTGCACCGAGGCCGACCAGAGCCTCCTGGTACGCATCGATGCCATCGCCTCGGTGCGTCCTGAGCCAGCAGCGGCCCCGTCGATCGGTCGGCGAGCGCTGCACGTGGAGGTGACGCTCGGCGACGTGCTCGGCGATCTGGTCGGCGACCGGCCACGGGTGTTCGCCGTGACCAGCGACGGCGCGGGGATCGGCGGCACCCTGCGCTCGGTCGGCCGCGACCTGCTGGTCGTACGCCCCGACAGCGGGCTGGGCTGGATCTACCTCGGGCTCGCCGCCGTTGCCGAGGTGGTGCTCACGTAGCGCCCCGTGGGCGCACGCGGTCAACCGGGTTGGTCGCCGACGACCTCGGGGTACAGGTGGTCGAGCGTGCCCGGCGCGATGCGACTCTGCTCGATGAACCCATCCACGTCGGTCTGCTTCAAGCGAATCACGCGACCGAACCGGTAGCCCGCGATCTGCCCCTCGTCGATGAACCGGTAGAGCGTGCGGGGCGTGATGCCGAGATATTTGGCAGCTTCCGCGGTGCTCAGCCAGTGGATCGGGGCGTCCATGCGGCGATGGTACCGCCGACACGTCATTTCGATGTGTCACAACGAGTCCTGTCGCGAGGGGTTCCGAACGCCCCAAAGCGCTCGCCTTCCTCTGGTGCAAATTGTGCGGTTTCAAGGGTGGCCAGTGCGTGTCGTGACCTTCCCGTTTGGCCACAACCACGGGTGGTGACACTGGGGCGGGTGCTGATCGCCACCAAGGCCGCCGTCCGATCGTCCGCCTCGCCGGGCAACGTCGGCAGGGCCGGCATCGAGCAGGACGACCGGGTCATCCGCCCGCGACGCGGGCTCCCGGGCAGCCGCGCCGTGGTCGGCGGGCTGCTCGTGGCGCTCGCGACGGTCGGCACGTTCGCGGTCGCGACGCGCGGCGATCGGGGGCCGACCACGCGCTACGTCGTGGCCGCCCACGCCATCGTCCCGGGCCGGCCGGTGGCGTTGGCCGATCTTCGGACGATGCTGGTCGACCTGCCGGCGAGCAGCCGTGCTCGGGCGTTCGAGGATCCTGCGTCGCTCGTCGGCTCGATCGCGCTCGGCCCGATCGAGCCGGGCGAGCTCGTGCAGAGCGGCGCCCTGCTACCCGCGACCCAGGCCGCGCCGCAACCCGAGCTGTCGTTCGCGATCGATCCTGACCGCGCCGTCGGCGGCTCGCTCCGGCCGGGCGAGCGGGTCGACGTCCTCGTCACCTACGGGTCCGGGCCCGGGTCCACCACCGAGCGCGTGGTCACCGGTGCCCGGCTGCGCGACATCGTGAGCTCGGCGGGCGACGGAGTGGGCGACGCGCGCCGCCAGACCGTGACGCTGGCCGTCGATGAGCCGCTCGGCGTGCTCGCCGCCACCAACGCCGTCCGCGCTGGTGAGGTCACGCTCGTGCGGACGACGGGCGCGACCGGTCCCTCGGGGCCGGGCCGCTACTCGCCCGATCCACACCGCAGCGGTTCTGGAGGCTGACGTGGCCGACGATCGGTTCGTCGTCCTGGCGCTCGGTCACGTGCGCTCGCCGTGGTTCGTCGACGTGGCGCGCTGGGCGACCGCGGGCTCGCTCCCGATCGAGCTCGTGAAGTGCGTGTCCGCCGAGGAGGTCCGGGCCCGCCTCACCTCGGGACGCATCCACTCGGCGGTGCTGCTCGACGGACGGCTCACGAGCGTCGACCGGGACCTGCTCGACGGGGCGGCGACCGCCGGCTGCCCGCCGATCGTCGTCGCCGACCGTGATCTGGACTGGGTGAGCCTCGGCGCCGCCGCGGTGGTCGAACCGCCGGTGTCGCGCGGCGCGCTGCTCGACGCGCTGCACCAGTGCGCGGTCCCGGTGAAGGACGTGGAGGCGGTGCCCACCAGCCGCGCACCCCTCGCCAGCCCGGGTTGGCGGGGGCGACTCGTGGCCGTCACCGGACGCGGCGGCAGCGGACGTTCGACGCTGGCAGCGGCGGTCGCGCAGGGCTTGGCCGCCGATCCTCGGCGCACCGGCGGCGTCGTGCTGATCGACGCATGCCTGCACGCCGATCAGGCCGTGCTGCACGATGCCCGCGACGTCGTGCCCGGCCTGCCCGAGCTCATCGAGGCCCATCGCAGCGGCGTGCCGTCAGCCGAGGCCATCCGACTGCTCACCTTCACCGTGCACACGCGCGGCTACGCGCTCCTCCTGGGCTTGCGCCGCCATCGTGACTGGGCCGGCATCCGCCCGCGGTCGTGGGAGGCGGCGCTCGAAGGCTTGCTCGGCGCCCATCGCGTGGTGGTGGCCGACGTCGACGCCGACCTCGAGGGCGACGTCCAGACCGGCTCGATCGAAGTCGAGGATCGCAACCGCCTCGCCCGTTCGACGATGGCGAGCGCCGACGTCGTCGTCGCGATCGGGCTGCCGGGCGTGAGCGGCCTCCATGGCTTGGTCGCCACCACGGCGGCCCTGATCGAGCACGACGTTGCTCCAGAGCGCATCGTCGCGCTCGTCAACCGGGCGCCGCGCCACCCCCGTGCGCGTGCCGAGCTCACCCGCGCGTTCGCCGAGCTCAGCCTGGGCACCGATCCCAGCGGTGAGGTGGTCGGCCCCGTGTTCGTGCCGGACCGGCGCGGCACCGACGAGCTCCACCGCGACATCGCCAGGCTCCCGCAGGTGCTGACCGGGCCGATCACCGGTGCGGTGCAGGCCCTCCTCGACCGGCTCACCAATCGGGCCGGCCACCGCAACGGGGCGCCGCTTCCGATCGCGCCGGGCTCGCTCGGGCTCCGCATCGGATCGGGGGAGGCGCGGTGACCGAGGACTCGCCACTGCAGGAGATCGAGCAGGCGGTCCAGGCGCGGGCGCGTGAGCTGTCGGTCGACCGGGCCGACGCCGCCGACGCGCTCCGCTCGTTGGTCGACGACGAGGTCGCGAGGTGGTCGGTCGACCACAAGCGCGGCCTTCGCGACTTCGACCTCGCCGACCCCGTGGGCCTGGCCGAGCGGGCGTGGCGCAACGTCGCCGGCTACGGCCCCCTCGGGCCCCTGCTGGCCGACGAAGACGTGTGGGAGATCATGATCAACGCGCCGTCGTCGATCTTCGTGAAGCGCCATCGCGGCCCGAGCGGCTACCACGACGAGGTCTTCCACGACGACGAGCACGTCGTGCGGATCCTCACCAAGGTGCTCGACGACGCCTCCACGTCGCATCGGAACCTCGACCCCACCGAAGGTCTGCAGGACGCTCAGCTCGACGATGGCTCGCGGTTGCACATCGTGCATAGGGACGTCAGCCGCGGCGGCCACGTCATGGTGAACATCCGGCGGTTCACGGCCGTGCAGTTCCGCAACCTCGAGGAGCTGGTCGACCGCGAGATGCTCACCGCCGACGTCGCCCGCTTCCTCGCCGCGTGCATGCGGTCCCAGGTCTCGATCATCTTCTCCGGCTCGCCTGGCTCCGGCAAGACCACGATGCTCTCCTGCTGCTGCGCCGAGCTCGAGCCGTCGTTGCGCGTGGTCATCGCCGAGGAGGTGTTCGAAGCCGACGTCCCGGTCGCCAACGTCGCGAGCATGCAGACGCGCTCGGCGCGCGCCGACCGGCCCGCGGTCGACCTGCGCCGACTCGTCGCCGGCTTCCTGCGCATGGCGCCAGATGTGGCCATCGTCGGCGAGGTGCGCGACCGGGAGGCTCTGCCACTGCTGCTCACGCTGTCATCAGGGGTGAAGGGCTTCACCACCATCCACGCCGGATCGGCGCGCCAGGCCCTCACCCGCTTGCGGTTCATCTGCCAGCTCGCGGACGACGACCTGCCGATGGCCGCGCTCAACAGCCTCTGCAGCGAGGCCGTGGACCTGGTCGTGCAGTGCGCGCGGACGCCAGAGGGGCCACGCGTCACCGAGATCGCCGCAGTCGAAGACCTCGCCGGCGGCGCCGAGGCCACCCAGTTCACGATGACCGAGCTGTTCCAGCGAGCGACGCCCACCGACGCACTGTGCTGGACCGGCCATCTGCCGGTGCGGCTCGGACGAGCCCTGCGGGCCGCCGGCCACGACGTTCGAGTGCTGCTCGACACCGGGCCAGGACCCTCGCGCCGGGTGATGGAATGACGGCGCTCGCGTTGGCGCTGGCCGGCGGCTATGGCGTCCACCTGGTCTGGACCGCCGAGGCGCGGGGTTGGCAGGGCCTCGGGCCCGGGCCGAGGGTCGAGCGTCGAACCCGTGCCGCGTCGCGGCTGCGGGCGTGGCTGGTGCAAGCGGGCCTCGACGAGGTCCAGCCCGTGGAGTTCGTCGCGGTCATGGTCGCGGTGTTCACGGTGGGGGCGAGCCTCGCGTTCACCCTCTTCGGCGGCATCGTGCCTGCTGTCGTGGTGGGCGTGTCGGCGGCGAGCACCCCGATCGCCTCCTACCGAGCGCGTCGTCGAGCCCGTCGAGCCCGGGCGCAAGAGGCGTGGCCGCGCATCATCGAGGAGATCCGGCTGCTGACCGGGTCGCTCGGCCGGTCGATCCCCCAGGCGCTGTTCGAAGCCGGGGGTCACGCTCCCGATGCGCTCCGGGGTGGGTTCGATGCCGCCGAGCGGGAGTGGCTCATCTCCACCGACTTCGCGCGGACGGTCGCCGTCCTCAAGGCCCGGCTCGCCGACCCGACCGCCGACGCGGCGTGCGAGACGCTCCTGGTGGCTCACGAGGTCGGCGGCAGCGATCTCGACCGTCGGCTGGGCGCCCTCGTGGAAGACCGCATCCAAGACAGCCAGGGCCGCAAGGACGCTCGGGCCAGGCAGGCTGGCGTGCGGTTCGCCCGGCGGTTCGTGCTCATCGTCCCGCTCGGCATGGCGCTGGTCGGGATGTCGGTCGGCAACGGTCGGGCCGCCTACCGCACGGCGGCGGGGCATGCCGCGATCCTGGTCGGGCTCGGACTCGTGGTGCTGTGCTGGCTGTGGGCCGGTCGGGTCATGCGGGTGCCGGACGAGCAGCGGGTGTTCCTCCGGTGACGGCCCGCCTTCTCATCCCGCTCATGCTGCTCGCGTGGATCGGCGCCACGCTGATCCTGTCCGGGCTGCGGTGGTTCGCTCGCCGGCCGCTGGCCGAGCGCCTCCGCCCGTACACGGCCGGCGCATCGCGCACCTCGCCGCGGACCGGCTTGCTCTCGGTCGAGTCCTTTCGCGACGTCGTGGGGCCGCTCTCGCGGAGCGTCGGCGCCCACGTGGCGCGGGTGTTCGGGGTCCACGAAGACCTCGGCATCCGACTCCAGCGCATCCACAGCCCCCTCGACCCCACCACCTTCCGGGTGCGACAGATCGGCTGGGCGGGCTTCGGGTTCGGCGGCGCTGGTCTCCTCGCCCTCGCCGCACGGCCGCCGGCGGTGGTCGGGCTCCTGCTGGTGCTCGGGACGCCGTTGCTGGCCTTCCTCCTGATCGAGCAGCGCGTCGCCGCGGCGTCGGCGCGCTGGCAGCAGCGGCTGTTCCTCGAGCTCCCGGTCATCAGCGAGCAGATCGGGACGCTGCTCTCGGCCGGCCACTCCCTCGGCTCGGCCTTGGCGCGCATCGCGGACCGCGGCTCGGGCACCTGCGCCCAGGATCTGCGCCGGGTGCTCGCACGCGTGCGCCAGGGGCTCTCGGAGATCGACGCCCTGCGCGAGTGGGCGGCGCTGTCCGAGGTCGACGCGCTGGACCGGCTCGTCGGCGTCCTCGCACTGAACCGCGAGGCCGGCGATCTGGGCCATCTCATCTCGGAGGAGGCCCGCAGCATCCGCCGTGACGCGCAACGCCAGCTGGTCGAGCAGATCGAGCGGCGGGCGCAGCAGGTCTGGATCCCGGTCACGGTGGCCACGCTCGTGCCCGGGACCCTCTTTCTCGCCGTCCCCTTCTTCCAGGCCATGCGCCTGTTCGCTGGCAGCTGAGCCGGCCGGACGCTCCCGTCCATCGCAAACCCACGAAGGAGCCCATCGTGCCCGAGCTGCTGCTGACCACCATCGTCTACGCCCGATCCACCGCCGCCTACGCCGTCCGCCGGCTCACCCGCCTGGCTCGCAACGAGCGCGGCGAGGGCGTGATCTCGGCGGCCATCGCCGTGCTGATCATGGCGTTCCTGGGTGCGGCGATGTGGCTGGCGTTCAAGCAGATGTTCCAGTCGACCGCCGCGAACACCAAGCGCCAGGTCGATCAGATCGGTCGTTGACGTGCTCGCTCGCTTTCGCCTCGTGTCTCGCGCTGACCTCTCGGCCGCCGCCGGCTCGCACCGCGGCACGGCCCTGGTCGGCACCGCGGCCGGGGTGCTGGTGTTCCTCGTCTTCCTGCTCTTCGCCCTTCAGCTCTCGGTCAACCTCTACGCGACGTCGGTCGTGTCCGCCGTCGGGCTCGACGCCGCCCGCGCCGTGGCCGCCGGCGGCGTCGACCACCGTGATCCGGGCGCAGTCCGCCAGGCCGAAGGACGGGCCGAGACCCATGCCCGGCAGGTGCTCGGGCGCTCCGGCCGGCGGGTGCACTTCACCTGGTCGGTGGGGCCGGAACGCGTCCGGCTCCGGCTCCGTGTCGTGCAGGCACGCTTCCTTCCGGTCGAGGTCGATCGGAGCCTCGGCCTCGATGCCGTCGACCGCACGTTCAGCGTCCGGGTCGAGCGCTTCCGATGACGGCGCCGCTCGCTCACCCCAGCCGACCGCCGACGGCCCGGCGGAAAACGACGTCGCGCCACGAGCGCGGCGCGGTCGGCGGGATCGAGGTGCTGCCGTTCGGCCTGCTGATCTTCGTCGTCGGATCGCTCTTGGTGGCCAACGTCTGGGGCGTGGTCGACGCCAAGCTCGCGGTCACCGACGCGGCGCGCGAAGCAGCGCGGACCTATGTCGAGCAGCGAAGTCGGGCGGCGGCCGAGCGGGCGGCGCGAGAGGCCGCGGCCGACTCGATCCTCGGCCACGGCCGCGATCCAGCTCGACTCGCGCTCCACGACGATCGACCGCCGTTCGTGCGCTGCGCGGCAGTGGTCGAGGACGCGGAGTACACGGTGCCGGCCCTCAGCCTCCCGTTCATCGGTGGGCTCGGGCACGGCATCATCGTGCGGGCGCGGCACCGCGAGATCATCGACCCGTTCGCCGACGGCCTGCCGGGGGTGAACCGCTGTGGCTACTGAGCGCACCGACCTCGACCTCCGGTCCGAGCGGGGCAGCGTGCTGATGCTCATGCCGGCGGCGGTGGTGATCGTGTTCGTCCTTGCCGCCATCGCCGTGGATCAGGCACTGGCCTTCGGCCAGCAGCGAGCGTTGGTGTCAGCCGCCCAGGCCTGCGCCAACGACGCCGCCAGCTGGGGCGCAGACCCGACCTCGATCCGTGACGGGTCCGGGCTGCGGTACGACCCAGCGCGCGTCGCTCGAGTGATCTCGGCCGACCTCGCCGCGCACGACGTCCACGCCCGGGTGTCGTGGACCCTCTTGCCCGACCGCATCGTGGTGCGCCTGCGCGGCCACGCCGACCGCATCTTCACCCGCGCCGCACCAGGCATGGCATCTCGCACCGAGCTGCTCGCCACCGCGGAGGCAGTGCTGCGGCGACGCTGACTCGGCCGCACGATCGGCCCGTCCCTCCCGCCAAGCCCGGAGGTCCGCCATGGTCACGCTCGAGCTGATCCTCGACGACGAGCAGCATCCGCTGGTGCGCAAACGCAGCACCGAGCCCAACGATCGCCGGCGTCTCCGCCACGAGGCGGCCATCCTGCACGCGGCACGGCATCCCGGCGTGGTCGAGGTCGTCCGCGTCGAGGAGGTCGAGCAACGGGCGGAGACCGTGCTGGAGCTCACCTACGCCGGGCCGCGCACGCTCGAAGACGCCGGGAGGCAGAGCGCGGGGCACGTGGCCGGGCTGGTCGCGTCGCTCGCCACCACGGTGGCCGACCTGCACCAGATCGGCATCGTGCATCGACGGATCGAGCCAAGCCACGTCGTCCTCTCTGACCGGGGACTGCCGCTGCTGTGTGGGTTCGGCGATGCCGCGACCCTGATCGAGGGGAGCGACGCTGACGCCGCCATCGCCGCCGACGTGCTGGGTCTCGGCGTGCTGCTGCGAGCGTTGGTCGGCGCGGACGGCGGCATCGAACCCATCCCGGAACGACGCTGGCAGCGGCATCCCCGCTGGCGCGGCTACCAGGGCCGCGCCTTGCTGAACCTGGCCGACGTGGCGACTCAGGACGACCCCGAGCGCCGACCCTCAGCTCGAGCGCTGGCCACCGCCATCCACGAGGCGATGCCGGAAGCCACGCTCCCCGTCATCGCCGAGGCAGAGCCGTCGCCGCCGCGGCCCGAGGTTCGACGGGGCATCCGCCGCCAGCCGGCGCGCACGCTCCTTCGGCCGCCCGCTCGCCCTCCCGGGTCGCTCGGCGTCGCTGAGCTCGGCGAACCGGCGTGGGCGCCGACTCGGGACGCGGCCGTCGCGCCGCCAACGGCCACCCGTGCATCCCTCGCCCTCCGCCCCCTGCGGGCGATCGAACACGCACCGCCCGTCGGCGGGCCGGGCGGGCGGCAGACCGCAGGCACTCGCGAACCCGGTGTCGGCGGGGACGCCGGAGCGGGCGTCGGCCCGCTGGCCGGAGACGCACCGCAGGCGTTCGACCGCGCCCCCGAGGCTGACGTGGTCCAGCCGCGTGACCACACGCCAGACGCGGCCGCTGACCGGCCGCTCGACCGCAGGGCCGACGCCAACGCCGAGGCACCGCCCGAACCCAACCCAGACGCCACCGCATTCCGACGCTCGACCTCCACGCCAGACGGGGCGGGCGTGGGCACGTCGCCGTCCGGCTCGGGCAGCGCGGACGCTGGCATCGATCGGCCGACGGTGCGGGCGCGAGACGGCGGTGTCCCCCGCGGACCCGACCGACCGGCGGAGGGCCGGGTCGCCCGGCCGCGACCGCTGCGCCCCCGGACGGTGGCGCCGGACGGGCCGCGTCGGGTGCCAGCGCGGCCCGATCGACTTCGGCAGCGGGTACCCGGGTTGATCGCGGCGGTGGGGCTGCTGATCGTGCTGGGCGGGTTGGCGCTGGTCCTCGTCCGGCAGGGGCACGGCCGGACTCCCCATGGCAATGGGTCCCGGGCGGCGGCGACCGCGACCGCGTCAACGGTTCCCCTCCGGCCGTGCCCCGGCGTGACCGGTCCGGTTGCGGATGTGGACGGGCGGGGGTGCCCGGAGGGGGTCGCCGTGCACGGTCGCACGCTCTCGGTTGGTCCGAACCGGTTCACGGTCGGCAGCCCCGGCGACCGGGTCGCCGTCGGCGACTGGGATTGCGATGGCTCGGCCACGCCCGCGGTCGTGCGGCCGAGCACAGGGGAGGTGTTCGTGTTTGCCTCGTGGGGCACCGCCGGGCGGCCGCTCACGGTGCACCCCACGACGGTCGTCGAGCGCGCCGTCGCGCCGGTGGCCAGCGTGAGCCCCGGGTCGAGCTGCGCGCAGCTGTCGGTGCGGAGGTCCGCGGGGCCACCCGTGGCGGTCACCACCGGAGCGCGGCCATGAGGCGCGCGCTGCTGGCGCTGGCGCGGTCCGCGGCCTGGCTCGCGGGGCTGCTCACGATCGTGGCCGTCCTCCACGCACTCGGCCGGGGCCCGCTCGCGCTGCCGCCCGCGTCGGCCAACGAGATCCGGCGCTGGCTCGCCGAGCGCGACGCGGTCACCGTCGCCATGGCCTTGGCGCGGGCCGGCGGGATGCTGCTCGCTGGGTATCTCGCCGCCACCAGCGCGCTGGCCATGGCCGGCCAGGCCCTGCACCTGCCAGGGCTCGTCCGGGCTGCGGAGATTGCGTCGTTCCCGGTGGTTCGGCGGTTGACCGCCACCGTGATCGGCATGAGCCTCGGCGCGGCGCCGGCGTCGCTCGCAGCACTGCCGATCGCCCCTGGCGCCGTCGCGGTCGCGGCGAGACCCTCGGTCGCACCGACCGGGATGCGGGCAGCGGCGAGCCACCGCGTCGTCATCGCGGCGAGACCCTCCTTCGCACCTACCTGGATGCGGGCGATGGCGAGCGACCGCGTCGTCGTCGAACGCCTGCCCGACCTCGCCGAGGTGGTGATGGAACGGCTCAGCGATGCGCCTCGTCCACCACCCGCCGCCGCCGTGCGCGCGCCCGTGGCCGCGCCCCGAGTGCCGGTCCCGACCACGTGCACGCTGCGCAAGGGGGACCACCTGTGGGGCCTCTCGGCGCGTGCGCTCGGCGGGGCGTGGGGACGCCGACCGTCCGACGCCGAGGTCGCGCCCTACTGGCGCCACTTGATCGAGCTCAACCGCGCTCGCCTGGCCGACCCGGCCAACCCGGACCTCGTGTTCCCGGGCCAGCAGGTCGAGCTGCCGCCGCCTCCGCCCGACCCGCGGGTGCCGGCGCCGCCTCCACGGTCGATGGACCGACCGGCCGCCGGTGCCGTCTCGACTGGCGAGCGCTCCCCCGGCGTCGCCACCCTCCACCCGGTCGCCACGCCAGGCTCCGCGGGCGGCACGGCAGTCCTGCGCCCCGCGGACAGCGGCCCACCCGAAGCCTGAGCCGCCCGCACACGGCAGTCTCTACGGTCCGCGGGTGCCGGCCGGCGGGCCGACGGGCGGGATCAGGCGACGATCCGACGGGCGATGCCGGCCCCCGGCCGCGGCTGGATCATCCGACGATCCGACGGCCGGCGCGGCACCGGTGCCGGCCCGGCGGGCCGGATGGCCGGATCAGGCGACGATCCAACGGGCCGTGGCGGCACCGGCCGGCGGGCCGGATCAGGCGACGATCCAGCGGGCGGTGGCGGCGTCGGCGCGGCGGAGTCGATCGCCGGGCTGCGCCTCCTCCAAGGCCTTGACGATGGCGGCCACCGTGGCCGGCACGTCGTCAGGCACGATGCCGTCGACGATGCCGAGCTCGTGCACGTCGGTGCTGGTCAGCTTGAGGCGGGCGGCCACCCGCGGGGCGCCAGCGACGTCGCGTTCGAGGATGGCGGCGGCACCCTCGGGACCGATCACCGAGAAGATGGCGTGCTCCTGGATCAGCAGGCGGTCGGCGGCGGCCAGCGCGAGCGCTCCCCCGCTGCCGCCTTCGCCGACGCACACCGCGACGCTCGGGGTCGGCAGCTCGGCCATGGCGGCGAACGTGCGGGCGATCTCGGCGGCGATGCCGTCGTTCTCCGCGTGCGAGCCGGGCTCGGCGCCGGGCGTGTCCACGAGCGACACCACCGGCCAGCCCAGCCGACCGGCCAGCGCGATGCCACGCTGTGCGAGACGGAACGCGGCGGGCGTGGGACGTCCGGTGCCGGCGTAGCGGTCCGACGCGAGGACCACCGCCCGACGTCCCGCGACCGTGGCCACCCCGACCCGCAGCGTGGGGTCGACGCCGCCGAGCTCGGTCCAGCTGGAGACGAGGTCGGCTGCGACGTCGACCCCCGACGGCCGGCCGATCTGGCGGGCTCGCTGCACCTCGGCCCAGGCGCCATCACCGCCCGGCGACGGGGCCGGCACGACCCGCACCGGCAAGGGCCGGGCAACGAGCGGAACGTCGCGCACGCCGAGCGCGCCCTCGACCCAGGCGACCTCCGTGTCACCATCGACGACGGCGTCCACCAACCCGGCGGCGAGCGCCGTGGCCGCCTTGTGCGAGCCGCTGACCGGGTGACCTGTGACCGCCTGCGCCACGCGCGGCCCGGCGAAGCCGATCGTGGCCCCCGCTTCTGCCGCCCGGAGGTCGCACAGCGAGCCGTACGACGCCAAGACCCCTCCGGTGGTCGGCGAGCGGTGGACCGCCACCGAGAGGAGGCCCGCGGCGCCGTGGCGGCCCGCCGCGGCCGCCGTGCGGGCCATCTGGATCAGCGAGACCATGCCCTCTTGCATGCGGGCACCGCCGGAGCACGTCACGACCACGACGGGCAGGCCGAGCGCTGTGGCCCGATCCCAGGCTCGCACGACCTTCTCGCCGTGGACCGCCCCCATCGAGCCGCCGAGCGCCCCGAAGTCGCCCTCGATCAACACGTAGCCGTCGGTCCGACCGGTCCGCACGCCGGCGCCGTCATGCGTCGCCAACTCGTCCGCGTAGCCGGGGAACGCGAGCGGGTCGCCCGAGCGCAGGTCGACGTCCCACTCCTCCACCAACGGGTGCACCATGCCGCAAGCCTGGCAGGCGCCGAGATCACCTCAGGCGGATGGCCACCTCGTTGGCGAGCAGGCGGCCGCGGGGGGTCAGGACGACCCGGTCGTCGGTCGTGGCCACGAGGCCGTCGAGCTCGGCCATGACCTCGGGATCGACCGCGCTCGCGGGGACGCCCGTGCGGGTGCGGATGGCCAGCTGCAGGCTCTCGACCCGGCGCGCCGCGGGATCGAGCGCTTCGGCACCGGCCTCGGGCGAGCGACCCTCGCTGATCGCGGCGAGGTAGCGCTCGGGCGTGCGCACGTTCCACGAGCGCCGACCGAGGCGATGCCCGTGCGCGGCGCACCCGACGGCGAGGTACTCGCCCTCGGTCCAGTACAGGAGGTTGTGGCGGCACTCGTGGCCCGGCCTGGCCCAGTTCGAGATCTCGTACCAGTCGAACCCCGCGGCGGCCAGGCGTGCGGTGGCCAGCTCGTACTCGTCGGCTTGGGTGTCGTCGTCGGGGTGGCGGGCGGGATCGGCGGCCAGCGGGGTGCCGGCCTCCACGGTCAGGCCGTAGGCGCTGACGTGGACCGGCTCGAGGGCGATGGCGGCGTCGAGCGTGTGCGACCACTGGTCGAGGGTCTCGCCCGCGGCCCCGTAGATGAGGTCGACGTTGAAGGGCAGGCCGACGGCGTGCGCCGCGTCCGCCGCCCGCCGCACGTTGTCGGGATCGTGGGTCCGTCCGAGCGTGGCCAGCACCTCGGGCACCATGGACTGGACACCGAACGAGAGCCGGGTCACGCCTCCGGCCCGGTAGGCGGCCAGCAGCTCGAGCGTGACGTCGTCGGGGTTGCACTCGATGCTGATCTCGGCGCCCGGCGCGAACGGCACGGCCGCCAGCACGTCGAGCAGCGCGGCAGCCGGCACTCGAGACGGCGTGCCACCGCCGACGAACGCGCTCGTGACGGGCGGCAGGTCGGGAGCGGCCTCGAGCACCTGGCGTCGACAGGCTGCGAGGTACGCATCGACGAGGTGATCGCGGTCGGTCCAGGTTGCGAACGCGCAGTAATCGCACCGGTGCCGGCAGAAGGGCACGTGGACGTAGACGCCGAAGCTCACCGGATCGAGGCTACGGGTCGGGACGGCCGGGCCCTCAGGTCCCGTCGGCCGTCGGCCGTCGGCCGTCGGCCGTCGGACCTAGCGGCTCGTGTAGGTGAGCTCGAGCTGGCGCAGGCGGCCGGCGGCGTGATCGACGGTGGTGTCGAGGATGCAGGCGATGGCCCGCAGGTCGTCGCGTCGGATGGTGAGGACGCGGCCGTTGAAGTCCTGCCGCTGCACCTGGATCATGGCCAGGTAGCGGCGGAGCATCTCGCCGGTGGGGCCGCCGATGTCGTCGAGCTTGGTCAGGTCGAGGACGATCTTCTGTGGGGGCGGGGGCAGCGGCTGCGTGAGGTCGACCACGTGGTCGTCGCCCGGCCCGCCGAGGGCCGCGGCACCTTCGCGTGGCAGCAGCTGGTCGACCGGCACGTTGTAGAACTCGGCCAGGCGCTGCAGGCGGGGCACCGAGATGGCCCGCTCACCGCGCTCGTAGGCGCCGAGCACGGAGGCCTTGAACTCCTGGCTCGACGCTTCTTCGGCCTCCTGCAGCGAGAGGCCCTTCTGGCGACGGATCGCCCGGAGACGCTCGCCGACCTTGCGCCCATAGTTGGCAGCTTCGGCGTCGAGGTCGTCGTCGGAGACGTCGGTCATGGTTGCTCCCCGGAATTCGAGTGATCAGCACGATCCGAGTCGGATCGACGCTCGACGCCACTCTATGCGGTTTTCCCACGCTGTGTGACATTTCGGTTCGACGCACACCGAGCGCGGTCCTGCCGGCGCTCAGACAACTTCGCCGCCGGCCCTCACGCGGGCGCCACCAGACCGGCCCGCAGCGCCGCCAGCACGGCACCCGCGACGATTGCCGCCGTCTCCGCACGCAGCACCGGCCCGGCCAGGCCGACCACCGGAAGGTCGACGGCTCGCTCCGCGGACGACCACCCTCCCTCCGGCCCCACGAGCACCAGCGGCCGGTCCAGGCTGGGCGGCCCGCCACCGCGGTCCGCGCGTGCCGCCCCGGCCCGGGCCGCGAGCTCGGCGAACGTCACCACCGGAGCCACCTCGGGCAGCCACGCCCGCCGACACTGCATCGCGGCGCTGCGGGCCACCCGGTCGAGGCGTTCGAGCGCGGCGTCGGACTTGGCCGGATCCCAGCGCACGACCGAGCGGTCGGCCGTGAACGGGCGGATCTCGTCGACCCCGACCTCGGTCAGCTTCTGGACCGCCAGCTCCGGCTTCTGACCCTTCACCAGCGCGAAGCCGACCCCGATGACCGGATGGGGTCGGGGCACCCGCACGATCTCGCCGGCGGGCTCCGGATCGCCGTCGGTGAACGTGGCATCACGCCACGCGCCGCGACCGTCGCCGAGGGTCAGCGGGTCGCCAGGCCGCACCCGGAGCACGCGGGCCAGGTGGTGGTGGTCGGCGGGGTCGAGCTCTGGCTGGTCGAGGTCGGCCACGAAGACGTGGGGACCGCCATCACCGGGAGGCCCGGGCAGGCCGGTCGGCGGCGTGAGCCCGTGGGGCGGACCGGGCACTCAGCTGAACGCCGAGCGGATGCGGGACATCAACCCGCGGTCGGCGGGTGCCACGTCCTCGCCCCGGCGGGCCGCCAGCTGGCGGAGCAGGTCCTCTGACTCGGGGTCGAGGTCCTGCGGCGTGTCGACCACCGCGTGGACGAGGACGTCGCCCCGGCCACGACCGCGCACGTGGGGCACGCCGCGGCCGCGCAAGCGGAACACCTTGCCGGACTGCGTGCCCCGGGGCACGACGAGGTCTTCCGTGCCGTCGAGCGTCTCGAACGGCAGATGGACGCCGAGCGCGGCCTGCGTCGCGGCCAGGTGCAGCTCATGGTGGAGGTCGAACCCGTCGCGGCTGAACCGCGGGTGGGGTCGCACCCGCACCTGCACGTAGAGGTCGCCGCGAGGGCCACCCCGCTGGCCGGCGGCGCCGAAGCCGCTGAGGCGCAGCGTGGACCCGGTGTCGACGCCGGCGGGGATGTCGACCGTGTAGGTCTTGTCGGTGATCGTGCGACCCTCGCCCTGACAGTCCGGGCATGGGCTGGCGATGACCTGGCCGAGCCCGCCGCACGCGGGACAGGGCCCGGCGGTGACCATCTGGCCGATGATCGACTTGTGGACCTGGCGCACCTGGCCGGCTCCGTGGCAGTGCTGGCAGGTTTCTGCGCTGGTGCCGGGTGCGGCACCGGTGGCCTCGCAGGTCTCGCACGCGGCCGCGGTGCGGACCGTGACCTCCTCCTGGGCGCCGAAGACGGCCCGCTCGAAGTCGAGGTCGACGACCGCTTCGAGGTCCGGTCCGGCCGGCGGACCCGACGAGCGTCGGCCGCCACCGCCGCCGAACCCGCCTCCGCCGCCGCCCGAGAAGAAGGCCTCGAAGATGTCGCCCAAGCCCCCGCCGGTGAAGCCGAACGGGTCGCCTCCCCCGCCGCCGTTGCCCTCGGGCCCGAACTGGTCGTAGCGGCGGCGGCGCTCGGGGTCGCTCAACGTCTCGTACGCGAGCGCGACCTCCTTGAACCGGGCTTCGGCCTCGGCGTCGTCGGGGTTGGCGTCGGGGTGCAGCTCGCGGGCTCGCTGGCGGAACGCCCGCTTGATGTCGTCGAGGCTGGCGTCGCTCGGCACGCCGAGCAGCTCGTAGTAGTCG
This sequence comes from Acidimicrobiales bacterium, assembly GCA_025463985.1. GTDB lineage: Bacteria > Actinomycetota > Acidimicrobiia > Acidimicrobiales > Iamiaceae > JAODBM01. The sequence goes on from JAODBM010000112.1 coordinate 19,778, forward strand.
GTGGCCACGTTCACCCTTCGCTCAAGCGGTGGCCCAGCTGCTGGCTCACCACGGCCACGGCGGCCAGCGCCTGCGGGTAGTTCATCCGTGATGGGCCGAGCACGCCGATCGTGCCGACCTTCTCGCCGTCGACCTCGTAGGGGGCCACCACCAGCGCGCACTCGGCCAGTGGCTGCATGCCGGTCTCGGTGCCGATGGCCACGTTGAGCCCTCGGTCGAGGACGTCGCGCAGGAGCGTGACCACCACGAGCTGTTGCTCGAGGATGGTGAGCACCGAGCGAACGGTCTCGACGGCAGCGAACGAGCCGGCCATGCGGGCCGCGCCGTTGACGAACACGTGGTCGGGCTCGTCGTCGTGCCCGCCGGTCGTGGCGGCGACGACCGACCGCACGACCGCCTCGACGGCCTCGTCGTGCGCCGCGGCGATCTCGCTGACGGCCGCGAGCGGCTGGCCGGTGAGGTGCTCGGCGAGGTGCGCGGCGGCCCGGGGCAGCAGCGACTCGTCGGTGTCGGCCTGCAGCTCGACCGTGCGCTTCTCGACCGCGCCGTTGGCCAGCACGGCGACGAACAGCGCGATGCGACCCGACAGGCCGACCACCTGGACCGAGCGCACGCGTGCCGCCTCGTGCGCCGGCCCGACGACCACGGCGGCGTAGTCGGTGAGCCCGGAGAGCAGGCGGGTGGTGTCGGCGAGCATCTGCTCGATCTCCATGTGCGCGGCGTCGAAGAACGAGCGCACCCGCTGCGCCGCCGATCGATCGAGCGCCGGGTGGCTCAGCTGGTCGACGAACGCGCGGTAGCCCTTCTCGGTCGGGATGCGGCCCGCGGACGTGTGGGGCTGCTGCAGGTAGCCGTCGGCCTCGAGGGCGGCCATGTCGTTGCGCACGGTGGCAGAGGACACGTTGACCGCCGCGGTGCGCGCCACGAGGCCAGAGCCGACCGGCTGGGCCGTCTGGATGTATTCCTCGACGACGGCGCGGAGGATGGACGCTTTTCTCTCATCGAGCATGGCGCGCTGCTTGGGGTGGTCGGGACGGCACTCTTGCGACTAGCACTCGATGATACCGAGTGCCACCCTCGCGACCCCGCAACGCTGCCGCGGACCGCCCGAGGCGGCACGCTCACCGCGTCTTGGGACGGTCGCCGGTAGGCTCGCCGGTTCAGTGGGGCTCCTGACCGTCGTGTTGATCTTGGGCAGCGTGGTGCGCGTGGGCTTGTTGTTCCTGCGGCCGGCCGCCAAGGAGCGCTTCCACCACCCCCGGCGGCGGCTGCTGGCCACCCGGATCGAGCAGGGCGGCGACATCCTCCTGCTGTTCACCGCGGCCTGCATGGTGGTCTTCGGCTACGGGCGAGGCAGCGGCGGCGCGGCAGTGCCGTTCTGGCTGGTCTGCCTGGTCGGGGGCTTGGCCATGGTGGCGTTCGCCCACGACGTGGCCCGCCGGCACCGACCAGAGGTGCCGCCGGCACCGCGCG
>JAODBM010000132.1 GCA_025463985.1 Acidimicrobiales bacterium
CGGATGCCGGTGATCTGCTCGCGCAGGACCTGGTTGACGTCGTCGATCCGTACCTGCATCAGCCGGAACTGCGGGACCATCCGCGACACGACGATGCCCACGCCGAGCACCAGCAGCGGGATGCTGACGGTGAGGATCCACGAGAGGCCGACGTCCTCGCGCAGCGCCATCACGATGCCGCCCACGCAGGTGATCGGCGCGGCGATGAGCAGCGTGCAGGTCATCAGCACGAACATCTGCACCTGCTGCACGTCGTTCGTGATGCGGGTGATCAGCGAAGGCGCGCCGAAGTCGCCGACCTCGCGCGCGGAGAAGCCGGTGACCTGGTGGAAGAGGGCGGCCCGCACGTCGCGACCGAACCCCATCGCCGCCTTCGAGCCGTAGTACACGGCGGCGGTCGCGCACACGACCTGCAGCAGCGTGACGGCCAGCATCACGCCGCCGGTGCGCCAGATGAACGGGTGGTCGCCGGTGAGCACGCCCTTGTCGATGATGCGGGCGTTCAGGCTCGGCAGGTACAGGGTGGAGATGGCTTGCACCGCTTGGAGCCCGAGCACCGCTGCCAACGGCCGGCGGTAGTTGCGCAGGTAGGTGCGGAGGAGGCGGAGGAGCATGCTGCCTTTCGAACGGGTCGATCCGTCCCGAGTGGTTCGTTCGTGGTCGCCGGCCACTTTGCCACTCGGTCGACCTCACGCCCCGCGATCACGGTAGCGGCACGCTCTGTCCACCCGACAAAGGCGTTCGGAGGCAGACGGATGGCGCCCGGTGCCCAGGGCCCGGGCGCCACCGTGCTAGAGGTTCTGGCCGCTGTTCGACGGCGAGGTCGACGTTCCCGAGCTCGTGCTCGGCGTCTTGCTCGGGGCCGAGCCGCCCATGTTGGGGCAGTTCGGGTCGTCCTTGCCGTAGCTCGGGGACCCGGGCTGCGTCGTCTTCGGGGTGGTGGTCGACGGTGTCTGGGCCTGAGCGAGGGTGACCCCGCCGAAGCCCAGGAAGCCGACGATCGCCCCGATGACGGCGGCTCGTATCAGCTGGCTCTTCATGTGCATGCACCTCCTCTCTGTTGCACCGACCGCCATCAGACGACGCGGAACGGTGAACCGGCTGCGGTCGGGCTGGCAGTTGGCCGTGAGTTCGGTGCTCGAGAGGCGGGTCAGAGGCCGCTGACCAGGTACAACGTGCCGGTCTGCCAGTCGCCCACGAGCAGCGAACGGGCCGGCCCGGCGGTCACCGCGACCGGGCGCTGCAGCCCGGCGATGAACGGCCGGACCTGCCCGGCGGGGGTCGACCCCGAGGTCCGCAGCGCGACCTGCTGCACCTTGCCGAGCGTCCACTCGGCCACGAGCGCCGACGGCGCGCTGCCGGTCACCGCTCCGCCGGCGGTGATCACGACCCCGCTGACCGCGGCGTGCTTGTCGAGGACGGCGACCGGCCGCGGTGCGTTCGCGCACACCGTCCCGCCCTGCCCGTAGCAGGCCGGGAACCCCCACGACTGGCCCGGGCGGACCAGCGCCAGCCAGTCGCCCGGCGTCTGCGCACCGAGGTCGTCGCGCTGGTTCATGCTGACGTAGAGGTCGTTGGTGCCGGGCAGGTAGGCGAGCCCGATCGGTGCCCGGATCTGGCTCGCCTCGACCCGCAGGTCGCTGCCGTCCGCACGGAACGAGACCACCGCGCCGGAGAGCTTCGACGCCGGTGTGCAGGCGTTGCAGGGCGCCGAGATGCCGAGCACGAAGCGTCCGCCGGGCGAGCGGGTGATGCCGTTGCTCTCGCCGACGCCGCTCGGCAGCGTGAGGATCGTGCTCCGCTGAGCGAACCTCGTGCCGGCCAGGCCGCGGTAGGCGTCCACCCGCTCCTTCGACGACACGACCAGCGCGCCGTCGGTCCACAGCAGCCCGAGCGGCGTGTGCAGCCCGCTCAGGACCCGCACCGGCGCGGCGCCGGCCCGCGGCACCAGGTGCACGGCGTCGGTGCCCGAGTCGGTGAACGCCGCGGTCGCGACCCAGACTCGGCCCTGCGGGTCGAGGGCCACCGCGGCGACGTTGCGCAGGCCGGTGGCGTAGACCGACGCGTGGAGCCCGGCGCGACCGCGCAGCCCGGCACCGATGGCGCCGAGCCCGTCGGTCGAGGACGGGGTCGTGGCGTCCGAGCCGCAGGCGACCGTGGCCAGGGCCGCGATCACGAGGAGCGCGGTGAACCGGGCAGGTCGTCGGAGCGTCGGGGCGGGCATCGCCGGCCACCATGACCACGGGGAGCCCGCGCCGGCAACGTCTGCGGCCGGATTCACAGCGAGCTCTCAGGCGCTTCAGGCCGGCGCCGGGCCGGCGGCGCGGCGCCGGGCCAGCGCCTCGAGGTGGGCGGTGACCACCCGCGTCTCGCCCGACGACACGTACGCGTCGGCCCCGGCCGCGAGGCAGGCGGCCATCATCCGCGCGCTGGCCGCTTCGCGTCGGTCGATGACCACGAGCGAGACGTTGCGATGCCGCGCCCGCAGCTCGCGCAGCTCGTCGGGGCTGCAGGGCTCGACCGCGAGGATTTGGGTGCGCTCGTCGAGCACGTCGTTGCAGGCCAGCTGGCCGCCCGACGTGAACTCGATGCCCGGGCCCAGCGAGGCCAGGCCACCGAGGAGCGTGACCTGCGTCTGGTGGCCGCTGGGCAGCACCGGCGCGATCAAGGGAGCGGCCGGCGGGCCGGGCACCGCGGCGCCAGGGGACCGGCGGGGGTGGCGCAGGCTGAGCATCACTGCCAGCCCGCTCGGCGGCGGTCGGCGTGGATCGCAAGGAGGGCCGGATGCTCGCTCACGGACCGATTCTTCGCGCCGGACGTTGCAGCCCCCTTGGAGCCGTCTGGCAGCTCCCTGAGAGGTGCGGCGTCGGCCGGACTCATAGCCGTTTGCCAGGAAGGGTTCAGGGTCCTCACCGCTCCATGCCGTTCGATGGCCCCGTCGTGCCGCCAAGAACGAGGGAAGGGCCATGTCCACGTTGAGCCGCCGGCTCGTCCGGCCCTGGTTGATCGCGCCGCTGGTGGTGCTGCTTGCCGTCGGTGGCTGGTTCGTCGCGAGTCGGCGGACCTCGACGTCGGCCACGGCGACCACGGCGATCGAGCGCACGGTCGACGTCACCGCCGGCACGCTCACGCGCACCGTGTCGGCGTCGGCCACCATCTCCGCGGCCGCCACCAAGGACCTCAACTTCACCGTCGCCGGCACCGTCACGTCGGTGCGGGTCAAGGCCGGCGACGTCGTGAAGGTCGGCGACGCCCTCGCCACGATCGACTCGGCCGCTCTGTCCGCGGCCGTCACCCAAGCCGACGCCGCCGTCGCGGACGCCGCCGCGAAGCTCCAGGCCGCGCAGGCGACGACCACGACCGCCACCACCGCGACCACCACTGCGGCCAGCGCCGCCGCCACGGCCGCGCAGATCGCCGCCGACGAGACCAACCTGGCCTCCATGCAGGCGCAGCTCGCGTCGGCGCAGACCTCGCTCGCCGGTGCGCAGCTCACGTCGCCCATCGCCGGCACGGTGTCGGTGGTCAACCTCACCGTCGGCCAACAGCTCGGCGGGAGCGGCACGTCGGGCACCAACATCACCGGTGCGGGCAGCGGCTCGGGGCGCTCGAGCAGCACGCTGGGCAGCGGCTCGAGCGCCTCGTCCCAGGGCAGCAGCTCGAGCTCGAGCTCGAGCGCCTCGTCGGCGGCGTCGAGCCCGCAGGTCGAGGTGATCAGCACGGGCGGCTACCTGATCAAGCTCGGGGTCGACGACACCCAGATCAAGAACGTGAAGATCGGCCAGAAGGCCACGATCACGCTGGCGAGCGCGGCCGCCGCGACCGGTGGCTTCGGCCGCCGCCTCGGCAACCGCACGGGCGCCAACGGGGGCTCGGGCACGGCGGCCTCGACCACGACCACTCGCTCGAGCCAGACCGCAGTCGCCGCTCCGGTGACCGGGCTGGTCACGTCGGTCAGCACGGTGGCATCGGCGGCGACGGGCGTCGCGACGTTCCCGGTCGAGGTCCTCTTCGCCGGCCCGGCCGACACCTGGCACGCGGGGGCGACGGCGCAGGTCGACATCGTCTACGACACCATCCCCAACGCCATCCAGATCCCCGTCCAGGCGCTCAGCCGGTCGAACGGCGCGACGACGGTGGTGGTGACCGCCAACGGCAAGAAGCAGACCCGGGTCGTCACGACCGGCATCTCCTCAGGCGGCATGGTGCAGATCACGAGCGGCCTCAGCGCCGGCGAGCAGGTCGTCGTCACCATCGCCACCGTCCCCCGCACGACGACCGGCGGCACCGGCACCGGCTCCGGCCGTGGCGGCACCGGCGGTGGCGGCGGGCAGTTCACGCCGCCAGCCGGCTTCACGCCCGGCGGCGGACCGCCCGGAGGCTTCGGCGGATGACCGCGATCGCCACCGAACCGACCGACGTGGCCGGGGCCGTTCCGGCCCGCGCGCCGGTCATCGAGCTCGACAGCGTCGGCAAGACGTACCGCAGCGGCTCGCTCGAGGTCGACGCCCTGCGCGGGGTGAGCCTCACGATCGAGCAGGACGAGTTCGTCGCCATCGTCGGACCGTCCGGCTCGGGCAAGTCGACGCTGATGCACATCCTCGGCTGCCTGGACGTGCCCACCGCCGGCACCTATCGCCTCGCCGGTCGGGACGTGCAGTCGCTCGGCGAGAACCAGCTCGCCGAGGTCCGCAATCGCCGCATCGGCTTCGTGTTCCAGCAGTTCAACCTGCTGGCCTCGCTCTCGGCCTGGCGCAACGTCGAGCTGCCGCTGATCTACAGCGGCGTGGCGCGGGCCGAGCGTCGTGAGCGGGCCCGCCTCGCGCTCGAACAGGTCGGGCTCGCGGACCGCGCCGACCACCGGCCCGGCGAGCTGTCCGGCGGCCAGCAGCAGCGGGTCGCGGTGGCCCGCGCGCTCGTGACCGAGCCGGCCCTGATCCTGGCCGACGAACCGACCGGCAACCTCGACTCGACCTCCTCGGCCGACGTCCTCGGCCTCATCCGGGACCTGCACCGCTCGGGGCGCACGATCGTGCTGATCACCCACGAGCACGACATCGCGCAGCAGGCGAGTCGCACCGTGCACATCCGCGACGGCCGGCTGGTCGAGCCCGAACCGCACCACGAGAGCTGGGCACGAGCATGAGCTGGCGCGACACGCTGCGCACGAGCATCGGGGCGGTCCGCGATCACCGCCTGCGATCCGCGCTCACGATGCTCGGCATCCTCATCGGCATCGCGGCGGTGATCCTCACGGTCGGCATCGGCCAGGGCGCCAAGGCCAAGGTGCGCGACCAGATCGCCGAGCTCGGCACCAACCTGCTGGTCGTCACGCCCGGCAGCTCGACGAGCTCGTCGGGCGTCCGCGGCGGCCGCGGGTCGGCCTCGACGCTCACGTCACGCGATGCCGCCGCGTTGGCGAACCCGACCGTGGCGCCCGACGTCCAGACCGTGGCCGCGGCGACCACCGCCAACGTCTCGCTCGCGTACGACACCACCAACTGGACGACCACGCTCACCGGCACCACGCCGGAGTGGAGCACGATCCGCTCCCGTACCGTCACGAGCGGCCGGTTCCTCACGTCGAGCGACGTCGCCACCTCGGCCGCCGTCGTCGTGCTCGGGCCGGACACGGTCACCCAGCTGTTCGCCGGCCGCGATCCCGTGGGCCGGTCGGTCACGCTCGGCGGGACGAAGCTCGAGGTGATCGGCGTGCTCAAGGCGCTCAGCTCCGCCGACCTGACCAGCAACAACGACCTCGCGATCGTGCCGGCGTCGACGATGAGCCAGCGCCTGGTCGGTGGCACCCGGCGCGAGTCGGTCGACACCGTCTATGTGAAGGCCACGTCCGACCGCACCCTCTCGGCTGCCTACCAGGAGGTCAACGCCGAGCTGCTCAACACCCACCACATCACCGGCAGCGCGACGCCCGACTTCTCGATCGCCACGCAGGACTCGATCCTCTCGGCGGCGACCTCGGTCGACAAGACCATCACCGTGATGCTGGGCGGCATCGCCGTGATCTCGCTGCTCGTCGGCGGCATCGGCGTGATGAACATCATGCTGGTGTCGGTCACCGAGCGCACCCGCGAGATCGGGCTCCGCAAGGCGCTCGGGGCTCGCCCCAGCCTCATCCGCCGCCAGTTCCTCGTGGAGGCCTCGGTGCTCGGGCTGGCCGGCGGCCTGCTCGGCGTCGGGGTCGGCGCGATCGGCGCGATCGTCGTGCCGCACCTGACCAGCTCGCGCATGATCGTGTCGCCGACCGCGTCGGTGCTCGCGATCCTCATGGCGGTCGGCATCGGCGTTGTCTTCGGCGTGTTCCCGGCCACGCGGGCGGCCCGCATGACGCCCATCGACGCCCTCCGGACGGAGTGAATCCCATGGCCCGCCGCACCCTGCTCTCGCTCACCCCGCGCCGCGTGATCTCGGCCGTGGTGGTCGTCGCGCTCCTCGTCGGGGGCGGCGCCGCCGCGTTCGCCGGCTCGAGCTCGTCGACGCCGGCCGGCTACCGCACGGTCGTGGTCAGCGCCCACGACGTCGCGCAGACGTTGACCAGCGTCGCCAGCATCGAGCCGGTCTCGCAGGCCAGCGTGGCCTTCCCGGTCGCGGGCAAGGTCCGGTCGGTCTCGGTCCAGGTCGGCGAGCTCGTCGCGACCGGTCAGACCCTCGCCACGCTCGACCCGACGTCGCTCCAGGCCACGCTCCTTTCGGCCCAGGCCGCCCTGTCGACGGCGCAGCTCAACCTGGCCAAGGGCTTGGCCGGGCAGACCGTCACCGGCACGGGCGCGAGCGGGGGTGGCGGCGGCTCGGGGTCCTCCTCGGCGGCGTCGTCGGCAGCATCGGGTTCGGCCACCTCGTCCGCGGCCTCGTCCTCCTCCGCGGCGGCGTCCTCGGCGGCGGGGTCGTCGTCGACCGGGGCGGGCGCCACGCCGACGACCGGGTCCGCGGCCTTCGGCGGCACGGTCGGCGCGACCGCCGCGCCGCCCACGAGCGCGCCGGCGAGGATCCCAGGCGTGACCGACGCGCAGGTCGCGCAGGCGCAGCAGGCGGTGCTGCAGGCGCAGAAGCAGGTCGACCTCGACATGGGCAAGGCCCAGCAGGCCCTCGACACGTCGACCAAGGTCTGCGCCGCGATCAGCCCCGGCCCGACCACGACGACCACGACCCCCACCAGCAGCTCGACCACGGCGCCGCCGACCACCAGCGCCACGCCGTCGATCCAGGCCTGCCAGGCCGCGCTGGAAGCGACGATCGCGGCCCAGCGCGCCGTCGCCACCGACCAGGGGAACCTGGCCAAGGCCTCCACCGCGCTCGACGGCCTGCTCGCCACCCGGGCGAGCCAGACGCCGACGACCCCGACCCCGACGAGCTCGTCGCGGCCGTCGTCTTCGGGGGGCCAGGGCGCCTCGACGGGGTCGGCCAACCGGACGAGCTCGGGGACCGGCGCGACCGCCAGCCGAGGCACCACCGGCTCGACCGCGGCCACCGCCGCGACCCCGACGCTGCCCAGCGCCACCCAGCTCATCGCCTACCAGAAGGCGGTCGACGCCGCCGCGGCGCAAGTCGCCGTGGCGCAGCAGGGCGTGGCGCAAGGCGCGATCGTCAGCCCGATCAACGGCACGGTCGCCGCCGTCAACCTGGCCGCGGGCGACAGCGTCACCGCGGCGTCGGCCACGGCCGCCGTCATCGTGGTCGGCCAGGGCGGCTTCGAGGCCACGACCACCGTCACGGTGGACGACCTCCCCCACCTGAAGGTCGGCCAGCCGGCCACGATCGCGCCGGACGGCTCGACGGCCCGGATCGCCGGCAAGGTCGTGAGCATCGGCGTCGCCGCGACCACCAGCGGCTCGACCACCACCTATCCGGTCGTGATCGGCATCACCGGCGCGACCACTGACCTACGCAACGGGGCCACGGCCGCGGTGTCCATCACCACCGGTCGGGCCACGCGCGCCCTCGCCGTCCCCACCTCCGCGGTCAGCAGCTCGGGGGGCACGACGACCGTCACCGTGCTCACCGGCAGCACGGCGTCGGCGGTGCCGGTCCAGGTCGGCGTGAGCGGCGACGTGTGGACGGCCATCACGAGCGGCCTGCAGGCGGGCCAGACCGTCGTGCTCGCCAACCTCTCCGACCCGCTGCCCAGCTCGGCCACCAGCACGTCGTCCACGAACACGAACACGAACCGGTTCGGCTTTGGCGGCGCCGGGGGCGCCCGGCCCGGCGGCTGACGCCTCCCCGACGCCCGCGCGCTGGATCCGTTCATCGCCCGGACCTCAACTTGGCAGGCAACTGCCAGGCGCGGTCGAGCTGGTCCCGAGGCCTGGCTGCTCTCCTGAAGCGATGCGAGCACACGCCCGACGCGCCTCGTGGCCTCTCGTCGTGGCCGCGCTCACCGCGGTCATCGCCGCCGTCAGCGTGGTCAGCGTCACCGCCCAGGTGGTGGGGACCGCGGCGCCGGTGGCCAGCCCGGCCTCGCGGCGCGCCACGGCGCTCGCGACGGACGGCATCCGCCGCGTGCTGTTCGTGGGCGACTCGCTGACGTTCTTCGGCCAGCCGCAGCTGACCGCCGAGATGCAGGCGCACGGGGTGGCGGTCGCCTTCGCGGGCGCCCCCGGCACCGGCCTGCTCTCGGGCCAGGACCATTGGCTCACCGCCATCGCCGCCCAGGTCCGCTCGTTCCGGCCCGACGTCGTGGTGATCGAGGCTTGCTGCAACTACGCCTACCTGGAGGCCGGCTACACCGCGGCCGACGGCTCGGTCGTCGCCCCCGACTCGCCGGCCATGTACGCCGAGTGGACGAGGGCGGCTCGGACCGCGGTGCGGGAGGCATCGGCCGGAGGCGCCTCGGTCTACTGGGTGGTCACGCCGGACGCGGGACCGCAGATCGGGCGCAACTTCCGCATCCGCATCCAGCGGTTCAACGCCATCTCGGCGGCCCTCGGGGTGCCCCTCATCGACTGGCGGGCAACGGTCGAGCCGGGCGGCGTCTACACCCGGTCCATCGGTGGCGCTCAGGTACGCAGGGCCGACGACCTCCACCTCACAGACACGGGCAGCCAGCTCGTCGCCAGCGTCACCTGGCAGGCCATCGCCGCCAGGTTCCCGGGCGCCGCCTGACCGGCCCACCGGGCGGCCCGGCGACCAGGACGTTCAGGCGGTCGCTTCGAGAGCCTGGGGGACGACCCACGGGCCGGTCGTGTACTCGTCGGCGCCGGCCTCGAGCAGCCGGGCCACCGGCCCGGTGCGGGAGGCGGCCGGCGACAGCGAGGTGTCGGTCACCACGATCGTGGCGTCGCGGTACTGCTCGCGCAGCTTGGTCATGGTCTGGACGCTGCACGGCGTGACCAGCACGAGGTCCGGGTGCTCGGCCACGCGGCTGTCGGCCACGACCGCACCCGGACCGAGCAACTGGAGCAGCACCGCCCGCTCCTCCGGACGGAGGGGGAACGTGACGGCGACGAGCGGACGTCCGGCGGGGGCCGGAGAGGGGATGAGGTGGAGGTTCATGTGATCAGCGTGCGCCGCGACCTTCCATGCTCGCTGGGGCGCACCTCAGAATCGCCTGGGTCTCGGCGGCTCAGGCGGCCGGCGGGGCACCGGGTCCGACGACGCCGGCGGCGCCGTCGACGATGCGGGCCGCGGTCACGGTTCCGTCGGTGCCCGTCTGGCCCATGACCTGGACGGCATCACCGGCCTTGAGGTCGCTCAGCGTCGCCCCGGACTCGACCGAGATGGAGGTCGTCGAACCGGTGGTGATCGTCGCGGTCGTGCCGTCGTTGGCCGCGATCGTGATCGTCGAGCCGGCGACCTTGGTCACGGTGCCCGAGGTCGGGCGGCTGCCCGCGCCTCCGGCCGGACGTCCGCTCGCACCGGCGGGCGGTGGGCCGCCGTTGGCCAGTGGGCCGCCCAGGCCGCCCGCGGCCGCCGCGTTCGCACCCTGGTCGACGATCCGCGTCGCCGCGATCTTCGTGCCGGTCGTGGTGCCCGACACCATGAGGTGGTCGCCGACGACGACGTTCTCGATGGTGCCGGCCTTGGCCACGAGCACGGCGGTCGAGGCGCTGGTCGTGACCTTGGTGGTGCCGGACGCGGTCGTGACGGTGAGGGTCGGGCCGTTGATCGCGGCGATCGTGCCCTGGGTGCCCCTGCGGGGCCCGCTGGCGCCGCCCAGCCCGGCCGCGCCGGCTTGGGCGGTCGTCGAGGCCGACGTGCCGTGGGAGCTGGCGGCGCTGATGCCGAACGCGGCGGCGCCGGCGATCACGATCGCCGCCGCGCCCGCTCCGAGCCAGGTCCGGACCGACCGCGGCCTCGAGGCGGCCCCGGGGGCCGCGGGTCCGTCGTCGAACCAGCTGTCGCCGGGCCCGTTCAGGTCGGGCGGCGGGCCGGGTTCGCTGGATGGGGGTTGCGTGGGGGAGGGCACGGTGGGTTCTCCTTGGGTCGAACGGGTGGGTTCTGGGTGCGGGCGGGCGTGACGGCGGTCCGGGCCAGGAGCCCGATGCCGGCGGTGATCGTGGCCGAGCGCGACGGTCGTTGCCGCCACCTGGGCCGGGGCGCGTCGACGGCGTGGGGGAGGCGCGGTCGATCGGCGCCCCGGCCGCGAAGGGCGGTGGCCGGGACGGGCGGCTCGGCGAGGCGAGACGCGGGCTCGGTGACGGTCACGGCGGGCTCCAGGGCGAGGGTGGAACCCCGACCGGCCGGCCGGGGTCACCACCGATGCTCCGTGCCGATCCTCAGAGCCGCCTTGGAGCGATCCGGGAAGCCCCGCTGAACTGCCGCGGGCTCAGGCGCCGCCGGGCAGGCGCAGCGAGTAGCCGACGCCGCGGATCGTGTGGATCAACGGGGGATCGACGGCGTCGACCTTGTGCCGCAGATAGGAGATGTAGGTCTCGAGGACGCTGGCGTTGCCGGCGAACGTGTAGTCCCACACCGCCTCGAGGATCTGCTCGCGGGTGAGGACGCGCCGCGCGTTGACCAGCAGGTAGCGCAGGAGCTTGTACTCGGTCGGGGTGAGCTCGATCAGCGTGCCGCCGCGCCAGACGTCGCGGGTGTCCTCGTCGATCACCAGGTCGGCGTAGGTCAGCCGCTGCTCGGCCGGACCCGGGCCGCCCGAGCGCCGGAGCACGGCCTTCACCCGCTCGATGAGCTCCTCGATGCTGAACGGCTTGGTGACGTAGTCGTCGCTGCCGAGGCGCAGCCCCTGCACCTTGTCCTCGGTGGCGTCACGCGCCGTCAGGAAGATGATCGGCACGCGGGCGCCGGCGCCCTCGGCCTGGCGCAGCCGGCGGGCCACCTCGAACCCGTCGAGGTCCGGCATCATCACGTCCAGCACGATCAGCGAGGGCCGGCGCCGTTCCACCGCGGCCAGCGCCTCGCGGCCGGTGGCGGCCCGCTCCACCTCGAAGCCGTTGTAGCCGAGGCCCATCGCCAGCAGCTCGGTGATGTGCTCCTCGTCGTCGACCACCAGGACGTGGGGCTGCTGCCGTTCGTCTGGGGACACGTGCTGCTCCTTCGGGGCCGTCGGCGCCGACGCTACCGGCGCCCCCTGGCCGGTGCCGTGGTTCGGAGGAAGCTCCAAGCAACGACGGAGCCCGGTCGGAGCCGCTCGTCGCACGCTGCCTGCCATGACCGACATCATCGAGCGACCTGCCGACGTGGACCGACCCCGCGACGCCGAGGCGGAGCCGACCCCGGCGCCGACCGTCGAGATCGTGGTGCCGACGTTCAACGAGGCCGCTGATCTCGAGCCGTCGATCCGTCGCCTCCACGACTACCTCGAGGGGTCGTTCCCGCTGACCTGGCAGATCACGGTGGCCGACAACGCCAGCACCGACGACACCTGGGCCATCGCGCAGCGCCTGGCCGCCGAGCTCCCCGGCGTCCACGCCCTCCACCTCGACCAGAAAGGCCGGGGCCGGGCGCTGCGCACGGCCTGGTCTGCGAGTCGCTCGCCCGTCGTCGCGTACATGGACGTGGACCTCTCGACCGATCTCGACGCCCTGCTCCCGCTGGTCGCGCCGCTTGTGTCGGGCCACAGCCACGTGGCCATCGGCAGCCGGCTCGCGACCAACGCCCGCGTGACCCGCGGCCCCAAGCGCGAAGCGATCTCGCGGACCTACAACCTGCTGTTGAAGGCGACGCTGCGCAGCTCGTTCTCGGACGCGCAGTGCGGCTTCAAGGCCTTGCGCCGCTAAGTGGCCGAGGTCATGCTGCCGCTCGTCGAGGACCAGGTCTGGTTCTTCTACACATAGCTGCTGGTCCTGGCCGAGCACAACGGGCTGCGGATCCACGAGGTGCCGGTCGACTGGGTCGACGACCCCGACTCACGGGTCGACGTCGTGCGCACCGCCCGCGATGACCTCAAGGGAATCTGGCGGATGGTCGGCCGCTTCGCCCACGGCGACGGCGATCTCGACGTCGGCCCGGCGGGCGGCCCGGTCGCGTTGCGGTCGTCCGAGCCGCCCGGCGAGCTCGGCAGCCAGCTCGTGCGGTTCGCCTCGGTCGGCGTGGTGAGCACGGGGCTCTTCGCTCTGCTCTTCACCGTCCTCGCCGGACCGGTCGGCCCCGTGGCGGCGACCGTGCTGTCTCTCGGCGCCTGCACGGTCGCCAACACCGCGGCGCACCGGCGGCTCACGTTCTCGCTGCGCGGGCGGACCCACCGGGCCCGCCACCACGCCGCCGCGCTCGCCGTCGCCGCGCTGCCCTTGGCCATGGACCTCCTCGCGCTCGCGCTCCTCGCGTCTGCGGGCATCACCTCGACGGGCGCCCAACTGGTCGTGCTCACCGCCACCAACGGCGTGGCCTCCCTCGCCCGCTTCGGCCTGCTCCGGCGCTGGGTGTTCGCCGTGAGGGATGCGCGGTGAGCCGGGTGCGGCGCGTCGCCGGCCACCCGCGGATCCGCCAGCTGGCGCGCTACGGCGCCGTGTCGATCATCGCGACCACCACCAGCGCGGTCGTGCTGGTCACGCTCGTGCTCACCCGCACCCTGCCGGCGGCCTGGGCCAACGTCGTCGCCACCGCGGTGGGCACGGTCCCGTCGTTCGAGCTCAACCGCCGGTGGGTGTGGGGCAAGACCGGTCAGCGTTCGCTGGCCGCCGAGGTCGGGCCGTTCGTGGCGCTGTCGTTCGCCGGCCTCGGCCTCTCGACGCTCGCCGTCGCCGCCGCCGACCACGTCGCCAACGGTGCCCACCTCGGTTCGCTGGCGCGCACCTGCGTCGTCGAGGGGGCGAGCCTGGCGGCGTTCGGATCGCTCTGGCTGGCCCAGTTCGCCATCCTCGACCGGCTGCTGTTCGCCTCCCGCAGGGGCCGCGCCGTGGCCTCGCTCGACGCGCGGCGATCGCAGCGCTCCCGTGCGGCCCACCCGTCCCGCGGGCTGGCGTCCAGGTCCGGTCCGGCGCGCGTCGACCAAGATGGCCTCGTGGAGGCCGGTCCGAGCTGCGGTGCACCGAGGCGACGGACGCCAGCCATCGTGGGCATGGCATCACGCGGTGAGGGATGACCCTCCGGCTGCGCCTGGTCGTCGCGCTCGCACTGCTGCTCGTGATCGGCATGACCGGGTTCGGGTTCGTCACCTACCGGCTCTTCGAGCGCTCGCAGCGCCAACGCCTGGACGACCAGCTGCGCGCCGCGGCGCCCGCCATCCCGGCCCGGCTGCGCGGCACTAGCGAGCCGGGCTCGCCCACCGCACCGCCCCGCGAGATCGTCGGGCTCGACACCTACGGTGAGCTCCGCGCCTCCAGCGGGGCGCGCACTGGCGCCACCGTGCGGTTGACGTCCTCGGCGGCCACGCCTTCGCTCCCGCAGGTCCTCGACCCGGGCGGCCCCCGGGGCCGGTTCCTGACGACCGGATCGAGCACGGGCTCGGGCTCGTGGCGGGTGTTCGTCTCGCGCCCCCGAGGTCCCAGCTCCGAGGTGGTGGTGGTCGCGCTGCCGCTGGCCTCGGTGACCGGGCCCCTGCACCGGCTCGTGCTGATCGAGGCGCTCGCCGGCGGCGGGCTGGTGCTGCTGATCGGCGCGGGTTCGTGGCTGATCATGCGCCGGGGCCTGCGTCCGCTCGAACAGATGGCCGGGTCGGCCCGCACGATCGCGGCCGGCGACCTCTCGCTGCGGGTGGCGCCGTCCGACGATCGCAGCGAGGTCGGCCAGCTCGGCTTGGCCCTCAACACGATGCTCGGCGAGATCGAAGCCTCGTTCCGCGAGCGCGAGGCGACCGAGGCCCGGCTCCGCCAGTTCCTCGCCGACGCGTCGCACGAGCTGCGCACGCCGCTGACCTCGATCCAGGGCTTCGCCGAGCTGTTCCGGCTGGGGGCCCAGAACGACCATGTCGACCTGCCCGTGATCATGCGCCGCATCGAGCAGGAGTCGGCCCGCATGAAGGACCTGGTGGAGGACCTGCTCCTGCTGGCCCGCCTCGACCAGACCCGCGCCACCGAGCGGCGACCGGTCGACCTCGCCGTGCTCGCGGCCGACGCCTGCAGCGACGCCGTCGCCGCCGACCCCACCCGGTCGCTCTCGCTCGACGCGCCCGAACCGGTCGTGGTTACCGCTGACAGCGACCACGTCCGGCAGGCGCTCGCCAACCTCGTCGCCAACGCGATGCGGCACACGCCGGCGGCCACCGCGGTCGAGGTGTCCGCGCGCGCCGAAGGTGGGGAGGCGGTGCTCTCGGTGCGCGACCACGGGCCCGGCCTCAGCGACGAGGCGCTCGAGCACGTCTTCGACCGGTTCTGGCAGGCAGACGGCGCCCGGACCGGGGCCGGCGCCGGCCTCGGCCTGGCGATCGTGGCCGCCATCGCGGCTGAGCACGACGGCTCGGTGAGGGTGGCCAACGCCGCCGACGGGGGCGCCGTCTTCACGATCCGCATCCCGCTCGGCGGCCGGGCCTGAGGGGCTCTCTCCGGGCATTCGGTGCAAGGCGACCGAACGCCACCCTTTCGCATCCTCTACGATCCGACCTTCGTGGCTCCGGGTCGACGAGGTCGTCGCGGCAGGCCGCGAACACGACCGGACCGCAACGGTCGACACGGTTCGCGGGCGCCCCGGCCCGCGAGCACGCTTGAGCGAAGGACGGACGAGAACCGGTGCTGACCTATTTCCGAGCTGTGGTCATCGGGTTGCTTCAGGGCGTCACCGAGCTGTTCCCGATCTCCAGCCTGGGCCACTCGGTGTTCGTGCCGGCGCTGCTGGGCTGGAACGACATCACGAGGAGCCAGTCCTCGGGCGAGTCGCCCTACCTCGCCTTCCTGGTCGGCCTGCACGTGGCCACGGCGATCGCCCTGCTCATCTACTTCCGCCGGGACTGGGACCGCATCATCCGCGGGATCTTCCGCTCGACCATGAACCGCCGCATCAGCGACTCGGACGAGCGCCTCGGCTGGCTGCTGATCGTCGCCAGCATCCCGACCGGCGTGCTCGGCCTGCTGTTCGAGCACCGGCTGCGCACCGTCTTCGCCAAGCCCCTGGCCGCCTCGCTGTTCCTCACGGTGAACGGCGTGATCCTGGGCGTGGGCGAGTGGGCCCGCCGTCGGGCCGCGAGCCGCGCCGATGCGCCGGAGGAAGCCGTGAGCCATGACGATGCCTCGTCGCGGCGGCGCCTGGCCACGTTCGAGTTCCGTGAGGCCGGCTTCGTCGGCGTGGCGCAGACGGCGTCGCTGTTCGCCGGCATCAGCCGCTCGGGCGTCACGATGGTCGCCGGGCTGCTGCGGGGCCTCGACCACGAGGACGCGGCCCGCTTCTCGTTCCTGCTCGCCACGCCGATCATCCTCGCCGCCGGCGTCTACAAGCTGCCCGACCTCTTCGGCCCGCTCGGCAACGGCATCCGCGGCCAGGTGCTGGTGGGCAGCATCGTGTCCGGCCTCGCCGCCTACGCGGCGGTGCGCTTCCTCGTCAACTACTTCGAGACCCGGACGCTGACCCCGTTCGCGATCTACAGCCTCGTGGTCGGCGGAGCGCTGAGCGTCCGGTTCGGTTTCTTCTAGATGTCCTGCCACCCTCGATCCCCCGAAGGACCTGCCTGATGGCCGCCAAGATCAACGTCAAGCCCCTGACCGGCCTGCTCGTCGTCGTCGCCCTGCTCTTCGTGGTCGCGGGCGTCATCTACATGACGAAGACCGCGGCGAACCTGCCCGCGTTCTTCCCCGGCCACGTGAAGGCGGGTGGCTCGGGCGCGGCGCACAAGCACACCAAGCACGGCCTGGCCATGTTCGGCCTCGCCGCGGTGAGCCTCGTCGGCGCCTGGTTCAGCACCGCCCCCGAGCGAACCTGAGGCCGTCCCCCACAGTGCGCTCGCCGTCCAATTTGGGTGGACGTGTCGGAGTAAGGGTACCCTAACGTTCAGTACTAGGGTGGCCCTGCGGCACCGAGGATGGGAGCGACATGGGACTAGGCAAGACGCTGCTGCTGGGCTTCATCGCCGGCGTCACGATCCTGATCGGCCTGCCACTCGGCCGGATGCGGTCCCCCCGCCCGAACCTGCGGCAGTTCCTCAACGCCGTGGCCATCGGCATCCTGCTCTTCCTGCTCTGGGACGTGCTCGCGCACGCGTGGGATCCGCTCGACGTGGCCCTCGGCAAGCTGCACGACCACAGCGGGGGCATCGCCCCGGTCGTCGGCTATGGCGCCCTCTTCTTCGGCGGCCTCACCGTCGGCCTCATCAGCCTCCTCTATTACGAGCGCTGGCTCGGCCAGCGGGGCCAGCCGCGGCCCTCCGGGCCCGGCGCGATGGTGGCGGGCGAGCTGACCCGCAGCCATGGCGTCATGGCCGACTGGTCGCCGGCGCGCCGCCTCGCGCTGCTGATCGCCGTCGGCATCGGCCTGCACAACTTCGGCGAGGGCCTGGCCATCGGCCAGAGCGCGGCCAGCGGCAGCATCGCGCTGGCCACGGTCCTCGTGATCGGGTTCGCCCTGCACAACGCCACCGAGGGGTTCGGCATCGTGGCCCCCATGGCCGGCGCCGAGGACCGGCCCTCGTGGGCCTTCCTGCTCGGGCTGGGCCTGATCGGTGGAGGGCCCACGTTCATCGGCACGGCCGTCGGCCACCAGTTCACGAGCGAAGCGGTGAGCGTCGCCTTCCTCACGCTGGCCGGCGGGTCGATCCTCTACGTCGTCATCCAGCTGCTCGGCGTCGCCAACAAGTCCGCCGCGGCGAAGGAGCTCCTCTACTGGGGCGTCCTGGCCGGGCTCGTCGCCGGCTTTCTGACCGACATGGTCGTGACCGCCGGCGGCGCCTGACCCCTCAGCCCGTCGCGGCCACGCGCCGGTCGTAGTCGTCGGCCAGCGCCAGCAGCGCCGCCCCGCAGTCGCCGCCGAACGCCGGGCCGTGCATCAGCGCCAACGTGTCGACGCCCAGGTCGGCGAGGGCGCGCACGGTCGGACCGCTGCTCGGGGCGAGCGACGACGCCCGGAACAGGTCCTCGCCCGCGGCCGCGGGCCCCAGCACGTCGTCGGTGCTCGTGGCCGGGTACGCGCCGGTCCGCGTGAACAGGTCACCGCACAGCAGCGTGCGGGTCGTCTCGTCGTAGAAGATCCCGGCCTCCCAGCCGTGCGGCACGTGCGGCGTGTCGATCCAGCGCAACCGATGACCGCCGAGGTCGAGGACCTCGCCGTCCTGCAGCGGTCGGGGTGGCCGGTCGGCGAGGTCGTTGAGCGAGACCATGCAGCCGGTCATGCTCTGGGCGACCGTGGCCTGCGGGGAAGCCGCGAGCCACTGGTTCATCGACCCGCACTCGTCGGCCTCCACGTGGCCGAACGAGATCCACCGCAGGTCCTCGACCGGCATCACCCGCGCCACGGCCTCCGAGACCAGCGGGAAGAGGCCCCGGGGGCCGGTGTGGAAGAGCAGCGGCTCGTCGCCGGTGAGCAGGTACTGGTTGAAGCTGAAGTCCATGTCGGACAGGTAGGTCGTGAGCTGGAAGAGGTCGGGACCGACCTCCGCGACTCGGGTCTCCATCAGAACGGCACCTCCTGTGTCAGCAGGCCGGTGCCGGTGGCACGGCCTGAAAGGATCCGACAGAACTCGACCGCGTCGAGCGAGATCTCCTCGCCGCCCTCACCCCGGGCGAAGCGGCCGCCGGCGGGACCGCCGAGGTCCAGCGTGACGTCCTGGCCGTGGCGGCGAGCCCACTCGGCGACGACGTCGGCCACGATGCGGCCGTCGTGGTCCGCCGTGAGCACCAGCGGGCGGCCCGTGGCCCGGGTCACGTCGACCCGATGCATCCAGGTGTCCCGGGTGAAGATCAGGTCGAGGAGGTAGCCGAGCCGCCAGCGCTCCATGGTTCCCGCCACCTCGACCTTGAGCGGGAGCCGCCGCAGCGGCGCGGGCACACGGCGGCGGGCGTTGGCCGCCTTCGGGGCCATCGTCGTGACCGCAGCCACGATCTCGTCGGGCCGCAGGTCGGCCCGCTCGCGGACCTGCACCTCGGTCATGCCGTCGATGTCGGGCCGGTCGCCGGCCGCCTTCTTGCCGGCCCGCAGCTGATGCACGAACTGCGGGATCGACACGTTGGCTTCCATCGCGCCGAGCACGTGGCTGGCCAGGGCGCGCACGTCCCAGTCCGGGCAGTCGGTGCGCTGTGGCCAGTCGTCAGGCCCGAGCGAGCGCAGCAGGTCGGCGAAGCGCTCGTTCTCCTCGGCGGCGCGGGCCGCAGCTTCGGCCCGGTCGAGCGGAGCGATCTGGCCGATCGGTGTGGTGGTGATGGTCATGGGCGGCTCTTTCGGTGCGTGACGTGGGTGAAGTACATCTCCATGGCGCTGTCGACGAGCCGGATCCAGCGGTCGCCGCCGGGATCGTTGGAGATCTGCTGGTCGGTGAGCCCGGTGCCGAGGGCGGTGAGCAGGTCGAGGTCGCCCGGCTCGGTGATGCCGAGGCCGGCGATCCGCCGCTGCACCGATTCGAGCCCCGCGATCGAGATCGCGAACGACTCGGGCGACGGCTCGAAGCCGGGGATCGTCCGCTGGAACAGCAGCTGATAGCGCACGGGGTCGTCGGTGCAGAACCGCACGAACGCGTGCATGCCGGCCCGCAGGTCCTGCAGCGGATCGCCGGTGGGCGTCAGCTGGGCCTCGACGTCCTCGAGGTACTGGGCCGCGCCCTGGGCGAACAGCGCGTCGTAGATCGCGTTCTTCGAGGCGAAGTACGAGTACAGCGACGGCGCCTGCAGCCCGACCTTGCGGGCGAGGTCGCGCACGGAGAGCGCCGCGAGCCCCTCGGCCCGCACCAGCTCCCACGCCGCGTCGACGATCTCGGCCCGCGTTGCCTCACGGCGTTCGGCTCGCCGATCACGGGTAGGTTTCACGAACATCGTTCGGAGTTTGCGCGCAGGGTGCGCCGCTTGTCAACGCCGGGGTCGCGCCCGGCCGCCCGGACGGGCTAGAGGTCTTCCCAGCGGGAGATGGCGGCCGCTTCCCGGGCCTTCATCTCGGCCGCGGTGACCACGTCGATCGCGGCTTGCAGGTCGGCGCAGCGGCTGCCGTACTGGGCCAGGGCCGCCTGCACCGGCGGCGCCAGCTCGGGCAGGCGCGTGAGCGCGATGACCTCGGGCCGACCTGACGCTCGCACCAGGTCCCACACCCGTGAACCGGGGCCGACCAGCTCGGCGTCGGCCAGGACCTGCCCGATGGGGCGGAAGGCCTCGGCGACGAGGCCGCTGGCCAGCGTGGCGCCCTGCGCCAGCGGGAACCCCGGGCCGCCCCGATTGAGGTGGGGCGCCTTCTTGCGCAGGATCGCCACGGTCGTCTCGTCGAGGCGGGCGAGCGCGTCGTCGACGCTCGTGCGCAGGGTCCGCAGCTCGTCGGTCGACATCCGCTCGACCCGAGAGGCGTACTGCGCCAGGGCGGCGCGCACCAGGGTCTCGGTCTCGCCGCGCACGAGCTCGGCGGTCGCGACCGCGAGCTCGTCGAGGGCTGCGTCGGCGAGGCCAGTGGCCTCCGCCTCGACGGCCTCAGCCGCCCGGACGCCCTCGGACTTCACGTTGTTTGCCGCCATCGTTGCCTCGTGACCAGGTTGTGGAACGGGTCACGTGTCATCTTGACGACACTGCCCGAGGCCCGGCACGGGGTTGCGCGGGCCCTCGCAGTCTGCACCCTGCTCCTCCTGATCGCGCGATGCGGCGACCTGCGGCGCACCGTCACCGCGCCGTCCTCCGAGGCCCGCCCGGACCCTTCGCGGCTGCCAGGATGAGCCCGATGGATGAGCGCAGCGCGTCGGCCGGGCGGCGCGGGGTGGCCCGGCACGGCCCCAGCGCCCCGCGGCGGGCGGCGCACGCGGCGCTCGCCGGGCTCGTGATGGGCTTGGTGGTCGCCTGCAGCAGCAGCCCCAACGCGTCGCCGGGCAGGTCCGCTCCGGCCGTGACCGACGCCACGACCGGCGTCACGGGCACCCCCTCGTCGACGGCGTCGCGGCCTGCCGCCACGTCGAGCCTCTGGCCGACCTATCACCGCACCAACGACCGGGCCGGGCTCGGCGTCGGCATCCGCCCGCCGGGCTCGCTGCGCGCCGGCTGGACGACGAAGGTGGACGGCGCCGTGTACGGCCAGGCCCTCGTGGTCGGCGACTCGGTCATCGCCGCCACCGAGAACGACAGCGTCTACGCGCTGAGCCTGGCCAACGGCGCGGTCCGGTGGCGGGCGCACCTCGGGACGCCGGTGCCGCAAGCGGACCTGCCCTGCGGCAACATCGACCCGGTCGGCATCACGGGCACTCCGGCCTACGACGGTGCGACCGGCTCGGTGTTCGTGGTGACCGAGACGACCGGCTCGGCCCACGACCTGGTGGCGCTCGACGCCGCGACAGGTGCGGTGCGGTTCCGGCGCAACCTCGACGTCGGCGGGCACGACCGGGTCGCCCAGCAGCAGCGGGCCGCGCTGGCCGTGGCGAACGGGCGCGTCTACGTGGCGTTCGGAGGCCGGTTCGGCGACTGCGGGGACTACATCGGCTACCTCACCGCGAGCGCGACCGACGGCGCGGGTTCGGTGGCGCGCTACGCGGTGCCGACCGCCAAGGAGGGCGGGATCTGGGCGCCGCCCGGAGCGGCGATCGGGTCAGACGGCAGCGTCTACGTCGCCGTCGGCAACGGCGCGTCGACCCGCGGCGCGTACGACGGGAGCGACGCCGTCGTGCGGCTGCGACCCGACCTGTCCGGCCGCCTCGACTTCTTCGCGCCGCGCGCGTGGGCGTCGCAGAACGCCTCGGACCTCGACCTCGGGTCGACCGGACCGGCGTTGCTGGCCGGCGGGCTGGTCGTGTCGGCCGGGAAGGCGGGCACGGTCTACCTGCTGGATGCGAACAAGCTCGGCGGGATCGGCGGCGAGCTCGCCACGGCGTCGGGCTGCACCGGCTTCGGGGGCATGGCCGCCGATGGGGCCGCGGTCTTCATCCCGTGCTCGGAGGGGCTCCGGCGCTTCAACACCGCCGGCCGCAGGCTCACCGCCCGCTGGCAGGCGCCGGCGACCGGCTCACCCACGGTCGGCGGGGGAGCGGTGTGGTCGCTCGTCACCGATGCCGGCGTGCTCCACGCCTACGACGAGGCCACCGGCGCTGACAGGGCTCGCATCGACGTAGGCGCGGTCACGCGGTTCGCGTCACCGGTGCTGACCCCGACCAGGGTCCTGGTCGGCACGAAGGCGGCCGTCGTCGCCGTCGACATCGTCGGCTGAGACCCGGGCTGCTGTCAGCGCTGGCGAGCGAAGTAGATGTCGGTCTTCAGCGGGTTGGCGCTGGCGCCGTTGGCCTCCCAGGTCACGTTCAGCTTGCGGTCCGGGCCGAAGGCGCACTGGAACAGGTCGCCCAGCCCGCTCGAGTTGCTGCCGGCCGCGAGCACCGGCTGCTTGGGTGCGAGCGAGGTGAAGCTGAACGCTCCGGTGAAGCTCGAGGCGACGCCGGCGTAGACGTACCACGGGCTCTTGGCATCCTTGGCCGAGTAGTAGCTCACGCCGACCTGGCCGCCGGGGGTCACGTCCATCGACGAGTAGTGGTAGAAGCCCTTCCTCGGCGTGATCTCGCGCTTCTGCCACGAGTGGCCGTGGTCGGTCGACCGGTACAGCAGCAGGTGGTTGCCGGTGATCGTGACGCCGCTGGCGTTCGGCAAGCCGCAGTTCACGCAGTGGCCCGTCGTGTCGTTGTTGATGAACAGCGCGTACACGACGCCCTTGCCGTCGACCGCCACCATCGGCCACTGGATGTTGCGGTCGTTGCCGGTGTTGTCGTTGCCGTTGTAGCCATCGACGCGGTAGCGCTTGAAGGTGCGGCCGTCGTCGGAGGACACGTACGACCACAGGGTTCCGTTCCTGTAGCCGGCCTGGCCCTCGTTCGTCGTGGTCGAGTCGGCACCGCTGTCGTTGGTGCAGACGGCGTAGATGAAGTGGGTGCGCGGCCGATGGTCGGCGGCCGGGCGGCACCAGCCCGAGTCGGGCAGCACCGTGCCCTTGTGGGCGAACGTGGTCCCGCCGTCGTAGGACATGTACGAGAGGTAGCGGCCGCCGCCGCCGGTCACCTTGTCGCCCTCGTTGCCGAGGTACTGCACGACGCCGTTGCCGTGGGCGGTGATCCAGGGACGGTCGTCGACCGGCTGGACCGTGCCCATGGCCGGGCTGGTGAACTGCTCGGTGATCTTGGCGGCACCGTTCCCGCTGGTCTTCCAGCGCGTGAAGCTGTTGTCCACGACCTTGGTGTCCACGAAGTACAGGTGGTTGGCGTCGTCCTTGGCCAGGTCGCCCTCATCGCCGAAGTCGGCGCGGTCCACGCCGAGCTTCGTGAGGCCCGGCATGTCGCCGAACGTCCGGCCGTTGCTCGACGTCCAGAGCCACGACTGGCTGCGCACGGTGCCGTTCGGGTCGGTGCCCGCGGCGAGGCAGTGGTTGTCCTTGTGGGCCGTGACCACCACGTTGTTGAACCGGTCGACGATGAGGCCGGGCTCGTAGCCGCCGCACACGGCGTCGGTCGTCAGGTGGACGGGCGGGCCGAACGCGGTGGCCGAGCCGGCCGTGGTGGGCGCGAGCACGCCGGACAGCACGGCGGTGGCGGCGCCCGCCACGGCCACCAAGCCGAATCCGAGCCTGCGACTCCTGCGACTTCCGCGACCGAACGACATGCCCGAACCTCCCGGTGTGCGATCTCTCACCGGATGCGTTCGACCTCGGGCCGGCGAGTCCTGCTGATCTTCGGCCGGTTCCTCAGCCGTTCACGCGGGAGCTGGGACGTTCACCAGTCTTCGCCCTCGGCCGCGTCGGTCCAGGTGCGTCCGGTGGCGGCGAAGGAGGCCACGCCGGCAGACGGCACCCACTGGCCGGCTCGCACGCAGCCGATGGGCTCGAGGGCCGCGGGTGACTGCACCGTCTCGACGCCGTCCGACACCGGGAAGGGGCCGTCGGTGCGCAGCCGCAGGACCGACAGCTCGGCCGGTCGACCGGGGGCGATCGTGCCCAGCTCGTCGCTGCGCCCGATGACCCGGGCGACGTTCGAGGTGCCCATGGCCACCACGTCGTGCAGGTCGAGGCCGAGGGCCAGCAGCTTGGTGAGGGTCTCCGCGAGGGAGTACACGGGGCCGCCGATGTTGAACACGTTGAGGTCGGTGGAGGCGGTGTCGGGCCGGTAGCCCTGCTCGAACAGTCGCCGGGCCTCCTTGAACCGGAAGTCGGTGCCGGAGTGGCCGACGTCGAGCACGACGCCCCGATCGACCGCGTCGCGGAACTCGGGGATCGCCTTGCCGTCGGCGCCGATCATCCCGCCGGCACCGCGGAACGCGTGGGTGATGATGTCGCCCCCGCGCATCGACCGCAGCAAGGCCGCGGGCGTGATGACGGGCGTGTGCGGGAAGCGGCCGAGGTGGACCATGACCGGCAGCGGGCCGCCGGCCTGCTGTGCGGCCTCCAGGAACGGCGAGTGCTGGTCGTCGCCGACGTGGCACGCCCGCGCCTTGAGGCCCACGACGACGTCGGCGTTGCGGGCCAGCGACGCTTCGAGAGACGCCATGTCGAGGTTCTTCAGGTCGTTGGCGATGGTCAGCTTGTGGCAGATGAAGTCGCGGGTGGCGAGGTAGAGCTGGTTCGGGTCGATGAAGGCCAGGACCTTCGTGCGGGTGTCGGGATGGTCGATCACGGCCCGGCGGCTGATGTCGAAGGTGGCCACGCCGCTCGTCCCGCCGTCGACGACCACGGGCACGCCCATGTCGACGCCGACCTGGTCGGCCTCGACGCAGAAGTCGCCGAGCCCGGTCATCACGTGGCAATGGAGATCGATCAGGCCGGGCGTGACCAGCAGGCCGCTGCAGTCGACCACCTCCACATCGCTGTCGGGCGGGGCCGCCGCGGCGTCCGCCTCGGGCGGCGGGCCGACCGTGACGACCACGCCCTCTCGGATGACCACGTCGAGGATGGCGTCGGTGGCCGTCACCGGGTCGATGACCCGGCCGTTGCGAAGGAGGAGGGTTGCCATGCGCAGATGGTCCCGCAGCGGAGTCCTTGCGTCCACAGCGAACGCTGCTGGCAACACGGAGTTCATCTTTCGGAGGCAGGGGTGGACCGGTCAGCGCCAGCGTTCGAGGTCGGCGGCGGTGTCGATGTCCGCGGCGGCGCCCGCGGCGGCCACCTCCACCTCCGTCACCAGGTCGGGCCGGGCCCGCATGACGGCGCGGGCGCCCTCGTCGCCCATTGCTGGCAGCAGCGGCCACACGGCCGCGACCAGGCGGACCGGCGGATGGCGCTGGCCGCCCGACCGGGCGGTGGCGATGGGCGTGGCGTCGGCGGAGGCGATGGCGCGCCAGGCCTCGGGGGTCACGAGCGGCGCGTCGCCGAGCCCTACCACCACGGCCTCCAGCCCGAGCGCGGCGGCCCACCGCAGGGCGCACTGCAGCGACGAGGCCTGCCCGTCCGCCCAGCGGTCGTTGTGGAGCACCACCACGCCCTCGGGCGCGTCGATGGCGACCGCGCCCGTGACCACCGCGACCTGGCCGACGCCCGCGGCGACGGCTGCCGCGAGGGCATGACCGACGACGGTGCCACCCCGGAACGGTGCCACGAGCTTGTGGGTCGACCCGAGGAACCGGCTGCCCCCGCCTGCGGCCAGGACCACGCAGCCGATCACGTCCGGCTGCGTGGGCGGCGACGGGTCACGGGGCGACGACGTCGTGGCCGACGACGCGGCGGTAGGCGTCGGGGTCGGTCGCGCCCTCGGTGCTGATCACGAGCACGCGGGCGCGCTCCGCGTCGGGCAGCTCGCCCGCCTCGATCAGCGCGCGCAGCCCGGCGAGCCCGGCGGCCCCGGTCTCGCCCGATTCGAGCCCCGCCGCCGCGAGGTCGCGCATGGCTCGCTCGGCGTCGCCGTCTTCCACGGCGACGAAGAGGTCGACGCCCGCGGCCACCGTCGGCCAGGCCAGGTCGGACACGTGGCCGCAGTTGAGCCCAGCCATGATCGAGTCGTGGGGACCGGGCACGTCGACGGGGTGACCCGCTTCGACCGACCGCAATCCGCAGGCGGCCGAGACCGGTTCCACGACCACGATCAGCGGGCCGTCGGCGTCGGTCGCCGCGGCCTCGTCACGGGCCCGGTAGTGGCGCACGACCGCGGCTGCCAGCGCACCCACACCCATCTGCACGACCACGACGTCGGGCGCCGCGGCACCGGCGGCGGCCAGCTGGGCGTCGGCCTCGGCGAAGATCGTGCTGTAGCCGTCGATGACCCAGCCCGGGATGTCCGCGTAGCCGGGCCACGAGGTGTCGGACACGACCAGCGCGCGGTCCGACGCGAGGGTCGCCGACTGGGCCACCGCCTCGTCGTAGGTGCCGTCCACGACCTCGACCGACGCGCCCTCCGACGCGATCGCGTCGATGCGGGCCGCGGCCGTGCCGGCGGGCACGAGGATCGTGGCGTCGAGCCCGAGGAGGGCGGCCATCCGGGCCACGGCCCGCCCGTGGTTGCCGTCAGTGGCGGCGACGAGGCGCAGCGGCAGCAGCGGAACGGCGGCCGCGGCGACCTCGTCGAGGGTGGTCCACGTCCCGGGCGCGACGCCGAGCCGCGCCGCGAGCGCGCGGTAGGTCGCCCACGATGCGCCGAGCACCTTGAACGCGGGCAGCCCCAACCGCGACGACTCGTCCTTCACCCAGAGCTCGCCGACGCCCAGGTCAGCGGCCAGGTGCGGGGCCTGCACGAGCGGCGTCGGGGCGTAGCCGGGCAGGCCACGATGGAAGCTGAGGGGCGAGGCACCCGCCCCGGCCGCCGGCTGGTCGGGCCGCCGGCGGCGCCGGGGGTTCTTGAGGATGAGGCCCACGGACAGCAAGCCAACAGCACTGTTCACAGGATGGCAACGCTGGCGCGTTGACAATTTGTTGAAGCTTCGTGAACGCTTCGTGGGTGGCCATTCGTTCGTTCACCCTCAACGGTCGGCTGGTCGAGGTCGAGCGCGACCACCCGCACCTCCTCGCCGCCCTCCGCGACGAGCTCGGCGTGCTCTCACCGAAAGACGGCTGCTCCCCATCGGGCCAGTGCGGTTGCTGCACGGTGCTCGTGGCCGGCAAGGCCGTGGTCAGCTGCCAGCAGCCGCTCGCCAAGGTGGACGGCAAGGAGGTCGTCACCCTCGAGGGGATCTCCGCGGCCGAGCGCGAGCGCTACGCCACCGCGTTCGCGTCGACCGGTGCCCTGCAGTGCGGCTTCTGCACGCCCGGCATCATCGTGCGCACCAAGTCGCTCATCGACCGCAAGGGCGCGGGCCTCGACCGTGAGACCGCCGCCCGCCACCTCGGCGGCCACCTCTGCCGCTGCACGGGCTACGTGAAGATCCTCGACGCCGTCGAGCTGCTGGCGAAGGGGGAGCAGCCGAAGCTCGTCACCGCCGGCGGGCTGGGCACGAGCGGCACCCGCTACCAGGGTCTCGAGCTCGCGCTCGGCGACAAGCACTACGTGGACGACATGCGGCCCGAGGGCCTGCTGCACGGCGCGTTCCACCTCACCGCGCACGCACGCGCCGACGTCCTGGCCATCGACACCTCGGCGGCGGCCGCGGTGCCCGGCGTCCGCCTCGTGCTCACCGCGGCCGACGTGCCCGGCGAGCTGCGCGTGGGCTTGATCCACAAGGACTGGCCGGTGTTCATCCCGGTCGACGGGCGCACGTCGTACATGGGCGACGTGCTGGCCATGGTCGTGGCTGACGATCGCGAGACGGCGCGCCGCGCCGCCGCGCTGGTCGAGATCGACTACGCCCCCCTCGACCCGATCGTCGACCCCGCGGTGGCCGTCGCCGACGGCACGCCCGACGCGGTCTGGGGCCTCGACGGCAACGTGCTCGCCCGCTCGGCCTATCGACGCGGCGACGCCGAAGCCGCGCTGGCCGCGAGCACCCATCGCGTGCACGAGGTCTTCCAGACCCAACGCGTCGAGCACGCGTTCCTCGAACCCGAATCGACCCTCGCCGTGCCGCAGGACGACGGCTCGCTGCTCGTCTACAGCGGTGGCCAGGGCGTGTGGGACGACCGGGACCAGATCGCCTCGGTCCTCGGTGTGCCGGCCGAGCAGGTCACCGTCGAGCTGGTCTCCAACGGCGGCGCCTTCGGCGGCAAGGAGGACATGTCGAACCAGGCGCAGACCGCGCTGGCCGCCACGCTCCTCGGGGTGCCGGTCTCGTGCACGCTGTCGCGCGAAGAGTCGCTGCTGCTGCACCCCAAGCGCCATCCGGTCCGCATCGACCTCGAGCTGGGCTGCGACGTCGACGGGCGGCTCACGGGGATGCGGGCCCGCCTGCTGGGCGACTCGGGGCCGTACGCGTCGGTCGGCATGAAGGTCATGGAGCGCGCCGCGGGTCACGCGAGCGGCCCGTACGTCACGCCGGCCATCGACGTCGAAGCCATCACCGCCCGCACCAACAACCCGGTCTGCGGCGCCTTCCGCGGCTTCGGCGCGAACCAGGCGCAGTTCGCGATGGAGGGCGCGATGGACCGCCTCGCCGAGCTGGCCGGCATCTCGGGCTGGGAGATCCGCTCGCGCAACGTGATCGAGCCGGGCGCGGTGTGGGGGCCGGGCCAGATCATGGACGACGGCTGCCGTGGTGCCCGCCGCTGCCTCGACGCCGTGCGGCCCGCCTACGAGGCGGCGGTGGCGTCCGGCGCCCCGACCGGCGTGGGGCTGGGCCTGAAGAACTCGGGGCTCGGCAACGGGTTCAAGGAGATCGCGCGCGCGGTCGTGCGCTTCGAGGACGACGGCATGGTCGAGGTCCGCCACTGCTGGACGGAGATGGGCCAGGGGGTCCACACCGTGGCGCTGCAGGTCGCGGTCGAGGAGCTGGGCGTGGCGCCCGAGCAGGTGCGGGTGGTCGTCGACACCACCCGCGAGCTGGGCGCCGGCCAGACCACGGGCAGCCGCGGCACGCTCATGGGCGCCGGGTCGATCGCCGACGCCTGCCGCGCCGCCAAGGCCGGCGGCTGCCGCAACGGCGTCGACTACCACGGCGAGTACCGCGTCGACTGGACCGACAAGCTGGAAGACGGCGCCGAGCACCCGGTGATCCACTCGACGTTCGGCTATGCCGCGCAGCTCGTCATCCTCGACCCCGAGACCGGCGACCTGGCCCGCGTTGTGGCGGCCCACGACGTCGGCCGCGCCGTCAACCCGCTGCTCTGCGAGGGCCAGATCGAGGGCGCCGTGCACATGGGCCTCGGCTACGCGCTGAGCGAGGACTTCCCGGCCGACGAGCTGGCCCGGCCCACCAACATGACGCTGCGCTCCCTCGGCATCCTGCGGGCCAAGGACATGCCGCCGGTCGACGTGATCCTCGTCGAGGAGCCCCAGCCCAACGCGCCCTACGGCATCAAGGGGGTCGGCGAGATCGGGCTCGTGCCCACCGCCGGCGCGGTCGCCGCCGCGCTCCACGCCTACGACGGCGAGTGGCGCACCACGCTCCCCATGCGCACCAAGGCCCGAGCAGCTGATGGCTGACGGCTCGACGACGCACGGCCTCGTCGATGCGCACCACCACCTGTACTCGACGCTGGCCCGGGGCATGCCGGCCCCGCCGCGCGCCCCCAGCTCGTTCCCCGAGATCCTCCAGCTCGTGTGGTGGCGGCTCGATCGCGCGCTCGACCTCGACTTGATCCGCTGGTCGGCGCTGCTCGGCGCGGTCGAGGCGCTCGAGGCCGGCACGACCGCCATCGTCGACCACCACAGCTCGCCCAACGCCATCGAGGGCTCGCTGGACGTGATCGCCGACGCCTGTGGCGAGGTCGGTGTGCGGGTGCGCTGCTGCTACGAGGTGACCGATCGCAACGGGCTCGACGGCGCCAAGGTCGGCCTCGCCGAGAACGAGCGGTTCCTGCGCGCCGGTGGCGACGGGTTCGTCGGTGCGCACGCGTGCTTCACGCTGTCCGACGAGACGCTCGATGCCGTCTGCGGTCTGGCCTCCGACGTCGGCGCCGGCGTGCACATCCACGTCGCCGAGGGCACCTCGGACGACCGCGCCGGCGCGCGCCTCGCTGAGCGGGCCCGGCCCGACTGGCTCCTCGCCCACGCCGTCCACCTCGACCGCCCGCTGCCGGGCACGATCGCCCACAACCCGCGGTCCAACCTCAACAACGCGGTCGGCTACGGCCGGCCGGCGGAGCTGGCCGCGGCGGGGGCGCGGGTCGTGCTCGGCACCGACGGCATCGGCGCCGACATGCTCGACGAGGCCCGCCTTGCCTTCGCGCTGCACCGCTCCGACGACGTGCAGGCCTCACCCGAGGACGCCTGGTCGTGGCTCGAAGCGGGCACCGAGCTCGTGCCGGCAGCCCGCGACGACGCGGTCACCTGGTCGTACGCGCCGATGGACCCGTGGCACCTCGCCTACACGACCGGCGTGCGGCCGCTGCGGGTCGAGGTCGACGGCGTGCTCGTCCTCGACGAGCACGGGCCGACGCTCGTGGACGCCGCCGAGGTGCGGGCCAAGGCCGCCGAGGCCGCGATGCGCCTGTTCCAACGCATGGAGGACCTGCCCACATGACCCGAGTGGCCCTCTACCTCCAGGACGCGCACCCGCTGCGCGACGGCATGCGCTACGTCCAGCACGCCGAGGCCGCCGGCTTCGAGGCCGTCTGGCAGGCGGAGAGCCGGCTCGTGCGCGAGGCCACCGTCCCGCTCGCCGCGTTCGGGGCGGTCACCGAGCGGATCAAGCTCGGCTCGGGCGTGGTGGCGATGTGGACCCGCAACCCGGCCCTGCTCGCGGCCACGTTCTCGACGCTCGACGACCTCGCCCCGGGCCGGGCCATCCTCGGCATCGGCGCCTGGTGGGACCCGCTGGCCGCGAAGGTCGGCATCTCCCGCAAGGGCGCGCTCGGCGCCATGCGCGAGATCGTCACCGTCACCCGCGCGCTGCTGGCGGGCGAGACCGTGACCTTCGACGGCACCTACGTGCACCTCGACGGCGTCGAGCTCGACTACGTGCACCAGGAGCGGCGGCCGAAGGACGTGCCGATCGTGATCGGTGCCACCGGCATGAAGATGATGGAGCTCACCGGCGAGATCGGCGACGGCGCCCTGCTCAACTACCTCGTGTCGCCCGCCTACAACGAGCAGGCGATGGAGCACCTCGCCATCGGTGCCGAGCGGGCCGGCCGCACCGTCGAGGACGTCGACCGGCCGCAGCTGGTGGTCTGCTCGATGGACGAGGACCGCGACGCGGCCCTCGACGCCGCCCGGCTGCTCGTCACCCAGTACCTCGGGCAGCAGCCGCACATCATGAAGGCGTCGGGCGTCCCCACGAGCCTCCTCGACCAGATCGGCGAGGTGCTGACCTGGCCGGCCTCGCACGAGCAGGTGGTTGCGGCGTCGAAGCTCGTCCCGGACGAGATCGTGCAGCTCATCACCGCGTCGGGCACGCCGGACGAGTGCCGAGCCAAGGTGGCCGAGTACGTGAAGGCCGGCTGCACGTGCCCGGTGCTGTATCCACTCGGCCACGACGTCGGGGCCATGATCGACGCGTTCGCGGGCTGGTCCGCATGACGGTCGTGGACGCGCGGGCGGACCTGCAGGACCGGCTCTGGCGCGCCCTCGAGCTGTGCTGGCACCCCGTCTGCTCCCTCGCAGAGCTGGCGGCCGCGGACGGGCGGCCGATCCCGGTGCGCCTGCTCGGCCGCGACCTCGCGATCGCCGACCTCGGCGACGGCCGCCTCACCGCGGTGCGCGACCGCTGCCCCCACCGGTCGACGCGCCTCTCGGTGGGCTGGGTCGAGGACGGCTCGATCCGCTGCGCCTATCACGGGTGGCGGTTCGGTTCGGATGGCCGCTGCGTCGACATCCCGGCGATGCCCGACGGGCCGATCCCGTCCCGGGCGTGCGTCGACTCGTTCGACGTGGAGGAGCGCTACGGCCTGGTCTGGGTGCGCCTCGACCCGGCGGCCGGCACCGCGATCCCGGCCTGCCCGGCGTTCGACGATCCCACGATGCGCCGGGTCATGGGCGCGCCGTACACCTGGCCCACGGGCGCGCCACGGCGGGTCGAGAACTTCGTCGACCTGGCCCACTTCGCGTGGGTCCACGACGGCTCGCTCGGGCGGCGCGACGAGCCGGTGCCGCCGCTGCCCGCGGTCGAGCGCGTCGACGGCGAGCTGCGCTTCCAGTTCGACCCGCCTGAGATGGAGACCGACGAGACCGCCCTGTTCGGATTCTCTCGCTACCGCATGCCGATCCCGCTGACCGTCGACATCGAGTTCGAGCTGGAGAGCGGGGCGAGGCGGTTCCTCTGGATGACGGCGTCGCCGGTCGACCCCGGGTCGTGCCGCACGTTCTGGTTCGTGTCGCGCGACGACGACCTCGACGGCGACGACGGACCTCACCTCGACTTCCAGGCCCTCGTCCTGGCCGAGGACGAGCCCGTCGTCTGCAACCAGGACCCGCCCGAGATGGTGCTCGATCCCAGCTTCGAGCTGTCCGTGCGGTCCGACAAGGTGTCGATCGAGTACCGGCGCTGGCTGCGCGAGCTGGCCGATGCCGTCGACGACCCGGCGCGGTTCGCCGCCGTGCTGCACGCAGACCAACCCGTCCCGCAAGGAGCGCTTCGATGACCGGCCCCCGCCTGACCAACACCGACCCCGCCCTGCGCCGCGGGTGGCACCCCGCGGCGATGGCGGTCGACGTCGGCGAGCATCCGCTGTCGGTCGAGCTGCTGGGCGAGCACTGGGTGCTGGTGCGCCTGCCGGTCGGCGGCCCGATCTCGGCGTTCGTGGACGCCTGCCCGCACCGCGGCGCGCCGCTGTCGGCCGGCACGATCGACGGCGACTCGCTGCGCTGCCCGTACCACGGCTGGTGCTTCGAGGCCTCGGGCGGGTGCACCGAGATCCCGTCGATGGGCGTCGGCGCCGCGATCCCGCCCAAGGCCAAGGCCCGCGTGCCCTACGCCGTCGAGGAGCGCCACGGCATCGTGTGGATCGCGCCGGAGGAGCCGGTCGCTCCGCTGCTCGAGGTCCCCGAGGAGCACGAGCCCGGGTTCATGGTCGCCGACCTCCCGCCCGTGCGGGCCCGGGTGGGCGCCGGGCTCATGCTCGACAACTTCCTCGATCAGGCCCACTTCGCGTTCATCCACGCCGCGACCATCGGCACCCCCGAGGCCGAGGTGGTGCACGACCTCGACATCGAGCGGCACGGGTTCTCGATGACCGTGCGCTCGGAGCACCCGTTCCCCAACCGCGAGGATCCCGCGGTGGCCACCGGCGAGCGACCGCTCATCCAGACCCGGCGGCTGACCTACGAGTACCGCGCCCCGTTCGCGATCAGCCTGCGCATCGACTACGTGGAGGCCGGCGGCACCAACATCCTCGCCTTCGCCGTGCAGCCCGAGCGGGACGACTCCTGCGTCGTCTACACCCGCATCCTGCGCAACGACCTCGACGGTGACCCGCACCGCCTCGCCGAGGCCGTGAGCTTCGAGCAGAAGGTGATCGACGAGGACGTTCGGTTGCAGGAGCGCTACCGGGATCGGTCGCTGCCCCTCGACATCACCGAGGAGGTCCACGTGAAGGCCGACCGCATGACCGTGGAGCTGCGCCGCATCCTCGCTGACCTCGTTGCGGTCGAGCCGGGCTGATGGTGACGGTGGCGCCACCCAGCTCGGGCGATATCGCCGTCGATCGGCCGGGTCCCGAGGCGGTCACGGTGGTGCACAACGGCTCGGGCGGCATGGAACGGGCGTGGTTCGCGGCGGCGCTGTCGTCCGAGGTGACCGACCAGCCGATCGGGGTGCAGGTGCTGGGCCGGCGCTGGGCGCTGGTGCGCCTCGACGACGGGCTCACCGCGCTCGAGGACCGCTGCCCGCACCGCCTCGCTCCGCTGAGCATCGGCATCAACTGCGGCTCGGAGCTGCAGTGCCGCTACCACGGCTGGAAGTTCAACGCCGCCGGGCGGTGCGTCGAGATGCCCCCGGTGGGTCCCGACGCGCCCATCCCCGGTCGGGCGCAGGTGGCGACACCGGCGGCGGTGATGGAGCGCTACGGCATCGTCTGGATCGCGCCGGTGGTGCCGGTGTGCGATCTGCCCGAGTTCCCCGAGTGGGACGACCCGGCCTACGACCGGGCCTGGACCGAGCCGTGCCGGACCCCCGTCAGCTTCGGCCAGCTGGTCGACAACTTCGCCGACGCCTCCCACTTCCCGACCGTCCACATGGGCACGTTCGGCACCCCGGAGGCGGCGTTCGTGCAGCCCCACGAGGTCGAGCGGGACGGGTGGGAGGTGCGCACCACCTACCGGGCGCCGTACAAGAACTACGACGACCCGCTGGTCGAGACCGGCGAGCACCCGCTGGTGCAGCCCCACGTGCTCGAGAAGGCGGCCCGCCCGCCGTCGATCGTGATGCTGCGCCTGCACTTCCCGCTGACCGAGGCGACGATCGTGATCCTCTTCGCCTGCACGCCCGAGTCGCCGACCTCGACCCGCGTCTACAAGATGATGGCCCGCAACGACTTCGCCGGCGACGAGGCCCGCCTGGCCGCCTTCGTGGCCGACGAGGAGCAGATCTTGGTCGAGGACCTCGTCGTGCTCGAGGCCTATCCCGACATGGTCTTGCACCTCGACCTGCGCACCGAGGTCCACACCAAGGCCGACAAGCTCAGCGTCGCCTATCGCCGCCTCCTGTCGGACTTCGTCACCGACGACTGAGTCGGTATCAAGGAGCGGCGGGGGCGGCGACGCGCAGCGGAAGGTGGTTCGGCCGGTCGGTGCGGATCTGCGTGCCGTCAGGTCGTCGGAACTCGAGCCGGCCGTCAGGTGCCCGAGCGAGCCCGTAGCCACCTTCGTGGACGAGATGGTGGTGCCTGGTGCAAAGGAGGCAGAGATTGTGGAGGTCGGTCCGACCGCCGTGCTCGTAGTGGTCGACGTGGTGGGCCTCGCACCAATCGGAGGCGCGATCGCACCCAGGGAACACGCAGACGCGGTCGCGCACGAGCAGCGCCCGGCGTTGCGCCTCGGACGCTCGGCGGCGGGTGCGACCCAGGTCGAGGCTCTGGCCGTCGGGTCCGATGTGAGTGTCGATGATGTCGGCGGTGCAGGCGAGCCGACGCGCGGTCTCGTCCGGGACGGGCCCGATGCCGTCGATCTCGCAGATGGCCCCAAATGGCCGTGGCTCACCTCGGCGGCCTCCGAGGAGCTCGTGGTCGCAGATGGCCATCAAGAGCGGCCGCACCGGCTTCGGCGATGCAGCAGCATCGATCGACGCGTGACGGCGAGCCAGCTCCGTAAGTGCCGACGCCCGACGCTGCGCTGCGGTGATGATCGGCGCGTCCCCTGCGCCCTTGTGCGCCAGGTAGAGCTCGCGGGAGATGCCGTCGAGCTGGCGGGCGATGATCTCGCCTTGCTCCGGGCCGAGGATGCCGCGCAGCACCCACATGTCGTCGAACGTTCGTGACATCTGCACTTGGGCCCGGTCGCGGCCTCTCGTCTCCGAGGACGCGCCGCCGTCTCGCTCGTTGACGATCACCCAGTGCCGCAGCAGCCGCGCCACCTGATCGACGGTGAGCCCCCGGGCGTGCCCGACCAGCATCTCCTCGCACTCGTCGAACTGGTCGGCCAGCTCATCCCGCCGGGCCGACGCCAGCAGCCGGGCCTTGGCCACCCCGATCTGCCCGGCCTCGAGGGCCGCGGTCGTGTGCGGCATCGCCGCCAGCCGCCGGGCGGTGCGGACCTGCGCACGGCCCTCGGCCCGCGACACCTCACCGCGGTGGGCCAACCACGCCCCGCCCGACACGCCGCCGTCGGCCGCCCACACCATCCGCGCGTCCCACGCGGCGGTCAGCCGTGCTTCGGCGGCATGGATCTGGCCCCTCATCCGCTGCAGCTCGAGCAGCGCGTCCGCGAGCTCGCCATCAGTCGCCGCGTGCGGATCTTCCGCCATCCCCACCAACCGCTCGACCGCTGCACCCAATTCCATACGAACAGGTGTTCCCCCATAGGCGCGGCCCAAACCCCCGTTTCGCCACCAATATCGATCCACCGGCCAGCGCCGCCACGCTGGTCGAGCGAACCGTGCCGCGAGCGCCGGAATCACGCGCCACCGTCACGACCACCCCGGCCCTGCGTGGTCGCTCACCGTGATCGACGACGTTGGGCGCCGTCAGCGAGCGCAATCAGCGGGCGCTCTTATGGGCACGGATCACCACCCAGCGGCTCCGCCAGATCACGCTGCATGAGCACGAGGTCGAGGCGCTGGCCCCACTTCTCCCCGACGCCCGGCATGCGGGCAACCTCGGCAAATCCGAGCTTGGCATGGAACGCGATCGACCGATGGTTGGTCGCGTCGATACCGGCGACCATGACCCGCCTGCCCTCCCGGCGGGCATGCTCGGCGAGGTCGACGACCAGGGCGCGGCCGACGCCATGACCCCAGTGGCTCTGAGCGACGTGGATCGAGTGCTCGACCGTGAACCGATAGCCGGGCCAACGGGCGGCATCTCGGAAGTCTCCGTAGGTGCCCCATCCGACGACCCGTCCATCGTCCTCGGCGATGGTCACCGGGCGCCCCGCGGCGCGCTGTTCTTCCAGCCACCGACCGCGCTCGTCGATGGTGTGCTTCGTCTCGGTCCACTCGTAGGTCGTGGTGTCGAGAAGCGCGTTGGAGATCTGCGTGATCGACGGGACATCCGCAGTGTCGGCCGGGCGGATCAGTACCATCCCGCCCAATATATACACTTGTACAGTAATGAGTCGTCCCCGAACGTTCGACGTCGCTGACCTGCGGGCCGCCGGCCTGCGAGTTCTCCATCGCCAGGGCTGGTCCGCGGTCACCGCTCGATCCGTCGCCGCCGAGCTCGACGTGTCCCCGATGGCCCTCTACCGGCTCGCCCCGGACGCCCGCCACCTGCGCCAGATGATCGCCGACGCGGCCGCGCCATCGAGCGACGCGGGCCCGGCGGATCGGCGCCTTACGACCCTGCTGCGCTCGTGGGCGGTGGGCGCATACGGCCACCTCGGCGCCTATCCGGGTCTGGCCACATATGTGATCGTCGAGTGGACCGAGCTGCCCGCATGGCTCGACGTCGTCGAGGAACTGCTGGCCCGCGCCGAGGCCCGGGGCGTGTCAGGCGCCGACGCAGTTGCGACCGTCAACGCCGTCTTCGCATACGTCCTTGTTCGCGCGCAGCTGCGGGATGCGGCGAGGACCGCTGGCGTGCGCGAGCTCGGGCCCTTGCGAGCGTCGCCCTCCCGCTATCCGCACATCCAGGCCAACCGCCTCGAGTTCGCCACCCGGCGGACCGACAGGCACTTCCACTTCGGTCTCGAAGCACTGCTGGGCGGGTTGCAATGATCGGACGGTTGCTCTCGCACGATCCGTGCGGCACGGGTGGCAGCGCCGGGTGCAACCGCCGCACGGCGACGCCGGCCGCTCCAGCCGTCGCCGGGCGAGCTCGAGCTCCAGCAGCGCGATCGCAGCCTGAATCTCCTGATCGTCCACGGCCATGCGCTCACCGTCGGCCGCCACACCGCCGTCCTGAGCCATCGTCGCTCGACCGTCGACGACGGGACCTTCCGAACCTGAGGCTCAGCTCGAGCCCGGGAGGCGCTCGGGGGCGTAGCGGTTCAGGACGATCTGCTCGACGCCGCTGATGATGCTGTACAGCACGATCGAGGAGATCGTGACGATGGCGACGCCCGTCCACATGCGGTCGGCCTCGAACGTGGTGACGGCCGAGAGCATCATGTAGCCGAGGCCGCGGCCGGTGGTCAGCCACTCGGCCAGCAGGGCGCCGATGAGGGCGAGCGGCGCGGCGATGCGGGCCGACGCGAAGAGCGAGGGCAGCGACGACGGCAGCTGCACCTTCCAGAGCGTCCGGGCCCGTGAGGCGCCGTAGGCCTGCATCAGGTCGATCGAGGGTGCGGGCACCGAGCGCAGGGCCAGCGAGAGGTTCACCAGCGTCGGGAAGAACGTGACGATGCCGGCGATGATCGTGACCGACAGCAGGCTGCGGCCGAAGATCAGGGCGATCACTGGGGTCATGGCCACCAGCGGCACCGACCGCAGCGCCATGGCCACCGGCATGACGGCCTGCTCGACGCCGCGCTTCAGGTTGAAGACGATCGCACACAGCACCGCCGCGCCGGTGCCGAAGGCGAACCCGATGGCGGCATCGCGGGCTGTCGTGCGGGTGGCCTCGATCAGCAGGTGCCGTTCGGCGCCGTCGGCATGGTTGATGTAGCGCCACACGTCGAGCGGGCCGCGGGTGAACAGCTTGTTGAGGTGGAAGCCCGACACCAGCAGCTGCCAGAGCCCGCAGAGCACCACGATGGACGCGACGGCTCCCAGCGCGGTCTTGAGGATCTTGCGGGCGGCGCGGGCCCAGGCGCTGCCACCGACCGCCTGCGGCTCGGGGACAGAGGCGGTCGCGGTGGCGAGCGCGTCGCCGATCGCGCTGCCGGGAGTGACGAGGCTCATTGCTTCACCCGCGGCGCCCAGGTGGTCAGGGACCGGCCGACCAGGGCCGTCAGGCCGTAGGTCAGGCCCGAGAGCGCGGTGGTGGCCAGCGCGATCCCCCAGGTGCGGGAGATCTCGAGCGCCTGCTGCGAGTTGATCATCGCCACCCCCAGGCCCGAGTCGCCGCCCATGTACTCACCGATGATCGCCCCGAGCATCGCGGCCGGGGCGGCGATGCGCAGCCCGGCGAAGAGGCTCGGCAGGCTGGCCCGCATGCGGACCTGCCACAGCTGGGTCCAGGATCCGCCGCCGTACGCGCGCACCATGTCAAGGCTCGTGCGGTCGGCGCTGCGCAGGCCGACGAGGGCGCCGATGAGCGTCGTGAAGATCACCGAGAGCGCCGCGAGGATCACCTTGGGTGCATCGCCGCTGAAGATGATCGCCAGGATCGGGCCGATCGCGATGATCGGCAGGCAGTAGCTGGCCACCGCGACCCGCAGCAGCGCCCGCTCGATCAACGGCACCTGCACGAAGGTGACGGCGAGCGTGATGGCGATGAGGTTGCCCCACAGCCAGCCGGTGGCCGCCTCGCGCAGCGTCGTGTGGATGTTCGGCCAGTAGAAGTTCCAGCCGTCGCTGACCATCTTCGTGACGATGCGGCTCGGTGGCGGGATGGTCTTCGACCCCTGCAGCACGAGGTGTCCGGCGATCTCCCAGACCACCACCAAGCCGACGAAGCCGATCGCGCCGGTCACGAGCGACCGGACGTCGACGTCGCGTCCGCTGAAGAGCCGGCGGCGGCCTCGTCGACGGTCCGGCGCGAGGTCGCCCGGACTGATCGCGGCCAAGGTCAGAGCTCTCGGCCGGTGTCGGCGCCGTGGTCGAACAGCAGCTTGCTGAGCTCGTCCTCGATCTCGTGGAAGTGCGGCGTGCGCATCATCTCGGGCGTGCGCGGCCGCGGCAGGTCGATGTCGACGCGGGCGATGATGCGGCCCGGTCGGGCGCTCATCACCGCCACCGAGTCGGACAGGAAGACCGCCTCGGAGATCGAGTGCGTGACCAGCAGCGTGGTGGTCGCCCGCTCCTGCCAGATGCGCTGCAGCTCCAGGTTGAGGCGCTGGCGGGTCATCTCGTCGAGTGCACCGAACGGCTCGTCGAGCAGCAGGATCTTCGGCTCGACCACCAGCGCCCGCGCGATCGCGACGCGCTGGCGCATGCCGCCCGACAGCTGCGCCGGCCGGGCGGCTTCGAACCCCTCGAGCCCGACCAGCTTGATGAGGTCGGCGATGGTCTCGTCGGACAGCTTCACGCCGCTTACCTCGAGCGGCAGGCGGATGTTGGCCACCACCGACCGCCACGGCAGCAGCGCCGAATCCTGGAAGGCGATGCCCAGGTGATGCCGGCGCCGGGTCTCCGACGGCGCCTCACCGTGCACGAGCGCGGAGCCGGAGGTGGGTCGCTCGAGGTCGGCCAGGATCCGCAGGATCGTGGACTTGCCGCAACCCGACGGGCCGAGCAGCGCGACGAACGCCCCCGCCGGCGTCTCGAGGTCGACCCGGTCGAGCGCGGTCACCGTCGACCGCTTGATGTGGAACACCTTGGTGAGCTGGGTGAGGAGGATGCCCGGCGGTCCGGGGGCGGTGCCCCCAGACCCCAGCTCGCTCTCGTCGTCGATCACGACCGGATACTCCTGTCCGGTGGCCCGGCGGGCTTGGGTTGGCGCCGCCATCACACCGTCTTGAGGGCGGGGTTCTCCGAGTAGATCTCGTTGATCAGGCTCATGTCGAACAGCTGCGCGGCGGTGATCTTGAGCCCGGCGATGCCGAGCGTCCTGATGTTCTCGTCGATGAGCGCCGGCGTGACCGTCATGATGCCGTTGGCCATCGTGTCAGTGGTGAGGATGAGCTTGTTCTGGGCGGCCGACTCGAGCGCCTGCTCCTTGGCGTCGAGCTTGAGCGCCTTGCCGTAGTCGTTGGCGGCGAGGTCCGCACCCTTTTGGGGGTCCTTCAGCGAGTCGTGCCAGCCCTTGATGTCGGCCATGAGTGCGGCCTTGAGCTTGGCCTTGTCGTTCGTGAGGCTGTCTTTGCGGACCACGATGTTCTGCGACACCAGCGGATAGTTGAAGTCGTTGAGCAGGAACGACACCGTGTCGATGCCCTTCACCTTCAGCAGGTTGGGCTCGTTGGTGATGAACGAGAACCAGCCGTCAACCTCTTTGTTGGCCAGCGGCTGCGGATCGAACTGGGCCGGCACCTTGTTGACCTTCGAGGGATCGATCTTGTTGGCCTTGAGGAACGCGGCCCACACCGGCTCGTTCGTGGCCTGCACACCGATCTTCTTGCCGATCATGTCCTGCGGCGTCTTGATCGGGTTCGAGGCCAAGCTCATGATCGCGAACGGGTTCTTCTGGAACAGGGCGCCGATCACGATGATGGGCGCGCCCTTCACGATGGCCGCGCCGGTGATGTCCGGAGCGGAGATGCCCATCAGGGCCTTGCCCGCCGCCACCACCGAGTCCTGCTGCACGTTGGGCCCGCCGGACATGAGGTTGACCCCGGAGAACCCGGCGGCGGTGTAGTAGCCGCTCTTGTCAGCGATGTACATGCCGGCGAACTCGACGTTCTTGATCCACGACAGCTGGTAGTCGAGCGTGCCGAGATCGACCGGCGTCTTGCCGCCGGCTGCCGTGGTGGTCGACGCGGACTTCGAGCTCTTTCCGCAGGCAGCCAGCAAGCCGGAGCCGCCGCCAAGAAGGGTGAGTCCTGCTCCCGCCATCGCTCCTCGGGTGAGGAAGGTGCGGCGATCCAAGCTGTTCGTCAACGTGGGCTCCTCGTTGTTCTGATGAAGGTGCTGCGGACCGTACGGAGGGGGCATTGCCCGGTCGTTTCCCGAGTGTGAAGCGTCGGTGACAGTGTTTTGGCGGGTGCCCCCCCGAACTATGTGGGGCGAACGTACAACGGGGTTCAACAAGATGTTGAAGAGTGCTGTTGCGATCGTGTCAACAGCGTGTGAACGGGACCCCGAACGGTTGACCGTCGTCGGGCTCGGACGCAGGATGGCGCCCGCATGACCCCTTCAGCACCCGTATCAGGCCCCGCCGACCTGCTCGTCAGCGGGGCTTTGCTCGTGGCCACGATGGACGAGGAACGGTCGGAGATCGCCGGCGGCTGGGTCGCCGTGACCGCCGGCCTGGTGTCGGGCGTGGGCGGCCCGGCCGACCCGCCGCCGCCCGCTGCTCGGGTGCTGCGCGCCGAGGGCTGCCTGGTGACGCCGGGGCTGATCAACACCCACCACCACATCTACCAGAACCTCACCCGGGCCTACCGTCCTGCGGTGAACGGCGACCTGTTCACCTGGCTCACGACGCTGTACCCGAAGTGGAGCCGGCTCGACGAGGAGGCCGCGTACGTCTCGGCCTGGATCGGCCTGGCCGAGCTGGCCGTCGGCGGCTGCACGACCAGCACCGACCATCTCTACGTCCACCCGCGAGGCGCCGGCGACCTCATCACCGCCGAGATCACCGCCGCCACCGAGCTCGGGCTGCGGTTCCACCCGACCCGGGGCTCGATGAGCCTCTCGGAGAAGGACGGTGGCCTCCCGCCCGACTCGGTCGTGCAAGACGACGAGGAGATCCTCGCCGACAGCGAGCGCCTCGTCGGCCTGCACCACGACCCGACGCACGGCGCGATGGTGCGCATCGCGCTGGCACCGTGCTCGCCGTTCTCGGTCACTCCCGATCTCATGCGCCGGACGGCCGAGCTGGCCGAGCGGCTCGACGTCCGCCTGCACACCCACCTGGCCGAGGATCCCGACGAGGACCGCTTCGCCGAGCAGACCTTCGGCAAACGCACGATCGAGCACTTCGAGGACGTGGGGTGGGGGAGCGACCGGGCCTGGGTGGCGCACTGCATCTATCCCAACCCCGACGAGATCAAGCGGCTGGGGTCCTGGGGCACCGGCGTGGCCCATTGCCCGAGCTCGAACATGATGATCGGCGGCGGCGGCATCGCCCCGGTGGGGGACCTCCGGGCCGCGGGGGTGCCGGTGGGCATCGGCTGCGACGGGTCGGCCTCCACCGACTCGGCCAGCCTCTGGATGGAGGCCCGCAACGCCCTGCTGCTCGGCCGTCTGCGCCAGGGTCCTGCGGCCATGGGCGCCCGGGACGCGCTCGAGATCGCCACCCGCGGCTCGGCCGCCTGCCTCGGCCGCGAGGGGGAGCTGGGCGTGCTGGCGCCGGGCGCCGCGGGCGACCTCGTCTGCTGGCCGCTCGAGGGGCTGGCCTTCGCCGGCGCGCTGTCCGACCCGATCGAGGCCTGGCTGCGCTGCGGCCCGGTCGCTGCCCGGCACACGGTCGTGGCCGGCCGCGCCGTCGTCGAGGACGGCGAGCTCACCGCCCCGGGCGTCGAAGCGATGCTTGAGCGCCACCGCACCATCGCCGCGGCCATGCAGGCCTGAACCACCGGGGCGGGCATCCGGCAGACCCGAGGCAATGGCGCACCGGAATGGTACGGCCATGCCTCGGCTTTCTCGGGAAGGCAATAGCCCCCAACGGGGAGTGCCCCTGCCTCCGCGGAAGACCCGAGGCAATGACTCCCCAGATCGGTGGGCTATTGCCTCGGCTTTGAGGTCAGCGCGGTGGGAGGGCGGCGCGGCGGGCGAACAGCTCTTCGGCGGCGGACTGGGCCGAGGTGCGGACGGACTCGAGGTCGAACGTCGTGGGGCGGCCGGCCGCGACCAGCCGGCGGCCGTCCACCCACACGTCGGTCACGTCGCGGCCCGAGGCCGAGAACACGAGGTGAGCCGGGACGTTGAAGTCGCTGCCGTGCAGGATCGGCGTGGTGTGCAGGCCCCGCAGGTCGACGAGCACCACGTCGGCCCGCTTGCCGGGTTCCAGCGAGCCGGTCACGTCGTCGAGCCCGAGCGCGGTGGCGCCCTCGATCGTCGCCATCGTGAGGATGTCCCACGGGTCGCCGGTGGTCGGGTCGAGGCTCGTGACCTTCTGGAGCAGCGACGCGAACTTCATCTCCTCGAGCAGGTCGAGGTTGTTGTTCTCCTTCTCGCCGTCGCTGCCGAGGCCCACGGCGATGCCGGCGCTGCGCATGTCGTCGACGCGGGCCGGCCCCGAGGACAGCTTCATGTTCGAGCACGGGCAATGCGCGACCGTGCTGCCGGTCTCGGCCAGGACCTGGATCTCGTGGTCGTCGAGCCAGACGCAGTGGGCGACCACCGTCCGGGGCGAGAGCAGCCCGCGGTGGTGGAACTCCTCGATGGGCCGGCGCCCGAACCGCTTGAGCGACTCCTGCACCTCCCAGATCGACTCCGACGAGTGCGTATGGATGCCGGTCGCGAACTCGTCGGCGAGGTCGATCGCGGCCTTGAACGCCTCCGGCGTGCAATAGAAGAGGTGCTCCAGCCCGACCCACGAGCGCACGCGGCCGTCGGCGGCCGTCCGGTGCGACTCCAGCAGAGCCCGGTTCGTCTCGATCGACTCGAAGTAGTCGTAGCCCTCGGAGTCCGCGACGTAGGGGACGAGCGTGGCCCGGATGCCGACCGTCTCGGCCGAGGCGGCCGAGCCCTCCATGAAGCGCCACATGTCCATGACCGATGTGGAGCCGGCCAGCACGCTCTCGGCGTAGCAGTGCAG
This sequence comes from Acidimicrobiales bacterium, assembly GCA_025463985.1. Taxonomy (GTDB): domain Bacteria; phylum Actinomycetota; class Acidimicrobiia; order Acidimicrobiales; family Iamiaceae; genus JAODBM01. The sequence continues at coordinate 43,486 of JAODBM010000132.1, forward strand.
CGAAGCGATCTCGGCGATCTCGGGCGTCAATGCCCGGTGCGCAGGATCGACGTACGTCTTGAGCCAATCCCAGAGCGACAGGGACTCGGCCGTCCCGCGCAGCAGCCCCGAGTGGAGGTGGCAGTTGTGGAGCCCCGGGATGACCGCATGGTCGCTCGCGTCGACGATCTCCGCGCCGGCGGCGCGCGGATCGCGGTCGACCTCCTCGACCGAGCCGACGGCCAGCACGGTAGTGCCGTCGAACAGGACCGACCCCGGGTCGAGCACCCGGCGCGGGCCGCTCATGGGCAGGACGATGCCATTGCGGACCAGCGTCGCGGTCACGTCGGCTCGTGCCGCAAGGCCAGCCCGGCCTCGCTCCGCAGCTCGTCGAACTCGGCGAGGAAGCGCTTGCGCAGCGCGTCCTTCTCGTCGGCCGGGGCCCAGCTCGCGCCGATGCCGTCGAGCGCGATGGTCTCCATCGTCGTGAGGTCGTAGCCGAACCCGGCCGCCACCTGGGCGTAGTCGTCGGCGATGGTGGTCCCCTGCATCCCCGGGTCGTCCGAGTTCACCGTGGCGAGGATGCCGGCGGCGCGCAGCGCACCGAACGGGTGCGACGCGACGTCGGCGCAGAGGTTGGCGATCACGACGTTCGAGATCGGGCACACCGTCAGCGGCACCTGGGCTGCGGCAACGCGGGCCGTCAGCTCCGGATCCTCGAGCACCCGCACGCCATGGTCGATGCGCTCGCAGCCGAGCACGTCGAGGGCGATCGCCACGTTCTCGGCCGGCCCGTCCTCACCGGCGTGCACGGTCCGGCGCAGGCCGAGCCGGCCGGCCAGAGCGAACGCCTCGGCGAACGCGCGGTGGTCGATGTCGCGCTCGGTCGAGTCGCCGCCGACCCCGATCAGCACGTCGCGATCTTGCGTGCCGGCGAAGCGCACCAGCGCCTCGGCCGGTGCCGGCCCCGACGGCTTGTCGATGTCGAGGATCATGCGGCAGCGGATGTCAAGGTCGGTCTCGGCCTCGCGCAAGCCGGCGACGATGCCTTCCCACACGACCTCGATCGGCACGCCCATCCCGATCACGAAGCCGGGCGAGAAGAACATCTCGCGATAGCGCACGCCGGCGGCGGCGCCGTCATCGAGCGCCTCGTAGGTGAGCCTGCGGAAGTCCTCGGCGGTGCGCAGGCTCCGGCAGATGATCTCGTAGACGGCGATGAACGAGTTGAGGTCGTGGAACTCGAACAGCTCGCGGGGGTCCTCGACCGGCAGCACCACGCCGTTGTTGCGGGCCAGCTCAGCGATGGTCTCCGGGCGCGCCGAGCCCTCGAGGTGGCAGTGCAGCTCGACCTTCGGCAGGCGGCGCGCGAGCGCGGCCACGTCAGGCGGTGCGGTGCGGTCCGGTGATCCGTCATCCATGGAGCGCCGACCCTACGGGCGGCCTGTCACGATTCGGTTCCGGGCGTGTTTCGTCGCTGCGAACGCACGGACCCGCGCTGAGGGCTGGGTAACGTCCCGACGTGGCTCGCCATCCACTGCTCGTCGCCATCACCCCGGTCGCCGAGGCGCTCGGGGCGACCGTCGTGGGCGCGCAGAGCATGAAGCCCGACGACATCCCGCTGCACTGGGAGGGCGAGCTGGTCGGCGCCCTGCGGCTGCCCGACCTCCACGGTGCCCTCGCCCGGATGATCGCCGCCGTGGAGAAGGAGCTGGGTGCGCCGCTCGGCGAGCTCTCGCGCGTGCGCAAGCAGGAAGCCGTCGCCCGCCTCAACGACCGCGGCGCGTTCAAGATCCGCAAGGCCGTCGAGGACGTGGCCGACGTGATGGGGGTCAGCCGCTTCACGATCTACAACTACCTCAACGCGACCGACGCCTGACGCCACGGCCGCTGCCGCCACCGCCATGGCCAACTGGGCGGGATCGCGGTGGTCCTGGTGACCGAACCCCCGCCCAGTTCCGGGTGTGCCGCCAACTGGGCGGGATCGCGGTGGTCCTGGCGACCGTAGCCCCGCCCAGTTGGGGACCTCCTTGAACCGGGCGGGATCGCGGTGGTCCTGGCGACCGAAGCCCCGCCCAGTTCGGGGGGTGCGGGGTCAGCGGGAGCGGGGGAGACGGGGGCGGTAGCGGCCCGTGGCCGGTTCGCCGACGAAGCGGCCGTCGCGGGCGACGACGCGGCCGCGCGACAGCACCAGCTCGGGCCAGCCGTGCACGTGCATGCCGGCGTAGGGCGAGTGGTCGGTGTGCATGTGCAGCGCGTCGGCGTCGAGCGACTGCTCGCGGGCCGGGTCCCAGACCACGACGTCGGCATCGGCGCCGGGGCGCAGGTTGCCCTTGGCCGGCCAGAGCCCGAATTCGCGCGCCGGGGCTTCCGCGCACAGGCGCACCCAGTCGGCGACGGTGATGCGACCGGCCGAGACGCCTTCCCACACGAGGCCGAGGCGGGTCTCGACCCCCGGCAGGCCACCGGGGATCTCGGTGAAGTCGGCCCAGCCGCCCGGCCGGTCATGCGTGCCGGCCCGCCGATCGTCGACCGTGAACGGACAGTGGTCGGTGGCGACCGTGTGGATGGTCCCGCGGGCCATGCCCTCCCACAGCTCCTCGGCGTGCCACGGGTCGCGCAGCGGGGGCGTGCACACGAAGGACTCGCCGTCGGGGCCGGCCAGGCGCTGCGTGTCCAGGTACAGGTACTGGGGGCAGGTCTCAGCGAGCACGTCGACGCCGCGCTCGGCGGCCTCGCGCACGGCCGCGAGCGCCGGGGCCGACGAGAGGTGCACGAGGTAGACGGAGGCGTCGGCCGCTTCGGCCAGCGCCGCGGCTCGCGTGACGGCCTGCGCTTCGAGCACCGCGGGCCGGGTGGCCGCGTGCTCGAGGACGCCGGTACGCCCCGCGGCCAGGGCCTGGCGCCGCAGCGCCTCGATGGCCCCACCGTTCTCGCAGTGCAAGGTGACCAGCCCGCCGTGGCGGGTGGCGGCACGCATGACGTCGAGGATCACGTCGTCGTCGACCTGCAGCAGCTGCGGATAGGCCATGTAGAGCTTGAACGAGGTCACCCCGGCCTCGACGCAGTCCGCGATGACCCGCTCGGGCACGGCCTCGGTGAAGGTCATGTGGAGGCCGTAGTCGACGACCGCCGGCTCGGCCCACCGCCGCCAGGTGGCCAGCGCGGCCAGCGGATCCTCGCCGCGATACGCAGTCACGTAGTCGACGATCGTCGTCGTGCCACCAATCGCCGCAGCAATGGTCCCGCTGAGGAAATCGTCGCTCACACGGACCTGGCCGACCGGCAGATGGAAGTGCGTGTGGACGTCGACCCCGCCCGGCACGACCAGCCGGCCCGTCACGTCGACCTCGACCTCACCGGGCGACGCCGCGAGAGCGGGCCCGACGGCGGCGATCGTGCCGTCCGCCCCGACCCGCACGTCGGCGACGCGGGAGCCGTCGACGTCGGTCACGGAGCCGTTGCGCAGGAGCATGGCCGGTAGTCTCCACCGGCATGGCGCTGGTCGCGGAGTTCACGGTCGAGCCGTTCGTCGAGGGGGCGCCGGGGCCGCACGTGCAGGCCGCGCTGGCCGCCGCTGAGGCCAGCGGGCTGGTCGTCGAGTTCGGCCCGTTCGGCACCGCCGTCAGTGGCGACGACGCCGGCGTGCTCGCCGCCGCCAACGACATCGTGGTGCAGGCCATGGAGGCCGGCGCCACCCGCGTCTCGCTGCAGATCCAGCGTGCCGACGCCTGACGCCGCAGGGGATCTGCCGGCCGCCCAGTTCACGCGGACTTCACACGCAGACGTTGACAGTTTGTTGAATCCCGACCGAGGCTGGGCGCCTCATGGACGTCTCGGTTCCCCGCACCCTCGACGAGGCCCTGGCCGCGCTGGCCGACCGGCCCGACGCGATGGTGCTGGCCGGCGGCACCGACGTCATGGTCGGGGTGAACGCCGGCCGGCAGACGCCTACTGCGGTGGTCGCCCTGCGCGCCGTCGAAGAGCTGCGGACCTGGTCCGTCGACGGTGACCGCCTGCGGCTCGGCGCCGGCCTGACCTACGCCGACCTGCTGGCGCCCGACCTCGCGGCGATGGTGCCGGCGCTCGCGCAGGCCGCCCGCACCGTCGGGTCACCCCCGATCCGCAACGCCGGGACGGTGGGCGGCAACCTGGCCACCGCGTCCCCCGCCGGCGACACGCTGCCGGTGCTGCTCGCGCTCGACGCCGAGCTCGACCTCGCGAGCGTCGAGGGCCGGCGCACGGTCGCGCTGCGCTCGTTCCTGACCGGGCCCAAGCGCACGCAGCTGCGCACCGGCGAGCTGATCGTCGCCGCCCGCGTGCCCGCGACGCGACCCCACCAGGAGTACCGCAAGGTCGGGGTGCGCAACGCGATGGTGATCGCGGTCGCGTCGGTCGCCGTCGTGGTCGACGCCGACGTGGGCGTCGTGGCCTGCGCGATGGGATCGGTCGGCCCCACGCCGTTGCGGGCGCCGCGCGCGGAGGAGTGGGTGGCCGGCCGCATCGACTGGGGCACGGGCGTGCCCGACGCCGGAGTGGCGGCCGAGTTCGGCCGGCTCGTCGCGGAAGAGAGCCGGCCGATCGACGACCACCGCAGCACTGCCGCGTACCGGCGGCACGCGGTCGAGGTGCTGGCCCGCCGCGCGCTCGAATCGACCCTCGCGGGCGTCGCCCGAGCCGAGGCCGCATGATGACGGACACGACCTACTCGCTCAACGTCAACGGCGCCGACCGGCCGGTCGCGGGGGCATGGCTCGGCGAGAGCCTGCTGCACGTGCTGCGCGAGCGGCTCGCGCTCCCGGGCGCGAAGGCCGGGTGCGAGCAGGGCGAGTGCGGGTCGTGCTCGGTGCTCGTCGACGGGGTGCTCACGTGTGCGTGCCTGGTGCTCGCCGCGTCCGCGGTCGGCGCGTCGATCATCACGGTGGAGGGCATCGGGCCGGCCGAGCGGGGTGAGATGACGATCGTGCAGGAGGCGTTCAACGACGCCGGCGCGGTCCAGTGCGGGTTCTGCACACCCGGCCTGATCATGGCCGTGCACGACCTGCTCGACCGACATCCCGACCCGAGCGCGCTCGACGTTCGCGAGGCCATCTCGGGCAACCTCTGCCGTTGCACCGGCTACGGCCGCGTCCTCGCGGCCGTCGAGGTCGCGATCGAGCGGAGCGCCCGGTGACCATGGCGCCGCCAACCGGCACGCCCGGCACCCCGGGCACGACCGCTCGCGGCGTCGCCGGCGGCCTGGGCGAGAGCGCCCGCCGACCCGACGGGGGCCCGAAGGTCCGCGGCGAGTTCGCGTTCGCGGGCGACCTCTGGGCCGACGGCATGCTGTGGGGCGCCACCCTGCGCTCGCCGCACGCCGCGGCCCGCATCCGCTCGATCGACGTCGGCCCGGCGCTGGCCATCGCCGGCGTCGCCACGGTCGTCACCGCGGCGGACGTGCCCGGCTCGGCCAACTACGGCCTGGAGGAGCGTGACCAGCCGGTGTTCGCGGCCGACGTCGTGCGCTACGCCGGCGAACCGATCGCCGCCGTGGCGGCCGACCACCCCGAGACCGCGCGTCGGGCGCTCGCCGCGATCGTCGTGGACTACGAGCTGCTGCCGCCGGTGACCGACCCCGAGCTCGCGCTCACCGGCGAGCCGCTGCACCCCGACGGCAACGTGTTCCGGCACCTCACGATCCGCCACGGCGATCCCACCGCCCGCGGCCCGGTGGTGGTCGAGGGCACGTACGAGATCGGCATGCAGGACCAGGCCTTCATGGGCCCCGAGGCCGGGCTGGCCGTGCCCGCGGAGGACGGCGGCGTCGACCTCGTCGTCTCCACCCAGTGGCTGCACAACGACCGCGACCAGGTCGCCGAGTGCCTCGGCCTGCGCCCCGACCAGGTCCGGCTCACGCTCGGCGGCGTCGGCGGGGCGTTCGGCGCACGCGAGGACGTCAGCCTGCACGTCCACATCTGCCTGCTCGCGCTGCGGACCGGTCGGCCGGTGAAGGTCGTGTACTCGCGAGAGGAGTCGTTCCTCGGCCACGTGCACCGCCACCCGGCCCGCATCTGGATGCGCCACACCGCCGAGCCCGACGGCACCATCGTCAGCTTCGAGGCGCGCATCGTGCTCGACGGCGGCGCCTACCGGTCGTCGAGCTACCACGTCGTGGCCAACGCGTCGTGCTTCGCCGCCGGCCCCTACCGCGTGCCGAACGCGCACGTCGAGGGCCTCGGCGTCCGCACCAACAACCCGCCGTGCGGCGCCATGCGCGGCTTCGGCGCGGTGCAGGTCTGCTTCGCCCACGAGGGCCAGATGGACAAGCTCGCCGCCGCCTGCGGCATCGACCCCGTCGAGCTGCGGCTGCACAACGCGCTCGACCATGGCGACCACCTGCTGACCGGCCAGCGCATCGACGGCACCCTGCCCGTCGCCCGCGTCATCCGCGAGACGATGGCGCTCCCGCTGCCCGAGCCCGCGGCCGACGAGCTGCTCAGCCGCCCCGGTGCCGCCGGGCGCACGACCGACGCGCCGCACGTGCGGCGCGGCATCGGGTTCGCGGTCGGGTTCAAGAACCTGATGTACGCCGAGGGCTACATGGACGGCTCCGAGGCGGCGTGCGTCCTCGTCGACGGCCTCGCCACCGTGCAGTGCGCCGCGGCCGAGGTCGGCCAGGGGTTCGTGACCCTGGCGCAGCAGATCGCCCGGACCGTGCTCGGCGTCGAGCGCGTGCTCGTCGCGCCGGCCGAGACCGCGTCGATGGGATCGGCCGGGTCGACGTCGGCGAGCCGCCAGACCTGGATGTCGGGCGGCGCGGTCGAGCAGGCCTGCCTCGCCGTTCGCGACCAGCTGCTCGCCCACGTCGCCTCCACGCTGGGCTGCGCGGCGGCAGACCTCGAGATCGTGGGCGGCGCGATCCGCTCGGTGCCGGGCGCGGCGCTCGACGTGGACATCGCCGTCGAGGACGCGGCACCCGGCGTGCCGTTCGAAGCGCGGCGCGTGTTCCACCATCGGGTCACGCTCCCGCTCGACGCCGACGGCCAAGGCGACGCGCACGTGTCGATGGCCTGCGCCGCCCACCGCGCGGTGGTCGACGTCGACCCCGAGCTGGGGCTCGTGCGCGTGGTGCAGCTCGCCACCGCACAGGACGTCGGCCGAGCCCTCAACCCGCTGTCGGTCCTCGGGCAGATCGAGGGCGGCTGCGCGCAGGGCGTGGGGCTGGCCACGATGGAGGAGCTGGTGCTGGAGGCGGGCAAGGTCCGCAACGCCAGCTTCACCGACTACCTCATCCCGACCGCGCTCGACATGCCCGAGGTCGTCACCACGCTGGTCGAGGAGCCCGAGCCCGGCGCCCCGTTCGGCGCGAAGGGCGTGGGCGAGCCACCGGTCATCTCGTCCACGCCGGCGATCGTGGCCGCGGTGCGCGCCGCCACGGGCGTCGACCTCACCCGCGTGCCGATCCGCCCGCAGGACGTCGCGCTCGCCGACCGACCCCGATGAGCGAGCGACCAGCCGTCGACGTCGATCGCCTCCTCGGACGGCTCGCGGCGCTCGGCGAGATCGGCGCCATCGACGGCGGAGGGGTCTGCCGCCTCGCGCTCACGGACGCGGACCGCGAGGGCCGCGACCTGGTCGTCACCTGGATGCACGACCTCGGCCTGCGCGTGGACGTCGACGGCATCGGCAACGTGACCGCCACCTGGCCCCCCGACCGCCTCGACCCGCCGGTGCTGATGGGGTCGCACATCGACACCGTCGCCACCGGTGGGCGCTACGACGGCAACCTCGGCGTGCTCGCGGGCCTGGAGGTCATCGAGGCCGTGATCGCCGCCGGCGTGGCCACGACGCACCCGCTGGCCGTCGCGTTCTTCACCAACGAGGAGGGCTCGCGGTTCGCCCCGGACATGCTCGGCAGCCTCGTGCACGTCGGGGGCCTCGACGTCGAGACCGCGCACGACACGATCGCGGTCGACGGGGCCCGGCTCGGCGACGAGCTGGCGCGCGTCGGCTACGTCGGCACGCAGCCCACGCCCGCCGCCGCCCCCCACGCCTACGTCGAGCTGCACATCGAGCAGGGCCCGGTGCTCGAAGCCGAGGGGATCACGATCGGCGCGGTGACCGGCGTGCAGGGCATCTCCTGGCAGGAGGTCACGATCACCGGCCAGGCGAACCACGCCGGCACGACGCCGATGGGCCTGCGCCACGACGCCGGTTGGGCCGCGGCCCGGCTGGCCACGTTCGTGCGCGAGCTCGCCCTGGACCTCGGCGACCCGCAGGTCGGCACCGTGGGGCGCATCGACCTCCACCCCGACCTCGTGAACGTCATCGCCGCCCGCGCGGTGCTCACCGTCGACCTCCGCAACACCGACGACGCCGTGCTGGGCGAGGCCGAACGACGCGTCGACACGTTCTGCGACGAGCTCGCCGCGGCCGAGGGGGTCACGATCACGCGGCGCGAGCTCGCCCGGTTCGAGCCGGTGGAGTTCGACCCGCGCATCGTCGACCTCGTCGAGGAGGTCGCGGTGGCGCACGGCCGCACGGTGAAGCGGCTGCCGTCGGGCGCCGGCCACGACGCGCAGATGCTCGCCCGCGTCTGTCCCGCCGGCATGGTCTTCACGCCCAGCGTGGCCGGCATCAGCCACAACCCGGCCGAGCGCACCGAGCCCAACGACATCGGCGCCGGCGCCGGGGTGCTCCTGGACGTGGTGCTGCGGCTGGCCGGCGCCGTCGAGCAGCCGCCGTACCTCGACGAGGCGCCGCCGGCATGACCGGCCGGCCCGTCGTCGTCGCCGCCGCGCAGCTCGGGCCCATCGCCCGCGCCGACACCCGCGGCGAGGTCGTCGAACGCCTCATCACGCTGCTGCGCGAGGCCGCCGGCCGCGGCGCCGAGCTGGTCGTGTTCCCCGAGCTCGCGCTCACGACCTTCTTCCCGCGCTGGCTCATCGAGGACGAGGCCGAGCTCGACGCGTTCTTCGAGACCGAGATGCCCGGTCCGGAGACCAAGCCGCTGTTCGACGAGGCCCAGCGGCTTGGCGTCGGCTTCCACCTCGGCTACGCCGAGCGCACCCCCGACGGCCATCGCTACAACACCGCGATCCTGGTCGAGCGCGACGGCGAGGTGGTCGCGCACTACCGCAAGGTCCACGTGCCCGGCCACGAGGAGCCCGAGCCCTGGCGGCCGTTCCAGCACCTCGAGCGCCGGTACTTCGAGCCGGGTCCCGAGGGCTTCGCGGTGCACGAGGCGTTCGGCGGCAAGGTGGGCATGGCCATCTGCAACGACCGCCGCTGGCCCGAGACCTACCGCGTGATGGGCCTGCTCGGGGTGGAGCTGGTGCTGATCGGCTACAACACGCCGATCCACTACGCCCCCGATCCCGGACAGGACCGCCTGGCCGGCTTCCACAACAACCTGGTGATGGCCTCTGGCGCGTACCAGAACGGCACGTGGGTGGTCGGCGTGGCCAAGGGTGGCATGGAGGAGGGCGTGGACGGGCTGGCCGAGAGCCAGATCATCGCTCCCTCGGGCGAGGTCGTGGCCAAGGCGCTGACGAACGGCGACGAGATCGTCCTGGCCACCTGCGACCTCGACCGCGGCTTCGACTACAAGCGCACGGTGTTCGACCTCGACCGCTACCGCCGTCCCGAGCACTACGGCTCGATCGCCGAGCCCGTCCGGGCCACTGCCCCGGAGCCGGACCGGGATCCCGCCGCCGACAGCTGACCGCTGCGGGATCGGTCGAACGGGTCGCTCGGCGGCAGCTCCCACCGGATTCCCAGGAAGCGCCGAGAGTGCTCGGAGGCGACTCCAAGGTTCGGGGTCGATCTTCGAACCATGCGCAGCAGCCGTGCGATCGCCCCGAGCCTGGACCGCCGGCTCGCCCGCGACGCCGCCCGCCCGGGCACGCTCGCCGGCCGGCCCGTCGGGGCGCCGCGGGCCGGCGGCACAACGTCGACCGCGACGTGGGACTGGGAGCGGCTGCGGGTCGCGGCCCGGCACCACGTCCGGCTGACTCCCGCCACGACCATCTACGTCGCCGTCCTCGGCGCCGTCGCCACCGCGCTGCAGCTGGTCGGCCCGGCGGTCGCCGACCGCATCCTCCTCCAGGACAGCACCAACCTCCACAACATGGCCAGGATGCCCGTGCGGGTGCTGGCCGGCAGCGCGCTCTTCGTCGACGGCAACCCGCTCGTGTGGATGCTGCTCGCCCTCGTACTCCTCGGGCTCATGGAGCGGCGCCTCGGCACGCGGCGGACCGCGGTGGTCTTCCTCGTGGGCCACGTCGTGGCCACGCTGGTCAGCCTGACCGTCGTGTGGCACGCCACCCGGAACGGTGCCTCGAACGAGGCGCTCGAGCAGACGATCGACGTCGGCGTGAGCTACGGGCTGGTTGCGATCGCCGGCTGCGCCCTCGGCTTCCTGCCCGGACGCTGGCGGTGGATCGCATGGGCCGCGCTCGTCGGGTACCTCGGGGCCTACGTGCTCGACACCGGGACGTTCACCGAGGTCGGCCACCTCACGGCCGCCCTCGTCGGGATCGCGCTCTGGCCCTTTGCCCGCCGCTCGACGGTCCGGGTCGCGGCCCATGCCCGCCCCGGCGCCGACGATCGAGCGCGGCCCGGACGGCCCCTGCCGGTCCCCGCAGGGCGCCCGATCGCCCCGTTGGTGACGGCCGGCCGCGGCAGGTAGCGCCCTCGGCGCCCGGGTCGGCAGGGGACGCGAACGGGTGTCACGAGTGCGCACCGGCGGTTTTTGGGGTAAAGCCAGGTGCCATGTGCCGCGCCGTCGAAGTCACGCCGTCGTGACGGAGGACCTTCGCCCTCGGAGCGTGGCCGCGCGGACGGCCTCGGTGGCCAGCCCGTGACGCGGCGAGGGCCGGGCCGGGCCACGGTCGCGGCGTCGGTGGTCGTGGCCCTCGCGCTGCTGGCGCAGTGCTCGGTGCGCAGCGAGCGGGTCTCCACCCACCCGCCGCAGCCGACCCCCGGCCTCGGTGGGTCCTCCTCGCCGACGAGCTCCGGCGCCGGGAAGACGCCGCCCACCGCCACCGCCACCACCACCACGCTGCGCCGACGCGCCAGCACCGACCCGGGCGGCCTGCACGAGACCTTCGACGGCCTGACCCTGGACAGCCGCCACTGGGCGACCTGCTACTGGTGGGCGGATGCGGGCTGCACGATCCTGTCGAACAACGAGCTCGAGTGGTACCAGCCCGGCCAGGTCCAGGTGCGCGACGGGGCCCTGCACCTCACGGTGCAGTCGGCATCGTCGTCCCACCTCGGTCGGGGCTTCGACTACATCTCGGGCATGGTCAGCACGGGCCGGTCCGGCAACGGCCCCACGGACGTGCCCCGCTACGCGTTCACCTACGGGACCGTCAGCGTGCGGTTCCGCACGCCACGCGTCCGTGGCTTGTGGCCGGCCATCTGGATGCTGCCGGCCAGCAACCAGTCCCGGCCGGAGGTCGACCTGATCGAGGAGTACGGCCTCGACGTCCGCCACGCCGCCATGAACCTGCACTCGATCGACGCGACCGGCCAGGGGGTCGACGAGGGTCGCGACGTCACCACGCCCGATCTCTCCGTCGGCTGGCACACGATCGAGCTCGAGTGGACCCCGGGACGCCTCCGCTGGATCCTCGACGGCACCGAGCGCTACCGCATCGACAGCACCGCCGTGCCGCACGAGCCGATGTACCTCATCGTCAACCTCGCGGCAGGAGGCGTGGCCGGCGCGGTCGACAACAGCCGGCTGCCGGCGGAGCTGCTCGTCGATCAGGTCGACGTCGCACCCGCCGGCTGAGCGGCGAGCGGCCGGCGGTCAGGGACCTGCGGGCCGCGGCGTGATGTGCACGTAGTCGACGAGCATCTCCGCGGGCAGCGCGCTCGCGTCGACCGGCCCCGCCCAACCGCCGGCGGCGAGGTTGATGACCAGGTAGAGGGGAACGTCGGGCACCCCGGGGCCGGCGTAGAACCAGCGCGGAACGCCATCGACGAACCACACGATCACGCCAGGACGCCAGTCCACCGACAGCACGTGGAAGCCGTCGGACCAGTCCGGTCCCCGGTAGGTCTGCCCCTGGTCGATCGGGCCCGCCGGCGTGGCCAGGTGGACGTTGAAGTTCCACTCGCCCGGGCGCTGGCCGTACAGCTCGAGGCCGTCGATCTCGGGCCGGGACGGATAGGGCAGCGCGCCGCCCGCACCGGGCGCGCCTGGGGCCAGGAGCCAGATCGCGGGCCAGAGGCCCTTGGCCTTGGGCGCCTTGAAGCGGACGTCGACGCGGCCATAGCGGAACGTGTAGCCCGGCGCCGTCGTGCCCGACCACGTGCGGGAGCCGCCGGTCTGCACCCAGCCGCTCGTGTAGGGGCGCACGCCGGACCACGTGCCCTCGGCACAGCGGTCCGACCCCGCGGTGGCGGTCAGCACGAGGTTGCCGCCTCGGACCTGCACGTTCTGCGGGCGGTACCACTGCTGCTCGCCTGCGGTCGCGCCGGCCGAGCAGGTCGCCGAGAACCAGCGGTTCGGGTGCCAGCGGGCGGTGGCCAGCGACGTCCCGTTGAACTCCTCGGCAAAGGGCGCGGGGGTCGGCGGCGGTGGCTGGCAGGCCGAGACGAGGGCGACCAGGCCGACGACGACCACGATCGTGGCGATCCGGCGGATCGGGACAAGCATGCGGGGCGGTTCCAGGCGGTGGGTGCGGATGACGACACCTCTCTCATCGGCACCCCGCCCGAAAATCCTAAACCGCTTCCTGGGCGCGCCCGTGGCGCCTGCGAAGAACAGGCGGCCGCGAAGGGGTCGAACCGGCGGCTAGGCCGAGGCGCCGATGGCGTGGACGCCGCCGTCGACGTGGACGATCTCGCCCGTCGTCGCGGGAAACCAGTCCGACAGGAGCGCGACCACGGCCTTGGCCGCCGGTTCAGGATCCTCGACGTTCCAGCCGAGCGGGGCGCGGTCGGCCCACGTGGCCTCGATCTGGGCGAACCCCGGGATGCTGCGGGCGGCGACCGTGCGCAGCGGGCCGGCGGCCACGAGGTTCACGCGCACGCCCTTGGGGCCGAGGTCGCGGGCGAGGTAGCGGGCCGTCGACTCGAGCCCGGCCTTGGCCACGCCCATCCAGTCGTACGCCGGCCACACCTGGCGGGCATCGAAGTCGAGGCCGACGATCGAGGCGTTGTCGGACAGCAGCGGCCGCAGCGCCCCGGCCAGCGCCGCCAGCGAGAACGTCGACACGTGCAGCGCGGTGGCGACCTGCTCCCACGACGCCGCGAACATGCCGTCCTCCTGGCCGAGGCACTCCGCCGGCGCGAAGCCGATCGCGTGCACGACGCCGTCGATCCGGCCGTGGCGCGTGGCCATCTCCTCACGGACGGCTGCGAGGTGCTCGGGGTTGGTGGCGTCGAGCTCGAGCACGGCCGGCGGATCGGGCAGGCGCTTGGCGGCCCGCTCGGTCACCGAGAGGGCGCGGCCGAACGACGTCAGCACGACCGTGGCCCCCTCCTCCTGCGCGATGCGGGCGCACGTGAACGCGATGGACGACGGGGTCAGCACGCCGGTGACGAGCACGACGCGGTCCTTGAGCAGCACGGGATTCTCCTGGAGGGTCAGGGACGGTGGGCGAAGGGCCAGTTCAGAGCGGGCCGTTGCTGTGGCGCCGGGCCGGGCGCTCACGGCGCTTGTGACGGAGCCGTTCGAGCGCGGCGGCCACGATGCGGCGGGTGTCGGCGGGATCGATCACCTGGTCGACGTAGCCGCGCTCGGCCGCGATGCGCGGCGTGCAGTAGGCGAGCCGGTACTCGTCTTCGAGGCGGAGCCGCTCGGCCTCGGGATCGGCCGCGCTCGCGATCTCGCGGCGGTTCAGGATGGCGACCGCACCTGGCGCGCCCATCACCGCGATCTCCGCGCCGGGCCAGGCGAGCACGAGGTCGCTGCCGAGGTCGCGGGAGTCCATCACGATGTAGGCGCCGCCGTAGGCCTTGCGCAGGATCACGCAGATGCGGGGCACGACCGCCTCCCCGTAGGCGTGGACGAGCTTGGCGCCGTGGCGGATCATGCCGCGCCACTCGAGGTCGCGGCCGGGCTCGTAGCCCGGGGTGTCGACGAACGTGACGATCGGAAGGCCGGCCGAGTCGGCGGCCTGGACGTGGCGCGCCGCCTTCACGGAGGCCGCGATGTCGATCGTGCCGGCCCGCACCCAGGGTTGGTTGGCGACGATGGCGATGCTGCGGCTGCCGATGCGGGCGTAGCCGGTGACCATGTTGGGCGCGTGGTGGGCGTGGACCTCGAGGAACGACCCGCGGTCGACCACGTCTTCGATCACGTCGCGCACGTCGTAGGCCGCGGACGGCGACGCCGGCACCGCGGCGGGACCGGCGCTGCAGGCGCGGTCGGTCGGGTCGTCGGTGGGACCGGGGGGCGGCTCGGACAGGTTGTTGTCGGGCAGGTGGTGGAGCAGCTCGGCCACGGCGGCAAGCGCGTCCTCCTCGTCGTCGGCGAGCAGCGACGCGAGCCCGGTGACGGTGGCGTGCACCGCTGCGCCGCCGAGGTCCTCGGGCGTGCGCCGCAGGCCCGTCACCGCCGCGACCGGCTTCGGCCCGTTGATGTAGGTCGTGGCCCCGCGGACGAGCACCACGTGGTCGGCCAGCCCGAAGAGCGGTGCCAGCCCGCCGTGGCACGGTCCGGTCACGACCAGGATCAGCGGGACGACGCCCGACAGGGCGACGGCGCGCTGCGCGACCCGCCCCCACGCCACGAGGCCGGCCAGCCCGCCCTCGGTCGGTGGGACCACCACCGAGTGCACGAGCCCGACGACCGGGCACCCGGCCTCGGTGGCGATCTCGAACGCCCGCACCACCACCTCGGCCTCGACCGACCCGTCAGCCGTGGCGCCCGCGCCGTGGACCCGGAACAGCGCCACGGTGCGCCCGTCCAGCTCGGTCAGGACGGCCGTCGCCGCCGACGGGCGGTCGGCGGCGAGCGGTGTCGGGCGTCCGAGGCTCGCGTCGAGGAGCGACGCCGGCGGCGGCGCAGGCGTCACGCGGCGGGTGCCGGCGCGATCACGAGGGACGCGTTGTGGCCGCCGAACCCGAACGAGTTCGACAGGAACGGCGCGGGCGCCACCGACCGCGGCTCGTCACGCACGAGGTCGACCGCGTCCGTCACGTCCGGGTCGACGAGGTTGGCCACCGGCGGGACCTTCCCGGCGGTCGCGGACAGCAGGCCGACGACCGCTTCGACGGCTCCGGCCGCGCCGACCAGGTGACCGGTCACGCCCTTGGTG
Source organism: Acidimicrobiales bacterium (assembly GCA_025463985.1). Classification (GTDB taxonomy): domain Bacteria; phylum Actinomycetota; class Acidimicrobiia; order Acidimicrobiales; family Iamiaceae; genus JAODBM01. Next base: position 58,722 of record JAODBM010000132.1, read on the forward strand.
GACGTCACCGGCGGTCCGTGATCGCCGAACACCTTCACCAGAGCGGAGGTCTCGGCCGCGTCGTTGAGCGGCGTGGAGGTGCCGTGGGCGTTCACGTGCCCGATGGCGCCGGGCTCGAGGCCGGCATCCGCGATCGCCTGGAGCATGCAGGCCACGGCGGCGGCGCCGTCGGCGTCGGGCGCGGTGATGTGGTGGGCGTCGCAGGTGCGGCCATAGCCGGCCAGCTCGCCGAGGATCGTGGCACCGCGCTCGACGGCGTGGTCCCAGCTCTCCAGGACGAGGAAGCCGGCACCCTCACCCATCACGAACCCGTCGCGGTCGCGGTCGAACGGCCGCGACGCGCTGGCCGGGTCGTCGTTGCGGCCGCTGAGCGCGCCCATGCGGGCGAACGCCGCCATCGTGGTCGGCGTGATGCAGGCCTCGGTGCCTCCGGCCAGCACGACGTCGGCCGAGCCGTCGCGGATCATCCGCAGGCCCTCCCCGATGGCGTTCGCGCCCGACGCGCAGGCGGTGGACACGCACAGGCTGATGCCGTGGAAGCCGTAGCGCAGCGAGAGCAGGCCGGCGGTGGCGTTGGCCATCATCATCGGCACGAGGAACGGGCTGACCCGATCGGACCCGCGCTGGAGGCGCGTCGCGATCTGCTCCTCGAGCGTGGTGAGGCCGCCGATGCCGGAACCGGCGATCACCGCGACCCGAGCCGAGTCGATGGTGCTGCCCCCGTCGGCGCAGCTGGCGAGGCCGGCCTGGTCCATCGCGTCGCTGGCCGCGGCGATGCCCAGCAGGCTGACGCGGTCGATGCGCCGGGCCTGGCGGGCGTCGACCCACGGCGACGGGTCGAAGTCGCGCACCTCGCAGGCAAAGCGCACGGGCTGGTCGTCGGTGGGGAACAGGCTGATCGGGCCAGCCGTGGCGCGGCCGGCGAGCGCGGCCGCGAACGTCGCGGCCGCGTCACCGG
>JAODBM010000166.1 GCA_025463985.1 Acidimicrobiales bacterium
GGCAGCGATGGTCTCGTCGGGTCCGGCCGCGGCCCGGGCCCGGTGCCAGGCCCGAGCCGGATCCGCGCCGGCGATCGACTCGGCGAGCGCCCGGTGCGCGGCTCGCCGGTCGGGCCGGGAGGCGTCGTGGTAGGCCGCCGACCGCATGAGCGGGTGCCGGAACCGCAGCTGATCGCCCTCCAAGGCCACCAGGCCACCCCGCTCTGCGGCCTCCAGGTCCGCCATCGAGAGGTCGAGCCGGGCCAGCGCGGCGAGGATCCGGCCGAGGCGGCCTTCGGGCTCGGCCGCCGCCACCACCAGGGCCCGGCGCACCGGTTCGTCCAGCCGAGCGACGAGCACGTCCACGATGCGCTGGCCGGACGGGCCGACCGGCAGCGGATCGGGCAGCGCCGCCGTCCCCGCCCGCTGGTCGGCCGACAGCAGGCGGGCCGCCTCCACGAGCACCAGCGGGATGCCGCCGCTGGCCGTGGTCAGGCGCCGTCGCACCTCAGCGCTCGTCACGGCCTCATCGCGGAGCACGCCGTCGGCCACGGCGGGCTCGAGCGGTCCGAGCGCGACCAGCGGGCCCGTATCGGTGTCGTCGGCCGCCCCCACCCGGCGGGCCGACACCACCGCGATGCGGTCCTGTCGCACGCGGCGGGCCACGAAGGCCAGAGTGCGACGCGTGGCCAGGTCCACCCAGGGCAGATCGTCGACGAGCACGAGCACGGGCGCCTCCTCGGCCGCCTCGGCCAGCAGGTCGCGGGCGCCCACGGCCACCGCGAAGCCCTCGATCGGCCCGCCGGTCGCTCCGTCGAGCGCGAGTGCCTCCCGCAGCGCGGCCGCACGCGGGGCCGGGAGGCGGTCGAGATCGCCGGTCAGCCCGCTGAGCAGCGTGAACAGGCCAGACCACGCCAGCTCCACCTCGGCCTCGAGCCCGGTCACCCGGATCACCCGCCACCCGTCGGCCCGGTCGGCCAGCTCGTCGAGCAGCGCGCTCTTGCCGATGCCCGGCTCGCCGACCACGGTCGCGCCCCCACCGGCCCCGGCCGCAGCCCGTTCCAGCAACGCGTCGAGCGTGGCCAGCGCGGCGGCTCGGCCTCGCAGCGGACCGCGGTTTTCAGGGGGCAGCGCTGGGCGAAGGGTCATCCGGGTCCGAGAAGACGACAGCCAGAGGCACGGGGTGTCCCCGATGCGGGCCACGCCGTCGTCGCGGACGATAGCGGCACCACCAGCCGCGCTTCGCGGTCGGGGAGATCAGGAGGCTCGATGGGCGCGGGGTCCCAGCTCGCCGCTGAACGCGACCGCTGGCCGTTTCGGTGGCAGGTCACGGACCTCGACGCCCATGCTGACGCCCTGCTGCTCGCGCTCCGAGACGGTGAAGACCTGGTCGCGGTGGTGCCCGTCGAGCTGGCAGGAGCGCCGGCGACCAGCGGCGGCGCTCCGCCGGTCCTGCTGGCCCTGACCGACCACCGCGTGGTGGTGGTCGGCCTGTCCGCCTCGAGCCCGGCGGATCCCGCGATGGTGCTGGCGTCGGCGCCGCTGGCCGGATGGCCGGCGCCAGCACCAACCGCGGGCCCCAAGCCGGCGGCCGGCGCCCACGGCACCGCGCTCGACGTGGCCATCGGCCCGCTGGTCCTGCGCCTGGACCTCGCCGACGACGCCAGCCGCCGCTTCGACGAGCAGCTCACCCGCCGCACCCGCGCCACCTGAGGGCCGCCCGCGCCCGCGTCACGGCTCCGGCTCCGTCACCTGGCCCGGCAGCTACAGGCCGGCCCGCTCGGCGGCCTCGGCCCACAGCCGGCGGTACTCGAGGGAGGCGAGGCTGCGTGGCGAGCTGACCACCGACGGCACCTGCTCCTCGCCCATGCGGGCCACCGCCGAGGACTCGGGGATGGCGGCGCCGAGGAAGAGGCTCGTGGTGCGGATCTCGGTCTCGATGCGCCGGTGCATCGGCTTGCGCCGATCGATCATCGACAGGAAGGGCGCCAGGAGCTTCGGCGACGCCGCGCTCGTGTCCTCGAGGAACTCGCTGAACCGCACGAGCGCTCGGAGCGGCAACGGCTCCGGCACCACGGGCACGAGGAGCACGTCTGCCGTCGAGGCCACCGACTCGACCACCGTGTTCAGCCCCGGCGGGCAGTCGATCACGATCAGGTCGTAGTCGCCCTTGGTCCCCGACAGCAGCCGGCGGATGGCCTTGGCCGGTCGGCCGGTGCCGGTGAGCACCCGGTCGGCGTCGCGCAGCGTCACGTCGCTCGGCACCACGTCGAGCCCGTCGACCGACGATGACCGGGCCACCGCGGTCAGGCCGCCCCGCCCGCCGCGCAGCAGCTTCGGCGCGCCGCCCTTGATCCGCGGCTTGAGCCGCAGGCAGAACGTGGCCGCCCCCTGCGGGTCGAGGTCCCACAGCAGGGTCCGGTGCCCGGCCGCCGCCGACAGGGCGGCGAGGTTCACCGAGGTCGAGGTCTTGCCGACTCCTCCCTTGAGTCCGGTGCACGCGATGACCCGCATCCGCCCATCATGCACGGTCGGCTGCACCCAGGTGGACGGACCGCGTCGCGCGCCTGTCGCGTCAATGACCGCCGTTGTAGTCCTGCAGCAGCTTGGTGGCGTCGGCCTGGGCGCGCGCGAGCGCGTTCGCGGGATCGGCGCCGCTGAGGAGCACGCTGTCGAGCATCTTCTCGATGATCGGCGTGAAGTCCTGGCTCGGCCCGATGAGCGGCTGCGGCTGCTTGGGGTCGGCACCCACGAACTGCTGGTACGCGGGCTTCAGCAGCACGCCGGCGACGTCGGTCTGCCAGAACGTCTGCACGTCCGGCTCGTTGGCGGTCGCCCGCAGGATCGGCTGGTAGCTGCCCACGAGGTACCAGCGCTTCGCGTTGTCGGGCCGGAGCATGAACTGCAGGAACTTCCACGACGCGGCCTGCGTGGCCGGCGAGCTCGTGTTCAGGATGTAGAACGCGCCGCCGCTGGGGTGGATCTTGCCAGGTGCCCGGATGCCCGGCAGCGCCCCGCCGCCGGGCACGAGGTTCTTCGTGTCGAGGCCCCCGACCCCGAGGTCGAGGCCGCCGTTCTTGGCCGTGATGCCGCCGCCGAGCGCGGCCTTGATCGTGGTGGCCGCGGCCGAGGTCTCGATCAGCATCGACGACTCCGGCGGATTGCTGATCAGGGCCAGGTAGTGGTTGATCTTGCCCGGCGTGTTCGGGAACACGTTGAGCAGCCCCTCGCGGTTCATCTTCACGAAGAACTCGAGCAGCTTGCGGGCGTCGGGCGTGTTGAAGATGGCCTTCGTCGGCGGCTTGAGGTGCCCGTTGCCGTTGTTCACGAGCGGCTCGTCGATGCCCCCCAGCCAGGTCTCGAAGAACCACCGCTTGAGCGACAGGACGAACGGCTTGCTGGCGACGCCCTTGGCCTTGATGATCTTGGCGTCCTGGTAGATCTCCTCGAGCGTCCGGGGCGGCTTCTCGGGGTCGAGGCCGGCCTTCTTGAAGTGCACCTTGTTGATGTAGATCATCGGCGTCGACACGTTGATGTAGCCGGGCCACAGCACGCCGTTGACCGAGAACGACGCGCGGGCGCCGGGCAGGATCTGGTTCAGGTCGAAGTGCTCGGCCCGCATGCACGACTCGGCCGGCAGCACCTGGCCGCGGTCGACCATCTCGCCGAGCGCCGTGTCCTCCAGGTAGATCACGCCGGGGAGCTGGCCGGGCGTGGCCGCGGCGCCCTTGTACTTGCGGAGCACCTCGTCGTAGGACGCGCCCTCGTTGTTGGCCGTGACCACGACCTTGCTCTGCGAGGCGTTGAACCGCTTCGCCATGTCTTCCATGGTCGCCTGGGTGGCGCCGCCGAGGCCCCCGTACCAGAGGCTCACCGCGACCTTCCCCGGCGTCTTGGCCAGCGCGGCGAGCGGGCAGGCCGGCAGGCTCTTCGCGGTGGTCTTGGCCGTGCTCTGCGCCGACGTGCCGCCGAGCGACGGGGGCGGCCCGCACGCCGCGGCCACGAGCGCGCACGTGGCGGTGAGCGCGACCGCTCCCGACCAGCGGCGGGCGTCGCGGAGTCGCAGGCGGGCGGGGGACGCGGGGGTCATGACGGGCTCTCTGGACGAGGTCGAGGCGTCGGTCACTTCACCGCTCCGGCCGTGAGGCCGCGGATGATCTGCTTCTGGAACGCGACCAGCAGCAGCACGACCGGCAGCGCGGCGATCAGCGCCCCGGCGATCGTGAGGTTGGCGTTGCCGATGTCCTGGCCGGCCAGCGTGCGCAGCTGGATCTGCATCGTGTTGGCGGTGTCGGAGTCGATCACCGAGCGCGGCCACAGGTACTGGTTCCATGCGCCGAGCGCGGCGATGACGGTGAAGGCGGCCACGACCGGCCGGGTCAGCGGCACCGCGAACTTCCACAGGAACGCGACGTGCCCGTAGCCGTCGAGCCGGGTGGCGTCCTGGATCTCGGGCGGGATGCCGCGGAAGCCCTGCAGGATCAGGAACGTGCCGAGGGCCGTCGCCGCGAACGGCAGCACCAGGGCCTGCGTGGAGTTGATCCAGTTGAGCTGGCGGACCAGGGCGACGTTGCCGGCCAGCGTGACCTCCAGCGGGAGCAGGAGGGTGGCGATCACGATCGCGAACACCAGCCGCTTGAGCGGGAAGCGCAAGAACGCGAAGGCGTACGCGGCGAGGACCGACGTGACGACCTGGCAGACCGTGATCAGGACGGTCATGAGGAGGCTGCGGCCCATGGCCGGGCCGAGGTGGGCGTTGGTCCAGGACCGGGTCCACGCGTCGGCTCCGGCCGCGACCACGGCGATCCCGACGAGCCCGACCGCGCCGAGCACGGCGAGGAGCCCGATGCGCCAGGCGACGCTGCCGCGCGTCCAGAGGCCGGCGGCCTGCGTGGCCGCCACGGCGACGATGGCGACCAGCACCCACACCGTGGTCTGGCCGTTGCGCTCGGCCAGGGACGTGAACACCGGTCCGGTGGCGATCCCCAGCGCCAGCGTGCCGACGACGATCGCCCCGAGGCGGCGCGGCACGAGCAGCAGCCGCCAGGTGCGTACCGATCCACCGCCGCCCCGCAGCTGCAGCCACGCGAGCGCGAGCGCCACGAGCACGGTGCGCCCGACGACCGACAGCGGCCCGCCCGTCCACCAGCTCCGCTGCTTCCACGCCACGGCCACGGGGTGCGGCGGATGGTGGGCGTTGATGTAGGCGAAGGGCGGCGAGAGGGCCTGCAGCACCGTGTAGAAGACCGGGACGAGCACGACCACCGCCAGCGCGATCAGCACGACGTAGCTCACGATCGTGCCGGCCGTCCGCCGTGACGCCGAGCGCCCGACGGTCGTGCCGGCCGAGAACCCCTCGGTGGCGGCCGGCGGGTCCGCACCGACCACGTCGGCCACGTCAGTTGCCATAGTGGACCCTCCGGTTGAGGACCGCGAACTGCACCGCGGTCACCAGCAACGTGACCCCGAACAGGCCGACGGCCATGACCGACGCCGCGCCGTAGTTCGACTGCGTGAGCCGGAAGATCTTGAACACGGTCGTCTCGGTCGAGCCCGATGGGCCGCCGGCGGTGACGATCTCGATCTGCGCGAACGCCTGGAACGCCTGGACCGTGAGCACGACGAAGAGGAACAGGAGCACGGGCGAGATGAGCGGGAGCGTCACCCGCAGCAACCTCCGGACCGGGCCGTAGCCGTCGAGGGTGGCCGCTTCGAGGACCTCGTCGGGGACCGCCTGCAGGCCGGCCAGCACGATCACGAAGGCGAGCCCGAGGTTCTGCCAGATCGTCGGCAGCGCGGCCATGACCATGGCGCCTGGGCGCGGGTGCAGGGAGAGCAGGTGCCCGACGCTCTGGCGGTTCTCCCAGTCGACCTTGAAGACGCCGACCTTCGGGTTGAGCAGCACCGAGAAGACCACGGCGCTCACGGCGACCGACGAGGCGAGCGTCGAGGAGAAGATCGTCTGGAAGATCTTGATGCCCTTGAGCCGCCGGTGGGCCGCGACCGCGAGCAGCACGCCGAGCACCAGCCCGAGCGGCACGGTCAGCAGCACGAACTGGATGCTGTGGAGCAGCCCGTCGCGGAACTCGTGGCCGGTCAGCACGTCGCGGTACTGCTGGCCGCCCACGTAGGTGTACGAGGTGCCGCCGCGCACCGACCGGTAGGTGCCCCAGCTGACGACCTTGGCGAACGGCAGGTAGAAGAACGTGATGAACACGGCGAGCGACGGCGCCAGGAACAGCACGGCGATGCCGGTCTCGCGCCACGACACCTTCTGCTTCGGGAGCAGCCGGAACCGCACGCGGCGGTTGGCCGGCGCCAGCGGGTCGAGCGCCAGCTCGCCCGGCGCGCTGGACAGGATCTCGGTCACGAGAGGCGCCGCGTGGAGGCGGGATCGAACAGCGTGACCGCCGCCGGGTCGACGGCCAGGGTGATCGTGCTGCCCACCGGGCTCGTCGACATGCCGGCCTGGCGCACCGTGGCGGTCTGACCGCTGACCTGGACGGTGATCAGGCACTCGTGGCCGAGCCACTCGACCGCGCGCACGACCGCCTCGATCGTGCCGTCGGTGGCCAGCGGAAGGTGCTCGGGCCGCACCCCGACCACCAGCGCCTGACCCTCGACGAGCGGGGTCTGCAGCCCCGGGGGCACCGGGAACCGGCTCGTCCCGACGAGCACGCCGCCCCCGGCGTCGGCGCTGAACGTCCCCGACAGGCAGTTCATCGGCGGCGTGCCGATGAACTGGGCGACGAACAGGTTGTCGGGCCGGTCGTAGACCTCCTGGGGCGTGCCCACCTGCTGCAGCCGCCCGTCGGCCATCACCGCGATGCGCGAGGCCATCGTCATCGCCTCGACCTGATCGTGGGTGACGTACACGATCGTGGTGGCCACGCGTCGATGCAGGTCGACCAGCTCGATGCGGGTCTGCGCCCGCAGCTTGGCGTCGAGGTTGGAGAGCGGCTCGTCCATCAGGAAGACCTTGGGCCGGCCGACGAAGGCGCGCGCCAGCGCCACCCGCTGGCGTTGGCCCCCGGAGAGCGCGGCCGGCTTGCGAGCCAGGTACGGCTCGAGGTCGAGCACGCGGGCGGCCTCGGCCACCCGTTCCCGGCGCTCGGCGCGGGTCAGCTTGCGGGCGGGTGAGCCTGGGCCGTCGACGTGGTAGCGACGCACCAGCAGGGGCGACTCGATGTTGCGGGCCACGGTCATGTGCGGGTACAGGGCGTAGCTCTGGAAGACCATCGAGATGTCCCGGCGGGCCGGGTCGACGTCGTTGACCACCTCGTCGCCGATGCGCAGCTTGCCGTCGCTGATCTCCTCGAGGCCGGCGATCATGCGCAGCGCGGTGGTCTTGCCGCAGCCCGACGGGCCCAGCAGCACCATGAGCTCGCCATCGACGATCTCGAGGTCGAGGTCCTCCACCGCCGTGACCTCGCCATAGCGCTTCGAGACGTGCTCGAAGGTGACGCTCGCCATCAAACCCTCCCTGTGTGAGCTCCGGGGGCCCGCCAGATCGGCAGCGCGGCGCCCGGGACCGGGCGCCATGTTGCCATCGACGGGACCACCCCGCTTCGGAGGTGGTACGGGCCCAGCCTGCCCAGCGCTCTACGCTCATTACCCGTGCCCGACTCGCCGCCTCCATCGCCCGAGCGTCGGCGCCTGCTCCTCGCGCTCGGCTACGGCGCCGTCAACGCGGCCGCCCTCGGCCGGCTCCTCACCCGAGGCCACGGCAGCTCGACGCCGGCGGCCACCCGCCACGTCGCCGCCGCCGGCCCGGTCACTGCGCCGGCCGTCCACCAGGCCGCCGCCGAGCCGCCCGACGACCACACCTACGACGTGGTGATCTCCGGCGGCCGGGTCATCGACCCCGACACCGGCTACGACCGGCTCGCCAACGTCGGCATCGACGGGGGCACGGTCACCGCCATCAAGACGGTGGCCCTCAAGGCCAAGCGCAGCATCGACGCCACCGGCCGGGTCGTGGCCCCCGGCTTCATCGACATCCTCTCCTACGACCCCGCCGACCTCGGCGCCACGTACAAGATCGGCGACGGGGTCACCACCAACCTCGGCATGCACGGCATCCAGTCCAAGGCGAAGGACTTCTTCGCCCGCTTCACCGACCGCTGCCTCGTCAACTTCGGCGGCGCCTTCAGCGACCCGTGGCACCGCGCCAACGTGCTCGGCCTCAACATCACCCAGGCCGCCAGTCCCGACCAGATCAGCCGGCTCGCGGCCATGTGCGAGCAGGAGCTGCACGACGGGTGGATCGGCGTCGACTTCGAGCCCGAGTACACCCCGGGCGTCGACTTCGCCGAGATCAAGGCCCTGGCCACCGTGGCCGCGCGCTACGACGTGCCCTGCACGTTCCACGGCCGCTACTCGGCCTACGGCACCAACGACAAGACGCTCGACGAGATCATCGAGGTGGCCAAGCAGACCGGCGCGCGGGTGCACGTCGAGCACATCATCAGCACCGGCGGCACGTTCGACATGGCCCGCTCGCTGCAGAAGCTGCAGACCACCCGCGACCAGGGCCACAAGATCACCGCCTGCATGTACCCGTACAACTTCTGGGCCACGTACCTCGGCTCCGCCCGCTTCAACCCGGGGTGGCAGGAGCGCTTCCGCATCTCCTACGGCGACCTGCAGGTGGCCGGCGACGCCAGCGGCGCCCGGCTCACGTCGGCGACGTTCCGCCAGTACCAGCGCCAGAACAAGCTCGTCGCCGCCTACGCGATCCCCGAAGACGACGTGAAGACCTGCCTGCGCGACCCGCACGTGATGATCGGCAGCGACGCCATCCTCACCAACGGCAACAACCACCCGCGGGCCACGGGGTGCTTCGCCCGCACGCTCGGCAAGTACGTGCGCGAGGACAAGGTCGTGTCTCTCGGCGACGCGCTGGCGAAGATGACGATCCTGCCGGCGCGCTGGCTCGAACCGAAGGCGCCGGCGATGGCGAAGAAGGGCCGGCTGCAGCGCGGGGCCGACGCCGACATCACGGTGTTCGACCCGGCCACCGTGCTCGACAAGTCCACGGTGCCCGACCCCAAGCAGTTCTCGGCTGGCATCGACTGGGTGCTGATCGCGGGCAACGTGATGAAGACCCCGCAAGGCGTGGTGACCGACGCCAAGCCGGGCAAGCCGATCGTCTCCCAACTCGTCTGAGCCGCGCCCAGCTCGTCTGACCCGCGCCGAGCGATGGCCTACGGCTGCTGCATGCCCGGCCAGAAGCTGCGCAGGTGGTCCGCGAACTCCGCCGAGCCCGGACCCTCCGCCGCCAACGCCCGCAGCAGGCGGTCGACGAGCGAGTTGTAGAACGCTTCACCCTCCGGCGGAGCCAGCACCTCGCCGCGCGCTTCGGCCGCCTTGTTGAGGCGCCGCACGACCCGGTAGAAGGCGAGGACCAGGTACTCGGCGAGCTCGCCGGGGATGTCCGACGACCAGGTGAACACCGGTCCGGCGGTGGCGATCGCCCGCCACTCGATCAGGTACTGGGCGAACGAGGAGATCGCGTCGTAGGGAACGTCGGCGGCCGCAGCCGGCACGTCGTCGGGCACGACCAGCACCGGTCGATCCTCCGCGCTCTCCGCACCGAGCACGGCCTCGGCGTAGCCCACCCAGGCGAGGACGCTCGATGACGGGAGGGGTCCGACCTCGACGTGCACGCCCCCACCGTAGAGCCCGTCGCCGACCCCTGCGTCGCGTCGCGCCGGGCGGGGCTGGGCGCCGCGGCCGGGGTCAGGGGGCGGTGAGCTCGCCGTGCTCCTTGCAGCGGGCCCGCCAGCCGGCCGGGCTGACGCGCACG
>JAODBM010000225.1 GCA_025463985.1 Acidimicrobiales bacterium
CCGTGAAGCGCATCGCGCTCGAGCTGGGCGGCAAGTCGGCCAACATCCTGCTCGACGACCTGGAGGGCGAGGACCTCGACAAGGCGGCCCGCGCCGGCGTCGGCTCGTGCTACCTGAACTCGGGCCAGACCTGCACCGCGTTCACGCGGATGCTCGTGCCCCGCGCCAAGCACGACGAGATCGTCGACATCCTGCGCGACGAGGTCGAGGGGACCTGGACGATCGGCGACCCGGCCACCGGGGCCGGCCGCCTCGGCCCGCTGATCTCCGACGCCCAGCGCACCCGCGTGCGGGGCTACATCCAGAAGGGCATCGAGGAGGGGGCGACGCTCGTGACCGGCGGTCCCGAGCAGCCCGAGGACCTGCCGACCGGCTACTACGTCAAGCCCACGGTGTTCGCCAACGTGTCGAACGACATGACCATCGCGCAGGAGGAGATCTTCGGGCCCGTGCTCGTGGTGATCCCCTACGAGGACGTCGACGACGCAGTGCGCATCGCGAACGACACGGACTACGGTCTGTCGGGCGGCGTCTGGGGTGCCGATCAAGAGCGGGCGAAGGGAGTGGCCAGGCGCATCCGCACCGGCCAGGTCGAGGTCAACGGCGGTTCGTTCAACCCGCTCGCGCCCTTCGGCGGCTACAAGCAGTCGGGCAATGGCCGAGAGCTCGGCAAGTACGGGCTCGAGGAGTTCCTGCAGACCAAATCGCTGCAGCTCTAGCAGCGCGGGTTCGGCGCCCTTCCCTCCCTCCGGGCGTCGATGCCGGCCGGGCCTTCGGGCCCGGCCGGCGCCATTCCCAGGCCGGCGCGGCCCCTACTTGACCCGCCGGTCAAGTTGACCACTAGCCTCGGCCCGATGGCGTCGTTTCCTCCGGCCACCCGCTTCTCGCCCTCGGGCGCGGCTGCCACGCTGCTGCGGCTCGTCGACCGGGTGCCGCGCCGAGGAGCCGAGGCGTCAGGGCACGGACGGGCCGCCGCTCCACGCGTCGCCATCATCGGCAGCGGGTTCGGTGGCATCGGCATGGCCATCCGGCTGCGCCAGGCGGGCATCGACTCGTTCACGATCTTCGAGAAGGCCGAGCGCATCGGCGGCACCTGGCGCGACAACACCTATCCGGGCGCCGGGTGCGACGTGCCGTCGCACCTCTACTCGTTCTCCTTCGTGCCGAAGCACGACTGGAGCCGCAAGTTCCCCGGCCAAGCCGAGATCCTCGAGTACCTCGACGACTGCGTCGAACGGTTCGAGCTGCGGCCCCACGTGCGGTTCGGCACCGAGGTCACCGCCGCGACGTTCGACGCGACGGCGGGCTGCTGGCAGCTCGACCTGGCCGACGGGTCGACCCACGTGGCCGACGTCCTGGTCGCCGCGACCGGCCAGCTGAACCGGCCGCACGTCCCCGACATCGAGGGCCTGGACAGCTTCGCGGGGCCCTCGTTCCATTCGGCGCGGTGGGACCACGACATCGACCTCACCGACCGCGACGTGGCCGTCGTCGGCATCGGCGCGAGCGCGATCCAGTTCGTGCCCGAGATCGCGCCCAAGGTCCGCACGCTCACGCTGTTCCAGCGCAGCAGCAACTACGTGGCGCCCAAGCCCGACAAGCCCATCTCGGCGCGGACGCAGTGGCTCTTCCGCAACGTCGACCCCCTCCGCCGGCTCTACCGCGCTCAGATCTGGCTGCGGTTCGACGCCAAGTTCACCTGGTTCCGCCAGGGCTCGCGCATCGGGCGGCTCGGAGAGCGGAAGTTCGAGCAGGGGTTGGCGCCGCTCGTGAGCGAGGAGCTGTCCCGCCAGGCGCTGGTGCCCGACTATCCGCTCGGCTGCAAGCGCATCCTGATCTCCAACGACTGGTATCCGACGTTGTTGCGACCCAACGTCTCGGTCGTGACCGACGGGGTCGACCGGGTCACGCCCCACGGGATCGTGGCCGGCGGCACCGAGCGCACGGCCGACGTCATCGTGTTCGGGACCGGCTTCCAGACCACGAGCTTCCTCGCGCCGATGGTCGTGACCGGCCTCGGCGGCCGCGACCTCCACGAGACATGGAGCGACGGTGCCGAGGCGCACCTCGGCATGACCGTGGCCGGGTTCCCCAACCTCTTCCTGCTCTACGGGCCGAACACGAACCTCGGCCACAACTCGATCATCTTCATGCTCGAGCGCCAGATCGGCTACGTGCTGCAGTGCCTGCGGCGGCTCGCGTCCGAGCGCCTGGCGTGGATCGACGTGCGGCCCGAGGCCATGGCCCGCTCGAACCGCCGGCTGCAGCAGGAGCTGGACCGCACGGTCTGGGCCGCCGGCTGCCACAGCTGGTACAAGAACCCGGCCGGCAAGATCACCAACAACTGGTCGTCGTACACCTGGCGCTACTGGCTGCGGACCGCCCGACCGCGCTGGTCGGAGTTCCGGGTGGCCGCCGCGGTCCCGGCCCCCATTGGGGCGGCGCGGGCCCGGTAGGTAGGGTTCGGCTCGTACGCCGAGCACACGTCGAGGAGCCCCAGCGATGTCCACCGAGCCCATCCGCGTCGCCGTCACCGGAGCCGCCGGCCAGATCGGCTACAGCCTCCTGTTCCGCATCGCCAGCGGGGCGCTGCTCGGCCCCGACCAACCGGTGATCCTGCAGATGCTCGAGATCACGCCCGCGCTCGGAGCGCTCGACGGCGTGGCCATGGAGCTCGACGACTGCGCGTTCCCGCTGCTGGCCGGCATGGTCAAGACCGACGACGCGAACGAGGCCTTCGCGGGCGCCAACATCGCCCTGCTCGTCGGCTCGCGCCCCCGCACGAAGGGCATGGAGCGGGCCGAGCTGCTCGAGGCCAACGGCGCCATCTTCACGGTCCAGGGCAAGGCCCTCTCCGACAGCGCGGCCGACGACGTGCGGATCCTCGTGGTCGGCAACCCCGCGAACACCAACGCGCTGATCGCCATGAACAACGCGCCGAAGATCTCACGTGAGCGGTTCACGGCCATGACTCGGCTCGACCACAACCGGGCGCTGGCGCAGCTGGCCGCCAAGACCGGCACGCCGGTCAAGGACATCACCCGCATGACGATCTGGGGCAACCACTCCGCCACGCAGTACCCCGACATCTTCCGGGCCCAGGTCGCGGGCGAGCCCGCGGCGGCCAAGGTCGACGACCAGGCGTGGATCGAAGGCACCTTCATCCCGACCGTGCAGCAGCGGGGCGCGGCCATCATCGAGGCCCGCGGCGCGTCGTCCGCGGCCTCGGCTGCGAACGCCGCCGTCGACCACGTGCACGACTGGGTGCTCGGCACGCCCGCCGGCGACTGGGTCTCGATGGCCGTCCCGTCCGACGGCAGCTACGGCGTGCCCGAGGGCCTCGTGTCGTCGTTCCCGGTCACGACCTCGGGCGGCGCCTACGAGATCGTGCAGGGCCTCGACATCGATGACTTCTCCCGTGCCCGCATCGACGCCAGCGTCGGCGAGCTTGCCGAGGAGCGCGACACCGTCGACTCCCTCGGCCTGATCTAGCCGCCGAAGCGCCGCAGCGAAGCGAGGACCCGCTTCGGCGAAACAATCTTCGGTCCGCCGAAGGCGGCCAGCGCCCTTGGGGCGAAGCCCGGCTACTTCAAGAACTTGCTGGTCGTGTTGTCGGCCAGCAGGCGGCCGTCGGTCTGACAGGTCGGGCAGTAGTTCACCGTGTACGACCGGTACTCCACGGCGCGCACGGTGTCGCCGCAGACCGGGCAGGGCTGCCCTTCCCGGTGGTGGACGTTGCCCGGGCGATCCTTCGACGACGACATGTCGTCGCGCCCGCGCTCGTACGCGAGGGACTCGTTGACGCAGGCGCCGATCGCCTCGGCCAGCCCTTCGACGTCCGTGCGGTCGAGCTTGGTGGTCGACGCGAACGGCGACAGCTTGGCGCGATGGCACACCTCGTTGGCGAGCCGCCGGCCGAGCCCGGCGATGATCCGCTGGTCGCGCAGGAACCCGTGCAGGCGCATCGAGTGCGCCGCCAACAGGTCGCCGAGCTGGGTGGCCGGCACCTGGTCGGCGTCGGGGCCCAGCCTCGCCAACGGCTCGGTCTCCTCGGGATCGCCGGCGACCACCCACACGCCGGCCTTGCGCTCGGTGCCGGCCTCGGTGAGCAGCAGCGCCCGGCCGTCGGTGAACCGCCAGCGGGCGATGCCGCCGCGTGGCTTGGCCTTCTGCGCCTCGTCGACGCGCAGGCGCCCACCCTGCATGAGGTGGACCACGAACGTGAGCCCCCCGACGTCGAGCAGCAGGTACTTGCCGCGGCGCCCGACGAACACGAGCCGCTGACCGACGGCCGCCTCGGGCGAGGGGATGGCCGTCTTGAGCGCGGTGAACGAGAGCGGCGAGAAGCGCTCGATCTCCGCGCCCGCGAAGGCGCTGTCGAGCCGCTCGGCGTGGGCTTGCACCTCCGGGAGCTCAGGCACGGCCGCGCACCGGGTGGGGCTGCTCGTTCGCCTCGACCGGATCGATCTGCGCCCGCACGCGGGCGAACACGTCCTCGAGGCCGGCCAGCGCCTCCTGGTTGGCCAGCAGGACCGTGAGGTCGCCGCCCACACGCAGCCGACCCACCATGAACGCCGCCTGCGCCGAGAGCTCGCCCGCAGCGATCTGCTGGGCGGTCGTGCGGTCCTGCGTGAACACGAGGTCAGGATCGTCGGCGCGACCGGGCTCGACCGCGACCTCGCCATGGTCGACCACGAGGTGCCAGGTGACGTCACCGTCGGCTGAGGTGACGACCTGCTGGACGGTGAAGGCCACCTCCGCGGTGGCGGCGCGGAGCCCCGCACTGCTCTTGACCGCCTCGTCGAGCGCCTCGATCCACGCCGCGGACAGGTGCCGGACCATGGCGCGCAGGCTACCGGCCGGTGCCCGACGGCCGCGCGACCGGCGGCGCCCGATCTGCCCGCGTACGCCCCGAGCGGCGCCGGGCACCTACGATCCGCGCCGGCAGCTCCCGCCCCTGCTGCCGGCCATACTCGACGTCGTTCGGGAGCATCGCCGTGTCCGATCCCACTGCGCCGGTCGAGCGGGCCGACGAGGCCCGCCACGCGCCAGGCACGGAGCAGTACTGGAGCGAGTCCTGGTACCTCGACTTCACCGACGCCGAGGCCGGGTTCGGCGGCTACGTGCGCCTCGGCTTCTACCCGAACCTGGGCGTCGCCTGGTACTGGGCCTGCGCGGTCGGCGAGGGGCGACCGCTGGTCACGGTCATCGACCACGAGGTGCCGATCCCGGCCGGACCTGGGCTCGAGCTGCGGACCGAGGGGCTGTGGTCGTCGATCGTGGTGGAGACGCCGCTCGACCACGTGTCGGTCGGCTGCGAGGCGTTCGCGGTCGGCGTCGACGACCCGGCCGAGGTCTACGGCGACCTCCGGGGCGACCGGGTGCCGTTCGGGCTCGACCTCGAGTGGGAGACCGACGGCGGGCTGTACCCGTACCCGGGCGTGACCCGCTACGAGGTGCCCTGCCGCGTGCACGGCGAGGTGCTGCTCGGCGACGAGCACATCGAGATCGACGGCTGGGGCCAGCGGGACCATTCGTGGGGCGTGCGCGACTGGTGGTGGATGGGATCGAACTGGACGGCGGGCCGCCTCGACGACGGCACCCGGTTCCACGGCACGCACGTCACCTACGAGGGCACGCCCGTGTACGCCACCGGCTACGTCCAGCCGCCGGGTGGCCCGCTGCGCGCCACCACCTACGACCGCGGCCAGCAGCTCGGGCGGGAGGGGTTCCCCGATGCGGCCAGCTGCCAGATGGACGACCTGGCGCTCGAGATCGAGCCCGTGGCCTTCTCGCCGGTGCTGCTCACCGCGGCGGACGGCCGCCGCAACCGCTTGGCCCGCGCCCTCTGCCGCTTCCGGGACGTCGACGGCGCGCGCCGTGGCGTCGGCTGGACCGAATGGAACGAGCCCGAAGCGACCTGAGTGGCCGCTCCGGCCTTCGGTCAGCGACCGTCGTCCGGTCGCGGCCGGGACGGGAGCCGGAGGCGCCAGGCCGGTGGGAGCGCGCTGACCGCGAGCGTCAGCACGGCGAGCATCGCGAACACCTGCGCTCCGGACGAGAACGCCCCCTGACCCGAGCCCGCGAGCCGGCCCGGTTGCCACAAGACGATGGCCCCCGCCACCCCCGTGGCCACGCCGGCCAGCCAGGGGGCGATCCGGGCCCGTGCCGGGACCAGCAGCAGCGGCAGCACGAGGAGCACGAGCGGACCGCCGAGGAGGACGCCGGCGATGACGGCGAGGCCGACCAGCACGCTCACGGGGAGCGGCCGTTCACCGAGCGCGTCGCCGCGCGCGGCGGCGGCTCGCCGGGCCGGCACCACCGCGAGCGCCAGCAGCGCGAGCACGAGCGCGGCGCCGACGATGAGCCCGAGGCGCTGCGTGCCGCCGGGGCCGTAGCGCAACGAGACGACCCCGCCGCGGCCGGCCGGGACGAGCCACCCCTGACGCCAGCCGTCGATCCGCACCGGGGCCAGCCGGTGACCGTCGAGGGTCGCGACCCAGCCTGGATTGTCGTTCTCGGTGGTGACGAGCAACGAGGCCTCGCCGGGGCCGACCACCACTCGGCGGCTCTCCGCCGCCCAACGATCGATCGTGCTCGTACGCGGCGCAGGCGCAGCTGGCAGCCCGCCGACCGGCACGTACGCGAGCGAGCTGATGCGCAGCGGCTGGCTGGGCCCGGCATCGACGTGGTGGGTGCCGGCTCGGAGCGTCACCGGTCCACAGGTCGTCCAGTGGATGGGTCGCAGGGCCTCGACGTCGGCGGCGGGACCGGACGCCGTGGTGGGCACGAGCTTGCCGTCGATGACGAGCTGCGGTCCCTTCCCGCACGGCAGCGTCACCACGCGCTGGCGATCGCGACGGGGCACCGGCCGACCGAACGCGGGCGCCCACACCTCGCTGATCCCGACCAGCGCGTCGCCGCGCCCCGGGAACGTGAGCGTCAGGCGGTCGGTGCGCTCGGCGGGGAAGCGCAGCCGCCCCGAGGCCGGCAGGCGCAGGCGGTGCACGCCGAGGGCCGTGGCCACCTCGACCGTCGTGATCCGCGGGAACGGTGGCCCGGCCTGGATGACGACGACCTCGTCGACAACGTGCTCCTGCGGGGCGAGCAGCGTGAGGCTCGCGCCCGAGTCGTCGACGTCGCTCACCCACGATGTCGATCGGTCGCCGTCGGCGGCGGCTGCCGCACCGAGCGCGGGAACGTCGTGCCAGGTGCTCGATGCGCCCAGCAGGGGCGCGCCCCGCACGACGCTGGCCGTCGGTGACGATGCGAGCAGCGCGTCCAGCGCCGGTCCCGGGACTGGCCGCGCGGTGCCGCTCACGTCGCGAGCGCCAGCCGCGGTGACCCGCACGGTGCGCTCCAGGCGCGCGTCCTCGTCGGACTGGTCGGCGGCGAAGGGGTCGGCCTGTGAGCGCGCCAGCCAGCCGGCTTCGGCCGCGGCCGCGTCGAGGCCCGCCGGCCGGTCTGCTGGCGTGCTGAGCGGCCGACGCACGGTGAGCCCGGCCACCGTGACCTCGCTGATGCCGAGCGACCGGTCGCTGAGGTTGAGCCCGGTGACGTCGGCGATCGTGATCCGGAGGCGGTTCGTCGCTCCCGCGGGCAGCGCGACGCGCACCCGTCCGTCAGGCGGCACGGCGGCGCGCCTCCGGCCCGCATCGGTCGTGACCTCGATCGCGGACACCCGGTCATCCGAATCGACGGGCACCTCCACGAGGACGCTGCTGATCGGCCGCGGCGTGTCCAGGTGCAGCTCGATCCACTGGCCCCGCGGCGCGATCCCCGGGGTCCACGACGTGGCCGGGTCGCCGTCGAACGCCGCGTACGGCTGGTGCTGCGGCTCGCGCTCGAGGGCGCTGGGATACGACGACCCCGTCACGGTGGCCCCGACCGAGGTGGCCACGGTGAGGTGGTCGGCCGGGGCGAAGCCGAGCCGGTCGACCGGCGCACGACCTGTGTCGGGGGCCTTCTCCGTTGCGGTGAGCGTGTAGGAGCCCCCGTTGCGGATCGTGCCGAACTGCAGGTCGCGGCGCCGCGCGGTGTCGGTGGTGGCGCTGATCGCGCCCGGGAGCGCGACACCGGCAGGCGCGTCCGCCGCCAGGACCACGGCCCGGCCCGCGGTCGCGGCCCCGGGCACCTGCACCAGCGCCTCGGCACCGCCCGACGCCACGAGCGACCCGCGCAGCGGGTACACCTGCGCACGGCGGGCGGTACCCGGGACCGCGTAGACCTCGACCGCCGGCCAGGCCGTCGGCACCGCCGGCCCGAGCACGGCCGAGAGCCGGTCGGTCCCGCCGCCAGCCGGGATGCGCGGACCGAAGCTGGCCACCCGGCGCAGCTCCGGCGCGCTGGCCAGCGCCCGATGCACCTGGCCGGGCGAGGGTCCGCCGGTCCGGCGAAGGTCGAGGTCGTTGCGCACGACGAGGTTGTGCACGCCGGCGCGGCCGAGCGCGGCGACGAAGCCGGGCGGAACTTGGTCGGCCGCGAGCGAGCGGTCGATCGCATCGAGCAGGCGGGTCGAGCCGTCGCCGCCCAGGGGCACGAGGTCGCGGCTGGCCCAGGCCCGCGTGCCGAGCGCGGACAGCGGCTCGTCGAGCGGGCGTCCCCAGCGGTACTCCCCGAACGCCGCGCCAGGGATCAGCAGCGATCGGGAATCCTTGGGCTGGGCATCGAGCCAGCGCACCGCGTCGTGCCAATATCCGGGGATCGATGCGAACGAGCCCGGGGCCACGAGCCGTCCCGGCACCGTCGGCAGGATCGCCAGCACCACCAGTGCCGTGGCCCCCAGCGCGGTCGCCGCAGGGCCCCAGGTGACGATCCGCCGGGGTGCCGTCGTGCGCTTCCGCTGCCGCTCGTGCAAGCAGGTCTGGGTGACGGCGACGAGGTGGCCGAGGCCGAGGGCCAGCGGCAAGCGCAGGATCGGGGAGAACTTGTGCACGTTGCGGAACGGGGCGAGCGGGCCGTCGAGCAGGGTGCGCAACGGCGCGCCGAACGCCCCTGCCAGCGGCCCTGCGTGACCGATGCCGAGCGCCACCGCGCCGACGATCGCGGTGGGCACGAGCCAGCGCCGAGCGGGCGCGTCCCGCCGCGCGAGGCCGCCGAGCCCGAGCACGGCCAGCGCGACCGAACCCGCGACCGCCAGCTCACTGCTCACCAAGCTCCACGAGCCCGGAAGCCAGCGTCCGCCAGGCGTGGCCACGTAGGCGAGCCAGTTGCCGGTCCCGCGGAGCACCTCGATGGACGACTCAGTCGACGTGGTGATCGCCGCCGTCTCGGTGTAGCTCGTGAACCGAGCGCCGTAGCGCACGTACACGAGCAGGGCGGCCAACCACCACACCGTCGCCATCACCAGGGAGAGCGCCCACCAGCCGGCCAGCCGCCGGCGCGCCCCGCCGGGCTCGCGGGTGAGGAACCACATGATCGCGAGCGGCAGGACGGCGATCGTGGCGGCACCGTTGACCCCGCCCATGGCCACGACCGCGAGGCCCGACGCCCCGGCGGCGCGGCGGGGCGAGCGGAAACGGTGGGCTTCGAGCAGCGGCACCAGCAGCCAGGGTGCGAAGGCGTACGGGAGCTGGCCGGCCGACTGGAACGCGACCGTGGTGACCGTGGCCGGCGCCAGCGTGTAGGCGAGGCCCGCCACCACGCGCCCGGCCGGGCTGCCGATGCCGATGGCGCGAGCGACCCGGTGCGCCCCCCAGAGTCCGGCGACGAGCAAGGCCGCGATCCAGAGCCGCTGCGTCAGCCACGCCGGCAGCCCGAGCGCGTGGCCCACCATCGAGAACGGCCCCATCGGGAACAGGTAGCCGACGGCTTGGTTCTGGAGCCGACCGAACGCCGCCATCGGGTCCCAGGACGTCAGCGAGCGGACGAGGAACGGGCCGGGGTCCACGACCACGTCGAGCTTGGTCTCGGCCACGATGCGCCCGGGGGCCTGCAGGACGCAGAGTGCGACGAGGCCGGCGGTCGACAGCCAGAGCGCGACCCGCTCGGGCCCGCTGAGGTTCGCCGCCGGCGCCGGGGCGGCGATCGGCCGGCTCGGCGCCGCCATCTCCGACGTCGACATCGGGCCGAGCGTAGCGACGCGGGTACCGACGCCCCGGCCGTGGCCGGGCTCTACGATCCGCGGATCGCCACCACTGCTCCGACCGCGCGCCCGCCGCACCGGGCGCGATCGCCGCGCTTCCCCACCTTCGAGGGCCTACGCGGCCTCGCCGCCACGCTGATCGTCGTGTTCCACGCGGCCACGTTCGCGGGCACGAACACCCGGCCCGGCTGGGGGTCGCTGGTCCGGCGGCTCGACGTGGGCGTCAGCATCTTCTTCGTCTTGTCGGCCTTCCTGCTGTACCGACCGTTCGTCGAGAGCCGTCTGCTCGACGAACCGGCGCCGCTCACCCGGTCGTTCCTCTGGCGCCGGGTCCTGCGCATCGTCCCGGCATATTGGCTGGCCCTGACGGTGGCCGGCCACGTGCTGCACGTGGTGGCGCTGGGCGGCTGGTGGGCTCAGGTGCGCCTCTACGGGTTCGGCCAGGTGTACTGGGGCGACACGGTCTTCGGGGGCCTGACGCAGGCCTGGAGCCTCTGCACGGAGGTGACCTTCTACCTGTTCCTGCCGCTGTGGGCGGTCCTGCTGCGGCGCGTGCGGGGCTCGACGGCGGCCCGGCTGCGGGTCGAGTACCTCGGCTGCGCGCTCCTCTACGTGCTCGGCCTGGCCTTCCGGTGGCAGCTGCGGGCCGGCGGCCATGCGATCGGGTATGCCTGGCTGCCCGCGAACCTCGACCTCTTCGCGTTGGGCATGGTGCTGGCGGTGGCCTACACCGCGCTGCGGGGGCGGCCGGATGGGCCCGAGGCCATGCTGGCCCGCACCCTGGGAGCGGCCCCGGCGCTGGCCTGGCTGGCCGCTGGGTGCTGCTACGTCGCCGTGAGCCAGCTGTACCGCCCGATCGGCTTCGAGACGCCGTCGCCCGCGTTGGAGGTCGGCCGGCAGGTGCTCTACGGCGCGGTCGCGTTCCTCCTCGTCGCGCCCGGCGTGTTCGGCCCGCCGCGCCGGGGTTGGATCCGGCGCACCTTGGCCTCGCCGGTGGTGGCCTGGGTCGGCGTCGTGTCCTACGGCCTCTACCTGTGGCACGTGACCGTGCTCAGCAAGCTCGACCACTGGCTGCGACGCCCGGGCGGCCTGGCCTCGAGCTGGCTGACGTACTGCGCGGGCGGGCTCGCCGTCGGGGTGCTCGTGGCGTCGATCAGCTGGTTCGCGCTGGAACGACCGATCCTCGGCCTGAAGCGCTGGGGCCCAGGACGCGGTGCCTGACGTGGCCGGCCACGCTCGCAACCGCGCTGGAGGCCGCGCGCGGCGCTACGACCCACGGGTGCCCGGCAAGGGGGACGTGGGGGTGGTCGTCGGGGTCGCGGTGGTCGTCGTGCTGGCGCTGCTCGGCGTCGCGCTGACCAGGACCACCCCCAGCGGGCCAGCAGTGGCGCGAGCCGGCCTGCCGGCACCGGCCGCCTTCTGCGGCAACGTGCCGTCGGTGCTCGGCGGCCAGTCACAGGTCGCGGACGCGGGCCCTGCCGGCGTCTACATCTGGAACGACTTCCAGAACTTCCACGTGCGAGCCAAGGGCTCGGCCGTCACGATTCGGCTCACCGGCTCAGCCCCCATCGGCGTCAAGCAGGCGCCGGCGGCGGGGATCGAGCAGGCCACGTACGGTGCGTCGTTCGCAGCCTGGGACGCCGCCAAGGCGCGGGGCGCCAGCGCCACGGTCAGCGGCAACTCCCTGACCATCAGGATCCCGGCGAGCACGGCGGCACTCGGGCCCAACATCGAGGTCGGCTGTGGGGTCAAGAGCCTGCAGCTGCAGGTCGACGGCCCCGGCGGACCGCTGCCGATCACCGACGTCCACCTCGGTGCGAGCGGCCAGGCGCCGGCCAACCCCTTCCGCATCGAACGCGACGCGAGCTGACGCCCCGTGCTCCACGCTGCGCCGAGCGGCGAGGTGAGACGAGGCGGGCGGGGTTGGGGACCCTCAGCCACCCGCCGGCGGTTGCGCCGAGGCCGGCACCGCCAGCTCGACCTGGACCGGAAGGTGGTCCGACCCCGCGGGAGGTCCCACCCGCGAGGCGAGCACGTCCACCTGCTTCGACACCAGGACGTGGTCGAGCTGGCTGTGGGGCCGGCTCGCCGGCCACGTCCGTCCCCGCACCGCTCGGCGCCACCCGCCCAGTGCGGTGATCGCCACCGGACCCCACAGGTTGCAGTCGCCGGCCACCACCGAGGGCCGATCGGCGGGCAGCGCGCCCCGCAGCCGGCGCAGCTGTGCCGCGGCGTTGGCGAGCACGAACGACAGGTGGACGACGACCACGGTCACGGTGGTGCCCTCGACGTCCACGTCGGCCATCACGGCCAGGCGGCTGGCCACGTCCTTGCGCTCGAAGAGCCGGCCCAGGTCGAGCGTGCGCACCGATCGCACGGGCAGGCGGCTGAGGAGCGCGATGCCCCACCCGCCCTCGGCGTCGTCGGGATCGGCGGTGATCCGCGGCCGCGGATCGACCGCGCTCGGCGACAGCGTGGCCGCGTGCACCGCGTAGCCCAGCTCGGCCGCGATCGGTCCCACCCGCCCGGAGCCGTCGCTCGGCTCCCAGACCTCCTGCAGGGCGATGAGGTCGGTGTCGAAGCCGGCGCAGGTGTCTCGCAGCTCGACCGGGCGGTCGTCGAGGCCGAGGCCCCATCGGGTGTTGAACGACGCCAGGGTGAAGGCGGGCACCGGTCGGGATCCTCGTTTCGAGTCAGCGGCGGGCCCGGAAGTGCGGCCGTGGGCGGTCTGCGTGCTACGAATCCTGCCGCACCGACCGTCGCGGCCGGCGCACTCGACTCATGACCGACCCTGCTTCCGACCCCCTGCGGCTCTGCTGGCTCACGCTGCCGGAGTCGCGCCCCGACCGCGAGCTGTCGTGGCTGGCGGCGATGCCCGGCGCCGAGGTGTCGGCGGTGGGGGAGCGGTCGACGGGCGATCAGGTGCCGTTCCACCTGCGGCCGTACCGGCGGTTGACGCGGCGCTTCGTGGAGGCTGGCGCGCTCGCCTGGTTCGGCGACCTGCGCACGGTCGAGCCCGCTGGCGGCACCGACTGGGTGGCGTCGCTCGAGCTCTGTGCGCTCGTCACCGGGCAGGGCCGACCGCTCGCGCGCCGGCTCGGTGCCCGGCAGGCCGTGCTCACGTGGGGCAACGACGCCCGCAACCCGCTGTACCGGCTGCCGCCCTACCGGCAGGCCCTGAACCGCGCGAAGCAGGCCGATCTGATCGTGTGCCTGATCGAGGCGGCCAAGGACCACTGCGTCGAGCTCGGCATCCCCGAGGAGCGCTGCGCGGTCGTGCTCCCCCCGTTGGACGTCGAGCGCTTCCATCCGCCGGCCCAGCCGGTCGAGGAGCCGATCGCGGTCTTCGTGTCGCCGCTCGCGGAGAACAAGGGGATCGACCGGGTGCTGGACGCCTTCGAGCTCGTGCGCCGCAAGGTGCCCGAGGCGCGCCTCCTGGTGGCCGGCCGCGGTCCGCTGCAGCCCATGGTCGAAGCCCGCGCCGCCGCGTCGGGTGGCGCCGTGACCTACCTGGGCACCCGCGACCGCGACGGCGTGGCCGCGCTGCTGCGCGAGTGCGCCGTGTTCGTCACCGCCCCGCGGCCCACGAAGGTCTGGAACGAGCAGTTCGGCCTCGCATACGTCGAGGCCATGGCCAGCGGACTGCCCGTGGTCACGACCGAGTGCGGGACGAACCACGAGGCCGCCCTGCCGCCCAGCGTGCGGGTGCCCGACGAGGTCGGCGCGCTGGCCGACGCGCTCGTCACGTTCCTGGGCGACCCCGGCCTGCGCCGGACGCTGTTCCCAGAGGTGCGCCGGGTCGTCGTCGAGCGGTTCGAGCGCGGTCAGCAGGTCGCCGCGCTGCGCGCCGCGTTCGACCGCGCCTGAGCGAGCGGCGCGACGGCGGCGCGCTACGCGTCGGCCGAGTCGGTCGACGGCTGCG
>JAODBM010000233.1 GCA_025463985.1 Acidimicrobiales bacterium
GTCGAGCCGCGAGACGCCTCCGCGTTCGGCGCGAGCGCGCCGCAGCACCTGTCCGCGCTCGAGGCCTCGATGGGGGCCGACGCGATCGAGTGGGACGAAGACTGCCTGTACCTCAACGTCTGGACACCCGCGTGCGACGGCGCCCGCCGCCCGGTCATGGTCTGGCTGCACGGCGGGTCCTACGTCTTCGGCTCCGGCTCGACGCCCTGGTACGACGGCGCCCGGCTCGCAGCCCGCGACGCCGTCATCGTCACCGTGAACTACCGGCTCGGCGCGTTCGGCTACCTCTACCTCGACGAACTGGCCCCCGGGTTCGAGGGGTCGGGCAACGCCGGGCTGCTCGACCAGGTCGCCGCGCTCCGCTGGGTGCGCGACAACATCGCCGGGTTCGGCGGCGACCCGACGAACGTGACCCTGTTCGGCGAGTCCGCTGGGGCGATGAGCGTGGGCACGCTGCTGGCCACGCCGTCGGCGGCCGGACTGTTCCGCCGGGCCATCCTCGAGAGCGGCGCGGCGTCGCACGTCCACGAGCCGCAGGACGCCGTCGACGTCGCCGAGCAGATCTTGGCCGCGGCCGGAACCGACGCCGCCGGCGTGCGCGACCTGCCCGCCGCCGAGCTCCTGGCGGCCGGGGCCGTGGTCCTCGAACGGGCCGGTGCGGACGGGCTCACGTTCCAGCCGGTGGTCGACGGCCTGACCCTGCCCGAGAAGCCGCTCGACCGGCTGCGCTCGGGCGCGGCGGCCGACGTGGACGTGCTGATCGGGACCAACGCCGACGAGATGACGATGTTCCTCCTGCTCGGGCTCGACTCGTTGGAGGCCCGCGCCAACGTGCTGTTCGAGCCGGCCGGCTACGCGCCGGGCGAGGCGCTCCGGGTCTACCGCCAGCGGCTGGCCGAGGTGCCCGACGACCAGGTCTGGTGCGCGGTGCTCTCCGACCACACGTTCCGCATCCCGGCCCTGCGCCTAGCCGAGGTCCAGGTCGACCAAGGCGGCTCGGCGTGGGTCTACCTGTTCACGTATCCGACGCCGGCGTTCGGCGGCCTGCTGCGCTCGGCGCATGCGCTGGAGATCCCGTTCGTGTTCGACAACCTCGACGCGCAGGGCGTGTGGCGGTTCGTCGGCGAGATCACGCCGGCCCACCGCGCCCTCGCGAGCGCGATGGCCGACGCCTGGGTCGCGTTCGCCCGCGACGGTCTGCCCGCGGCCCCGGGCCTGCCGGACTGGCCGGCGTACGACCTCGAGCAGCGTCCCACCATGCGCTTCGACATCGATGCCTGCGTGGTCGTCGACGACCCCTGGGGCGCCGAGCGCGCCCTCTGGGACGGCATCCAGTAGCGCACGCCGGACCGGCCGGCGTGAGCCGGCTGGCACAATGGGTTCGTGCGCGCGTGGCTGGTCGGTGGGGCGGTGATCGAGGGGCCGCAGGGGGTGCTGCTGGTGCAGAACCGTCGGCGTGACGGGCTCGTCGACTGGTCGCCGCCCGGCGGCGTGATCGACCACGGCGAGGAGCTGCTCGACGGGCTGGCCCGCGAGGTGGTCGAGGAGACCGGTCTGCGGGTCCACGCCTGGGAGGGGCCGGTCTACGAGATCGAGGCGGTGGCGCCCGGTCTGGGGTGGACCCTGCGGGTCGAGGCGCACCGCGCCACCCACGTCAGCGGCGAGCTGCTGGTGGACGATCCCGACGGCATCGTCGTCGACGCCTGCTACGTGCCCGGGGCCCGCTGCGACGTCCACCTGGCCAATGCCCAGCCCTGGGTCCGTGAACCGCTCTCGGAGTGGCTGGCCGAGCGCTGGCTGGGCACCCGGCGCTTCTCCTACCGGATCGACGGCGCCAGCCGCCACAGCCTCGAGGTCACCCGGTTGCCGTGACCGTTGCGCCGCGAGCCGAGGCCCCCGAACCCAGCATCTTGCACGTCGACATGGACGCCTTCTTCGTGTCGGTCGAGCTGCTGCGGCGACCCGAGCTGCGAGGTCACCCGGTCGTCGTGGGCGGCACCGGCGACCGCGGCGTGGTCGCGGCGGCGTCCTACGAAGCCCGCGCCTACGGCATCCACTCGGCCATGCCGTCGACGCGCGCTCGGCGCCAGTGCCCGCACGCGGTGTTCCTGCCGGGCGACCACGCGCACTACGGCGAGGTCAGCGCCCGGGTCATGGAAATCTTCCGCTCCTACACGCCGCTCGTCGAGCCCATCTCCCTCGACGAGGCCTTCCTCGACGTGCGCGCGGCCCGCCGCCTCCACGGTTCCGGTGTCGAGATCGCCCACGAGCTGCGCCAGCAGGTCGCCGACCACGAGGGCCTCACCTGCTCGGTCGGCGTCGCGCCGGTCAAGTTCCTGGCCAAGCTCGCCTCGGAGGCGGCCAAGCCCCACGCCTCTCTGGAGGGGACGAGGGCGGGGCACGGCGTGGTCGTGATCGAGGTGGGTCACGAGCTGGCGTTCCTGCACCCGCTGCCCGTGCAGGCGCTGTGGGGCGTCGGACCGGCCACGCTCACGCGGCTCGAGCGGCTCGGCGTGCGCACGGTCGGCGACCTAGCCGAGATGCCGCTCGACACGGTGATCGGCACGCTGGGCGCGGCGTCAGGCCGGCACCTGCACGCGCTCGCCCACGGCATCGATCCCCGTGCCGTGGTGCCCGACCAGGCGCCCAAGTCGATCGGACACGAGGAGACGTTCGCCCGTGACCACCACCACGCCGCCGACCTGCAGCGCGAGCTGCTCCGGATGGCCGACGCCGTGGCGTCCCGCCTGCGCCGGCACCACCTGGCCGGGCGGACCGTCACGTTGAAGGTCCGGTTCGGCGACTTCCGCACGATCACCCGGTCGTCGACGCTGCCCGGGCCGGTCGACTCCTCGAACACCATCGGCCGGGCAGCGCGCACCTTGCTCGACGGTGTCGACCCCGCGCCGGGCGTCCGGCTGCTCGGCGTGAGCGTGAGCCAGCTGGTCGACGGCGGCACCCGCCAGCTGCGCCTCGACGAGGCCGACGGGCCGGATTGGGACGGTGCCGAGCAGGCCGTCGATGCGATCCGGGCCCGCTTCGGAGCCAGTGCCGTGGTGCCGGCGGCGCTGGCCGGTCCTGACGGCATCCGGGTGAAGCGCCGTGGTGACCAGCAGTGGGGGCCCGACGACCGAGCGAGCGGTCCCACCCGGCCAGCTGACTGATCGGGCGAAATCCTACGCGCCTTCGCGTTGTTGGCCGAAGGGTCCTGTGCGAAACTGGGCGCGCGGGTCGCCGGCAAGCGATCCCGATCCATGAAGGGGCTTGGGCTGTGCCGCTGTCCGAGGACGAGAAGCGAATCCTCTCCGAGATCGAGCAGCAGTTCCACGCGTCCGACCCCGAGTTCGCGGGCGAGCTCGGTCGCCACTCGGTGTACGCCCACTGCCTGCGCCAGATGCGCTGGGCCGGGCTGGCCTTCCTGGTCGGCGTCGTGGTCCTCGTGGTGTCGCTCGCCTCGGCCAGCTCCTTCCTCGTGGCGTTCGCCGGTTTCATGGTCATGCTGGCCGCCGCGCTCTGGTTCGAGCGCAGCCTCCGCAAGCTCGGCCGGGCCGGCATGCAGCAGCTGAGCCGGTCGCTGAAGGCCGGCAACCTGCGTGAGTACTTCGGCTCCGCCGGGCAGCGCGCCCGTGAGCGGTTCCGGCGCGACGACGCCGAGTGATCCGTTAGCCGGCCAGCCGGCGCCGCACCCGCAGCAGGCCGGCGCGCACCCGGCGGGTCGGCGG
>JAODBM010000012.1 GCA_025463985.1 Acidimicrobiales bacterium
CGCGGCGCGGCCGTCGGTCCAGCGCGACGCGCCGGGCACCAGCCGGGCGTGGCGGCCGAGCCCGCGGCCCCAGGTGGCCGCCTTCGTCGATGCCTCGTACCCGGCCCGGCGCGACCATGCCTCCGACCAGGCGCGCCATCCGGCCCGCTCGGGTCGACTGGCGCTCGCCGCCTTGCGGCGCCGCAGCGTCAGCAACAAGTCCTGGAGCGGGATCTCCACCGGGCAGGCCTGCATGCACGCACCGCACAGCGTGGAGGCGTCCGCCACCTCGGCCGCGTGACCCGTGGCCGTGTCGGTGGCCGGGCTCGGCGGCGCGTGGACCGCGGCCAGCACCGGGGTGAGCACGGCGCCCATCGGACCCGGATACACCCAGCCATAGGCGTGCCCGCCGGTCTGGCGGTACACGGGACACACGTTGAGGCAGGCGCCGCAGCGGACGCAGGCGAGCATCTCGTGCAGGTCGGAGCCGAGCAGGTCGCTGCGCCCGTTGTCGACGATCACGAGGTGCAGCTCGTCGGGCCCGTCGGGCTCGCCGGGGCGCCGCGGGCCGGTGACGACGCTGGTGTAGCTGGTCAGTGGCTGTCCGGTCGCCGAGCGGGTGAGCAGGCAGAGCATGAGGTCGAGCTCGGCCCAGGTGCGCACCAGCCGCTCCATCCCGAGCACCGCGACGTGCATCCGCGGCAGCGACGTGGTGAGCCGCCCGTTGCCCTCGTTGGTGACCAGCACGAGCGAGCCCGTCTCGGCCACCGCGAAGTTCACGCCCGTGACCCCGACCTCGGCGGCGAGGAACTCGGCGCGCAGGCGCTCCCGGGCGAAGGCGTTGAGCGCGGCGGGCTCGGCGGCCACGCCATGGGCCTGCGCCACGCGCTCGAACACCTCGAGGATCGAGTGCCGGTCGTGGTGCAGGGCCGGGGCGATGATGTGGCTCGGCGTCTCGCCCGCGAGCTGGATGATCCACTCGCCCAGGTCGGTCTCCACCACCCGGCAGCCGCGGGCCTCGAGCGCCTCGTTGAGGCCGATCTCCTCGGTGGCCATCGACTTCGACTTCACGACCCGCGCGCCTGCCGCGAGGTCGCCGATGATCCGGTTGGCGTCGTCGGCCGAGGCGGCCCAGTGCACGCGCGTGCCCCCGGCCTCGGCCCGCTCGGCCAGCAACGACAGCTGCGCCGGCAGGTCGGCAAGGATCTGCGCCTTCACCGACCGCGCCACTCGCCGCAGGCCGTCGGCGTCCACCAGGTCGGCGAGGCCCTCCACGCGGTGGCCGGCGAAGCGGTCGACGGCGCGGGCCACGCGCGGCCGCACGACCGGGTCGGCGACGGCGACGGCCATCCGCTCGCGCAGCGTCGTGTCGACCAGCGGCCAGCGTTCGGTCACGCCGGCTCACCTGCGCCCGAGCCGACCCCTTCGGTGGACGGGAGCGCTGCGGCGATGAGCTCGGCCACGTGCTGGGTGCGGATGGGTCGACCCTCGGCCTCGGCGCGGCCCCGCAGGTGGATCAGGCACGACGAGTCCGAGCCGACCACCACGTCGGCGCGGGGCGCGGCGTCGGCGAGCGAGGCCAGCTTGTCGTCGGCCATGGCCACCGCGACCTCGGGGAGCTTGAAGCTGAACATGCCGCCGAACCCGCAGCAGCGCTCGTCGGCCGACCAGCTGACTCGCTCGCAGCCCTCGACGGTGGCGAGGAGGGCGCCCGGCCCGTCCACCGCGCCCAGCTCGCGCAGCAGGTGGCAGGAGTGGTGCCAGGCGACGCGGGTCGGTGCGGCGAGCGCGAGCGGGGGGAGGTCGAGGTGCCCGAGCAGCTCGGTCAGCTCCCAGGTGCGCGCCGCGACCGCTCGTGCCCGTTCGGCGGCCTCAGGGTCGCCGACGGTCTCGAACAGCTCGGGCCAGAACACCCGCACCATCGCGGTGCACGATCCGGCAGGGGCCACGATCGCCTCGGCACCGGCGGCCAGCTCGCCCTCGAGCGCGGCGAGCGTGGTGCGGGCCACCCGCGCCGCGTCCTCGGCGAAGCCGGCGTTCCAGGCCGGCTGCCCGCAGCAGGTCTGGCCGAGGGGGCAGGTCACGGCGCAGCCGGCGGCGGTCAGGACCTCGACCGTGGCGTCGGCCACGCCCGGCTCGAACACGTCGACCAGGCACGTGATCATCAGCGCGACCTGCATCCCCCGGAGCATGCCATCATCCGACGACGATGCCCCTGCTGCCGGACGTGCGCCACCTCTTCGACTTGCCCGAGGACGTCGCCTACCTCAACTGCGCGTTCATGGGTCCGCTGCCGACGGTGGCGGTCGAGGCGGGGTGGAGCGGCTTGGCCCGCAAGCTGCGGCCGTGGACGATCTCGCCCGACGACTTCACCGTCCCGGTCGATCAGCTGCGCGGCCGCTTCGCCGCGCTGCTCGGCGTGCCCGACGATGCGGACGGTGTCGCCATCACCCCGTCGGTCAGCTACGGCGTGGCCACCGCGGCCAGCAACCTCACCCTGCAGCCGGGCCAGGTGGCCGTGGTCCTGCACCAGCAGTTCCCGTCGGACGTGTACGGCTGGCAAGCGCTGGCCGAACGCCACGGCGGCGCGCTGCACGTGGTGGCCCCGCCGGCCGACGGCGACTGGACGTCCGCGCTGCTCGCCGACCTCGACGCGCTCGGCGACCGGGTCGGCCTCGTGTCGGCCCCACCGTGCCACTGGATCGACGGCGCGGCCGTGGACCTCGTGCCCGTCGGCGCCGCGGCGCGGGCGGTCGGCGCCGCGCTGTGCGTCGACGTCTGCCAGTCCCTCGGCGCCCTCCCGTTCGACATGGCCGCGGTGCAGCCCGACGTCGTGATCGGTGCGACCTACAAGTGGCTGCTCGGCCCCTACAGCGTCGGCTTCCTGTGGGTCGCTCCCCACCTGCGTGGCGGCGTCCCGATCGAGCACGGCTGGACGGGCCGGGCCAACAGCCACTGCCTGGCCTGCCTCGCCGACTACACCGAGGAGTACCAGCCCGGGGCCCGGCGCTACGACGTCGGCGAGGTCGCCAACTTCGCGCTCGTGCCCGCGGCGCTGGCGTCGGCCTCGCTGGTCGCGTCGTGGGACGCGCACGCCGTCGCCGCCCACGCCGCCACCATCACCGACCGGATCGCAGCCGGGGCCACCGAGCTCGGACTGCAGGTCGCGCCCGCCCACCTCCGGTCCCCGCACCTGATGGGCATCCGCCTCGGCGCGGGCGTCGACACCGAGGCGCTGGCGCCGGCGCTCGCCGACCGCGGGGTCCATGTGAGCGTCCGCGGCGACGCGGTGCGGGTGTCGGCGCACGCGTTCAACTCGCTCGACGACGCCGAGAGGCTCCTCGCCGCGCTCGCCGAGGTGCTCCGGGGGCCCGGCTCGTGAGCCGGACGCAGGAGGGCTGCCTGTTCTGCCGGATCGTGGCCGGCCACGAGCCGGCCCACGTCGTGCTCGACGACGAGGCGGCCATGGCCTTCCTCGACGTGCGGCCCGTGTTCCCCGGCCACGTGCTCCTCGTTCCACGTGACCATCACGAGACGCTCACCGACCTGCCGGCGGACCAGGTCGAGCCGCTCTTCTCGCGGGCCCGGCGCCTGGCGGCCGCCGTCGAGCAGGGGATGGGCGCCGGCGGGACGTTCGTCGCGATCAACAACCGGGTCAGCCAGAGCGTGCCCCACCTGCACGTGCACGTCGTCCCCCGCGTGAAGGGCGACGGGCTGCGTGGGTTCTTCTGGCCCCGCGGCCGCTACGAAGACGACGACCAGGCGGCGTCGGCCGCCGCCCGCATCCGCGCCGCGCTCGGCGAAGGCTGACGCTCGACGGCGCTCCGCCTCAGCCCTCCAGCGCCACCGACGGCTCGCCGTCCACCACGGTCATCGTGGCCGGGAGGGCCAGCAGATCGAGCGGATCGCGATCGAGCCCGGCGGCATGCACGGTGACGAGCTCGCCCTTGTGCTCGCCGGCCAGGATCGTGAGGTCGAGGGCGATGCCGCCGGCGTCGTCGGCGGTGGCGTCGACCACCAGCGCGTCGTAGGTCCCGTCGGCGAGCACGAGGGGATGGTAGAACGGCGGCCTCGTCGTCTCCGGGACGGTCGGGAACCCTTCGGGTGCTTGACCTTGAGGCCGGCAAACGCTCTGATCTTCCCGGAAGACCCCAACAATCCAGGAGGTTGGCTGTGGCCAACATCACCAAGGCTGAGCTCATCGACCAGGTCGCGGCGCAGTCCGGGCAAGACAAGTCGACCACTGCCGACGTGCTCAAGGGCTTCGAGGAGACGATCCTCGCCCTCGTGACCCGGGGCGACAAGGTGGCCCTCACGGGCTTCCTCACGTTCCAGGCGGTCGACAAGCCTGCCACCACGGCCCGCAACCCGCAGACCGGTGCCACCGTCGACGTCGCGGCCAAGACGGCCCCGAAGGTCTCGATCGGCGCCACGTTCAAGAACGTGGTCAACAAGAAGGCGCCGGCGCCCGACCTGGTCAGCAAGTAGCACCCAGCGGCTGCGGCCGCCGCGGTCGTGCGACGGGAGGGCCGAACCGGCCCTCCCGTTGCGCGTCCGGCAGTCAGGCAGACTGACCCCATGCCGGACCCCAACGCCCTGGCCGCCGTGCTCGACGACCTCGCCACGGAGCACGCCGCGCTCGACGCGATCGTCGGACCGCTCGAAGCCGCCCGCTGGTCGACGCCCACGCCGGCCGAGGGCTGGGACGTCCAGGACCAGATCTGGCACCTGACGTTCTTCGACACCCAAGCCGTGCTCGCCGTCGACGACCCGGGGGGCTTCACCGCGTCGGTCGGTGACCTCGTGGCCGACATCGACGGCTGGGAGCGGGCCGTGGTCGCCGAGGGGCGGACGCTCGCTCCCGGCGACCTCTTGGACCGCTGGCGCGCCGGCCGCGCCGCCATGGTCGATCGCTTCGAGGCGCTCGAGCCGGGCGCCCGCATCCCCTGGTACGGCCCGCCGATGAGCGCGACCTCGTT
Organism: Acidimicrobiales bacterium; assembly: GCA_025463985.1. GTDB lineage: Bacteria > Actinomycetota > Acidimicrobiia > Acidimicrobiales > Iamiaceae > JAODBM01. The sequence continues at coordinate 4,959 of JAODBM010000012.1, forward strand.
CGCCACCGCCCGCCTGATGGAGACGTGGGCCCACGGCCAGGACGTGGTCGACGGCCTGCGCACCGCCGGCCTCGACGTCGCTCGACCGGCCACGGCCCGCCTGCGCCACATCGCCCACCTGGGCGTGCGGACCCGGGGCTTCTCCTACCTCGTGCGCGGGCGCGAGGCGCCCGAGGGCGAGGTGCGGGTCGAGCTCGACGCGCCAGCGGGCAGCACTGGCCCGTGGACGTGGGGGCCCGCCGATGCGGCCGACGTCGTGCGGGGCCCCGCCGTCGACTTCTGCCTCCTGGTCACGCAGCGTCGCAACCTGGCCGACACCGCCCTCGAGGCCCACGGCCCGCTTGCCGCCGAGTGGCTGTCGATCGCCCAGTGCTTCGCCGGCGCCCCCGGCCCAGGCCGCCCCCCACTGGCTTGACCGGGCCGAGCCGGAGGCAATGGTCCACCGGATCGGTGGGTCGTTGCCTGCGGTTTCGCGCCGAGGCAATACCCCCCGCCGGGCGTCAGCCTCGGACCGAGGCTCGGGTGCGGGTGGCGACCCCGCCCGTCCGTCCGTCGACCGATCTCGTCGGCCGACGACCCGGCCCGACCGTCCGCCGACCGAGCTCGTCCGCCGATCGAGTCCGTCCGCCGATCGAGTCCGTCCGCCGACCGACTGGCCGTCCGTCCGACCGGTGGACCCCTGCCTCAGCGGAAAAGTCGAGGCCGGGGTCCACCGTTTCGGTGCGTCATTGGCTCGGGTTGTCCGGGAGCAGGCCGACGCCGACGAGGACGGCGAGGGTGGTGGCGGTGAAGGTGGCGCCGTCGTCGTCGAGGAAGCCGGCCAGCTCGAGGGTCATCGCGCCGTGGGCCGCGGCCCAGACCTGCGCGGCGATGCGGCCGGCGGCATCGGGCGTGCCCGCCGCGGGGGCCAGCGGGTCGGCGTCGAGGCAGCGCTGCACCGCCTGCACGAGGGTGGTGAAGGTGCGGAGCCCGTGGACGCGGTCGGCCTCGGTCGGCTGGTAGGGGAGGTCGGGGTGCGGCCCGAACATGGCCAGGTACAGGTGCGGGTCGGCCAGGGCGTTGCGGCGATAGGCGAGGCCCAGCTGGGCGAGGTCGGTGAGCGGGTCGTCGGTGACCGGGACCCGGTCGAGCTCAGCGGCCAGGTGGTCGAAGGCGGCGCGCACCACGGCCCGCACGAGATCGTCCATGCCGCCGAAGTGGGTGTACACGGCCATGGTGGAGGCGCCGATCTCGCGGGCCAGGCGGCGGGTGGACAGCGCCGCCGGTCCCTCGGTGGCCAGGAGCCGGGCCGCGGCCTCGACGAGCGAGGCGGCCACAGTCGGGTCGGCGGCTCGGGGCACGGTCTCCTCCTCAGGCGGACGTCGGGTCGGGCGGGCACACGGTCGGATGGCCGCGGGTGGTCGGGGGCGTGCCGGGCGTGACGCACGCCACCCATCACCTGCTTGACCACGATACATAGCACCGTTATAACCATGGGACAACGCCGTTATGGTTCCTGCGATTGCGCCCTGGGAGGCCACCGATGACCGTCACCGACCCCACGACCAACCCGTACCTCAGCGGTCCGTTCGCTCCGGTCGACCAGGAGGTGACCGAGCTCGACCTCGCGGTCACCGGCACCCTCCCGCCCGAGCTCGACGGGCGCTACCTGCGCATCGGCCCCAACCCGATCGGCACCGTCGATCCCGCCACGTATCACTGGTTCACCGGCGACGGCATGGTGCACGGCATCCGCCTGCGTGACGGCAAGGCCGAGTGGTACCGCAACCGGTGGGTGCGCTCGACCAAGGTCAGCGACCACCTCGGCGAGCCGCCGGCACCGGGGGAGCGCCATGGCGGCTTCGACGGCGCCAACACCAACGTGATCGGCCACGCGGGGCGCACGTTCGCCATCGTCGAGGCCGGCGCCCGGCCGGTCGAGCTCACCGACGAGCTCGAGACCGTCTGCCACAGCGACTTCGACGGCACGCTGCCCCACGGCTACAGCGCGCACCCCAAGCGCGACCCGGCCACCGGTGAGCTGCATGCGATGAGCTACTACTGGGGCCGCCCCAACGTGATCGAGTACACGGTCGTCGGCACCGACGGCCGGGTGCGGCGGCGGCTCGATCTCGCCGTCCCGGGCAACCCGATGGTCCACGACATGTCGCTCACCGAGGGCCACGTGGTCGCCTACGACCTGCCGGTCACGTTCAACCTCGAGGCGGCCATAGGCGGCATGTCGCTGCCCTATCTCTGGGACGCCGACTACGGCGCCCGGGTCGGCGTCCTCCCGTTGGAGGCCGAGGCCGATGCGGTGCGCTGGTTCGAGGTCGACCCCTGCTTCGTCTTCCACCCGCTCAACGCGTTCGAGGACGGGGACCACGTGGTGCTCGACGTCGTGCGCCACCCCAAGATGTTCGCCACCGATCGCCGGGGACCGAACGAGGGGCCGCCGTCGCTGTGGCGCTGGACGCTGGACCTCGGCTCGGGCGCGGTCAAGGAAGAGCAGCTCGACGACCGCACCATCGAGTTCCCGCGCGTCGACGAGCGCGTGGTCGGCCGCCGGCACCGCTGGGGTTGGGGGACCTCGCTGCCCGAGACCGTGGACGGGGTGAACTTCGACGGCTCCGGCATCCTCCGCTACGACCTGCAGACCGGCGCCTCCGAGGAGCACCGCTTCGGGCCGGGCCGCGGTGTCGGGGAGGCGGTGTTCGTCCCTCGGCACGACGGCGCGGCCGAGGACGACGGCTGGCTCATGGCGCTGGTGATCGACCTCGCCGCGGACCGGACCGATCTCGTGGTCCTCTCGGCGCAGGACCTGGCCGGTGAGCCGGTGGCCGTCGTGCACCTCCCAGTCCGGGTGCCGATCGGCTTCCACGGCAACTGGGTGCCGTCCGCCGCGGCCGGAGGGTCGTACTAGGCGGGGCTGCGGTCGTCGGGAGGACCGCAACCCCACCCAGCTCGGTGAGGCGAGGCGCGCTGGGTCAGCGGTCGGTCGGGAGGCGGGCGAAGCGCTCGGCCTGGGCGACGCCGGCCCAGCGGCCGACGGCGGCCAGGTCGTCGCGGATCTCCTGGCGGAAGCGGTCGCGCTCGACGCCGTCGTCGCTCGGCGAGATGAACATCGTCGACTCGTGCTGGCTCTCGTGCGCCTCGAGCGCGGCGATCTTGGCCTCGGCGGAGCCGGTCACGTCCTCGGCGTGGTTCGGCTCGTCCGCCTCGAACAGCAGCAGCTCGGCGGGACGGTGGTGGGGGACGCCGTGCTCGCGGAAGAAGTGCGGGTCGCGGGCCGCGACGAGGGCGTCCACGGTGAGGAAGCCGGCGGCGCGGTGATCGGGGTGCAGGCGGTAGCGCTTCCAGGGGTCATGGCCGAGCACGACGTCGGGCCGCAGCACACGGATCCAGCGGGCGACCTCGGAGCGCGTCGCCCGGTCGTCGTCCAGCTCGCCGTCGACGCGACCGAGGAAGACGACCTCCGGCGACGAGCCGAGCGCGGCGGCCGCCGCCACGGTCTCCTCACGGCGGGCGGCGACGAGCGCCTCGATGTCGGCATCGACGCGCCAGGTGCCCTTCGAGCCGTCGGTGCACACGAGGTGGACGACCGCGCAGCCCTGCGCTGCCCACTTCGCGAGGGTCGCCCCGCAGCCGAACTCGATGTCGTCGGGATGGGCGCCGATGGCCAGCGCCCGTGCCGGCACCGGCAGGTCGTGCGTGGGGCCGTGTGGGTTCACGGGCACCCTGGCCGCGGCAGGGCCGGCTCGGCGGCCTCGTGGCGGAGCGAGATCCGGCCGCCGGGCAGGCCGCCGGGCGGGACGAGGTCGGCGGGCACGTCGACGTCCCAGGCGAGCGCGGCGTCGTGCCGCACGCTGACCGGCAGGCCGAGGCGCTCGGCCTCCGCTCGGTGGCGGGCGAACGAGCCGGGGCCGTAGGCGAACCGGAAGCCCGCGTCGGTCGGCAGGGCGATGACGTTGGTGCCGTCGTTGCGCCGATCGGGCACGAGCAGCACGCCGGTGCCGGGATCGAGGTCGCCCAGGCCGGCGGCGAGCGGGAGGTCGCCGTGCGCGACGACGACGCGGTCGAACGCGGCGCGGTGCAGGTGGGCGATGCCGGCCTCGACGGCACCGTCGAGGCCGAGGCCGGGCGTCCAGATGGCCTGGGCGCCGACGCTCTCGGCCCACGTCCGCACGGCGAGGTCGTCGCACACGACGAACGTGGGGAGCGGGGTCGCGGCGCCCACCACGTGGGTGGCCATCACCTCGGCCAGCCGCGCCCGCTCGGCAGGACCGAGCGCTGGCGCGAGACGCACCTTGGCGATGCGAAACGCCTTGACCGGGATGAGCACGGCGGCGCGCACGCCCGCAGGCTACCGGCGCGGCCTGCAAGCTCGGTTCCTCGGCGGCGCCCCCGGTGCGACGCAGGTCACATCGGTAGTGTCGTGGACATGGACATCCGCGTCGCCGTCCTCGGCTCCGGATCGTGGGGCACCACGGTCGCCGCCCTGGCGAGCCGCAACACGCCGACGATCCTCTGGTCCCGCCGCCCCGAGCTGGCCGAGCAGATCCAGAAGGAGCGGGAGAACGGCGACTACTTGGCCGGCTATCGGCTCCCCGACCAGCTCCAGGCCACCGCGGACCTCGAAGAGGCGGTGAGCCAGGCCGACCTGCTCGTGGTCGGCGTGCCGTCGCAAGGCTTCCGCTCCGCGCTCGAGGCGGCCAAGCCGCACCTGCGGCCGTGGGTGCCGGTGGTGAGCCTGGCCAAGGGCCTCGAGGTCGGGACCCGGCTGCGCATGAGCCAGATCATCGAGGAGGTGCTGCCCGGTCGGCCCGTGGGCGTGCTCACCGGCCCGAACCTGGCGAAGGAGATCCTGGCCGGGCACGCCGCCGCCAGCGTGATCGCCATGGACGACCACAACGTGGCCCGCGCCCTGCAGGACATCTTCTGCGGCGACCTCTACCGCGTGTACACGAACGAGGACGTCGTCGGCTGTGAGCTGGGCGGCGTGCTGAAGAACGTCATCGCGATCGCGTCGGGCATGGCCGACGGCCTCGGCGCTGGCGACAACACGCGCTCCGCGGTGATCACGCGCGGCCTGTCGGAGATCACGCGGCTGGGCGAGGCGCTCGGCGGCCAGGCGCTCACGTTCTCGGGCCTGGCCGGCATGGGCGACCTCATCGCCACGTGCATCAGCACCCAGAGCCGCAACCGCCACGTCGGCGAGCGGTTGGGGCACGGCGAGACGATCGAGGAGGTCATCGCCGCGATGAACATGGTCGCCGAGGGCGTCAAGACCTCGAAGGTGGTGATGGAGATCGCGGAGGAGCTGGGCCTCGACATGCCGATCACCAGCGAGGTCAAGGCCTGCTGCCACGACGGCCGCACCGCCGCCGAGGCCTACGACGGCCTGCTGCGTCGTGACGTCGGCCGCGAGATGGACGGCATCGGCACCGGACGGTAGACCGACGCGGTCATGTTGCGCCGCCGTCACCCCGCCGCCCTCGCCGAACCCCCGGCACCCGCCGCACCGGCCGAGGACCCACGCGACCTGCACGAGCTCGCCGCCGCGGGCTGGCTGCTGCCGCGGGCGGCGTCCGACGGCCGGTGGACCTGGATCGGCACCCTCGACTCGCCCACCACGACGCTGGTCGACGGCGCGGGCCTGGTCGCGCCCGGCGCGGGGCTGGTCGCGCCCGGCGGGTTGGCGCTCCGCGGGTGGGCGCTCGACTGGTGGATCGGCGCCGACGACCGGTGGCACCTGCCAGCCCGTGAGCCGTCGGTCCGCCAGCGGCTGATCGGTGACGCGCCGGTGGTCGAGACGCTCGTGCGCATCCCCGGCGGCGACGCGGTGCACCGGGCCTACGCCATCCGCGGGCCGGGGGGTGCCGAGCAGGTCGTGGTCGAGGTCGAGAACCGCTCGACGATCCCGTTCGCGGTCGCGCTGGCCGTGCGGCCGTTCGACCCGGCCGGCCGCGGTCGGATCGAGGAGATCACGATCGAGCCCACCGGCGGCGGCCAGGGACGCGACGTCGCGCACCTCGTGCGGGTCGACGGTCGGCCGGCCATGGTCGTGCCGCGTGCGCCGGCGCGCGCTGCGGTCGGGTCGCGGGCCGGCGGCGACGTC
>JAODBM010000025.1 GCA_025463985.1 Acidimicrobiales bacterium
GCCGTGGAGCAGGCGGACCCAGCGGCGGCCGTCGGCGGCGAGCGGCGCGCCGACCTCTGCGGCCAGGGCGTCGCGCCCCTCGCCCGGGCCTCGCAGGACCGTGCCGGTCGCCACCCGCCGGCTCGGACGCACCAGCGCCTCCCAGCGCCCGTCGGGATGGCGTTCGAGCAGCAGCACCTCGACCTGGCCACCCGTGGGCTTGGCCAGACGCAGCCGGGCCGGGACGACCCGCGTGTCGTTGACCACCAGCAGGTCGCCCGGCGCCAGCAGCTCGGGCAGGTCCGCCACCGTGCAGTGCGTGGGTGGGAGGCCCGCGCCACGGTCGACCAGCAACCGGGCGGCGTCGCGCGGCTCGGTCGGCGTCTGGGCGATCTGCGCTTCAGGCAGCGGGTAGTCGAGCTCGGCGGTGTCCATCGGGCCGGCCGAGCCTATGGGCGGACGGCCGCACCGCGGCACTCCCCCGTCACAACGCGGGTCGCGCCGCCGGCGGGCGACCGCGACGCCTGGCCAGTTTGAACAGGTGACACTGTGGTTATCCGGCGACCCTATGCTGCGCGGATGGCCGCCCGCCCCACCGTCGACGCCCGCGTCGAGGCCGGAGGGGCGACCGACCAAGCGTCCGGCGTGTGGGCTCCCCAGAGGCGCCGGCTGACCGCGGGGCTGGTGCTGACCATCACGCTGGTGGCGTTCGAGTCCCTCGCGATCGCCACCGTGATGCCGCGCGTCGAGGAGGATCTCGGCGGGCTCAGCTTGTACGGCTGGGTCTTCAGCGGCTTCTTCCTGGCCAGCTTGGCCGGCATCGTGATCACCGGGCAGCTGAGCGACCGGCGCGGGCCGGCCCTACCGTTCGCCGCGGGGCTGGTGCTGTTCTCGATCGGCCTGGCCGCCGGGGGATCGGCGCCCTCGATGGCCGTCCTGGTCGCGGCGCGGCTCGCACAGGGGTTCGGTGCCGGCGCCATCCCGGCAGCGGCGTACGCCAGCGTGGCGCGCGGCTACCCCTCCGAGACCCGAGCGCGGGTCTTCGCCGTGTTCTCGACCGCCTGGGTCATCCCCGGCATCGTCGGCCCGTCGCTCGCCACGCTCGTCGTGCACGCGGCCTCGTGGCGGTACGTCTTCCTCGGACTCCTCCCGCTCGTGGCGCTCGCCGCCGCGATCGCGATCCCGGCCCTGCGCGTGCTGCCACCCGTCGTCGGCGCAGAGCTCGACGGTGCAGACGTCGACGGCGCAGCTGTTGCCCACGCAGAGCCTGCCGTCGCACCTCTTGCCGAGCAGGAAGTTGCCGGCGCTGCTGTTGCCCGAGACCCAGTTGCGGGCGCACGAGATGTGGCCGCGCCGTCCGCGAGCGACGGCCGGCAGCTGGTGCTCGTCGCTGGGCTGATCTTCGGCGTCGGCGCGCTGCTCGCCGCCGGCACGGCCCCGAACCCGGTCGCCGGGGTGGCGCTCGTGGCCGCCGGCCTGCCGCTCGCGGCATGCTCGTTCCTGCGCCTCGTGCCCGCCGGCACCGTCCGGCTGCGCAGCGGCCTGCCGGCCACCATCGCCGTGCGCGGCGTGCTCACCTGGGCGTTCTTCGGCTGCGACGCCTACGTGTCGCTGGCCGTGACCGACGGCCGGGGAGGGAGCACGTTCCTCGCCGGCGTCGTGCTGTCGGTCACCGCCGTCACCTGGACCGCCGGCTCCTGGTCGGCAGACCGGTGGATCCCCAGCCGCGGACCCCGCACGCTCGACCGGATCGGGTTCGCGTTCATCGGGGCCGGCGCGGCCGGGATGGTGGCCGTCGCTCTGGCGTTGCCGGCATGGGTCGCGATCCTCGCCTGGTCGACGGCCGGCTTCGGGATGGGCCTCGCCTACTCCCCCCTCTCCGTCACCACCCTGGGGCTGGCCCAGCCCGGCCAAGAGGGTGTGGCGAGCAGCCAGCTGCACCTCTGCGACGTGCTCGGCGTCTCGATCGGCACCGGCATCGGCGGCATCCTCCTCGCCTTCGCCAACGGCCGGGGCTGGTCGGTCGAGGTCGGCGTCGCCCTCGCGTTCGGCGTGGCCCTCGCCATGGCGCTGCTCGGCACCCTTGCCGCGCGCCGCCTCCCCACCCGGCTTCCGACCGGCCCGGCGTAGGGCCTTCGCGCCATGCGGGGCCGCCGCCCAGTTCAGGGCCAGCTCGGCCAGGGCCTCCGCCGCGGCCCCGGCGAGGAGACGGTCGCCGGCCCGGCTCAGGCCAGCTCGGCCAACGCCTCCGCCGCGGCCCCGGCGAGGAGGCGGGCACCGATGGCGATGGCGCGCTCGTCGACGTCGAAGCTGCTCGCGTGGATGTCGACCTCGGGGCCGCCCGGCGGACGCACGCCCAGCCGGAGGTAGCCCGACGGCGCGTGATCGGCGTACCAGGCGAAGTCCTCGCCGCCGGCGCTCTGCGCGGTCGGGCCCACGCCGCCGGGGCCGACCACCTGGTCCGCCGCCCGCTCGACCAGCCCCACGGCCCACGCGTCGTTGACGATCGGCGGCGCGCCGACGCGGTGGTCCAGCTCCCACGTCGCGCCGAGCGGCTCGATGATGGCGGCCAGCAGCTTCGGGATCAGGGCCGGTGCCGCCTCCCACGCGCCGCGCCCGCTGGCCCGCAGCGACCCGAGGAGCCGCGCTTCGGTGGGGATGACGTTGGGGGCGTCGCCCGCGTGGATCGCGCCGAACGTGACGTTGAGCCCGTCCCGTGGATCGGAGAGGCGGCCCAGGCTCATCGGCAGGTCGACCACGACGCGGGCCGCGATGTGGACGAGGTCGGCGGTGCGGTGGGGGCGCCCGGTGTGCCCGCCGCGGCCGTGCAGCACGATGTCGAGCTGGTCGGCGGCGGACGTGATCGGGCCGGCGGCGACGCCGACATGGCCGACCTCCAGCGTCGGGTCGCAGTGCAGGGCGAAGATCGCCTCGACGCCGTGCATCACGCCCTCGGCCACCAGCGAGACGGCACCGCCCGGCACGGCCTCCTCGGCCGGCTGGAAGATCAAGCGCACCCGGCCGGGCTGACCGGTGGCCTCCAGGTGGCGGGCCAGTGCGAGCCCGGCGCCGAGCGTGGCCGCCGTGTGCACGTCGTGACCGCACGCGTGGCAGGCCCCGTCGACCATCGAGCGGTAGGGCACCGCCTTCGTGTCGGTGAGCGGGAGGGCGTCGATGTCGCCGCGAAGCGCGACCAGCGGCCCGGTGGTGCCGATGTCGCACAGCACGCCCGTGCCGGTCGGCGCGACCCGCGGCTCGAGCCCCGCCGCCGCCAGCCGCTCGACGAGCGCGCTGGTGGTCCGGTGCTCGTTCCACGACAGCTCCGGATGCGCGTGCAGGTCCCGCCGCAGCGCGACCAGCGACGCCTCGTTCTCAGCCACGAGCGCGGCCAGCGCGGCGTGGTCGGGGCGTCCCGGCGCCGATCCGACCGCCCTCATCGTTGGCCCGCGGGGTGCAGGACCCCGTCGGTCTCCAGCTCGTGGACGAGCAGGTCGACGACCGGCTTGAGGTCCGACGGCGCGGTGATCGTGCTCGGAGCGGCGCGGCGCTGGCGCTGGTAGCTGGGGCCGATCTCGAGGATCTTGCCGACGCTCTCCAGCTCGCCCGCGCACTCGAGCCGCCGGGCCGTCGGGACCAGCTCCTCGACGAGGTCGATGATGGCCGAGCGCGCCGGTTCCAGGTGGCCCTGCTCGTCGACGATCAGGTCCGTGTCGAGCCCGTGACGTCCGGCGCGCCACTTGTTCTGGCGCAGGATCCATTCGCGGTGGCGGGGCAGCGTGTAGCCGCGGTCGTCGAGCGCATCGAGCCGGGCCACGAGGCTCTGCGCGAGGGCAGCGATCGCGCAGATCTCCGACAGGGTCGGGATGCCGTCGCACATGCGCAGCTCGACGGTGCCGAAGTCCGGGTGCGGGCGGATGTCCCACCACACCTCGCGCACGCTCGAGATGGCGGCCGACGACACCAGCGTCTCCATGAACTGCTCGAAGTCCGACCAGCTGTCGATCGGCGCGGGCAGGCCGGCGGTGGGCAGGCCCTCGAACACCTTCGAGCGGCTGGACGCCAACCCCGTGTCCCGGCCCTCCCAGAACGGGCTGGACGCCGACAGCGCGAGGAAGTGGGGGATGTAGCCCGCGAGCGCGTTGGCGATCGCGACGGCCTTCTCGGGCGAGCGGACCCCGACGTGCACGTGCACGCCGAAGATCTGCAGCCGCTTGGCCATCCACTGCATCTCCTCGACCAGCCGGACGTAGCGGGGGTTGGGGCTGACCTGCTGGTCGGCCCAGCTAGAGAACGGGTGCGTCCCCGAGCACAGCAGGGCCAGCCCGCGCGGCTCGATCGCGGCCCGCACCTCGGCCAGCGTGGCCTCGAGGTCGGCCCGGGCCTCGGCGACGGTGGTGCACACGCCGGTGATGATCTCGATCGTGCACTCGAACAGCTCGTTCTTGGCCTTGGGGTGCTCGCCGCCCGGGTGGGCGGCCCCGATCTCGGCCAGGACCTCGCTCGCCACGCTGACGAGCGCCCCGGTGGCCCGGTCGACCACCTCCAGCTCGACCTCGATGCCGAGGCTCGGCCCGGCTGAGCTGTTGAAGTCGATGTGCACTCAGGCCCCGATCGCCGCGCTTCCGCCGGAGGTTACTGGCCGATCGCACCGGTCCCGTCGCTCCAAAGCCGAGGCAACGACCCACCGATCCGGTGCGGCCATGCCTCGATTCTCCCCGGAAGGCAATGACCCCCCGCTGGCGGGTTCCTGCCTAGGCGGCAGACCGAAGGCAATAGCACGCCGATCCGGGCGGTCATCGCCTCCGGTTTGGAGGCGCGCCGTCCGCCCGCGCCGCTGACGGGCCGCGGGCGCGCACGCGCCGTCAGCCGAACAGGCC